>CALUJF010000022.1 GCA_944320855.1 uncultured Phocaeicola sp.
AATCGAACCCCCCTTTCAAGAATGAAAATCTTGCGTCCTAACCGATAGACGAACGGGCCATCCTTACGCTCCGGTAATCCGGCAGCTTATGTCTTTTTTGTAGCCCGTGGGGGAATCGAACCCCCCTTTCAAGAATGAAAATCTTGCGTCCTAACCGATAGACGAACGGGCCATCCTATGTTCCGGAAAATCCGGTTTCTTTGTTGCCTCGGTGATGATTTCCGATTGCGGGTGCAAAGTTACGAATATTTTCTTAATTTGCAAATATTTCGGGATAAAACATGATAAAAAAAGGACAAAACCTGATATACTCTCATACGTAAATATTGAAGAATATACCAGGTTTTGTATTCTAATTTCCTTAAAACAAGCTTATTATACTGTTAAGGCGATGTATCTGACATCTTTATGCCGATATCATATTTTTTTTACCTCTTCCAGATTTTTTTCTATCTCTTCCTCGCTTAATTCATAGTTCGTGAGGTTTCCGGACAAATACTGGTCATATGCGCTCATATCGATAAGTCCATGACCTGAGAGGTTGAACAGGATAACTTTCTCTTCTCCTGTTTCTATACATTTCTTTGCTTCGTTTATGGCAGCTGCAATGGCGTGACATGATTCCGGAGCCGGAATGATACCCTCGGCTTTGGCAAAAAGTATACCGGCATCGAATGTGTCGAGCTGTTTTACGTCTACAGCTTCCATCAGTCCGTCTTTAAGCAACTGCGATACGATAACTCCCGCACCGTGGTATCTCAAACCTCCGGCATGAATGTTGGCAGGAGCAAAATTATGTCCTAAAGTGTACATTGGGAGCAGAGGAGTATATCCGGCTTCATCACCGAAATCGTATTCAAACTTACCTCTTGTCAGTTTAGGGCATGAAGCAGGTTCGGCTGCTATGTATCTTGTTTTCTTGCCTTCAAGGATTGTGTGGCGCATGAACGGGAAGCATATACCGCCAAAGTTAGAACCGCCGCCGAAACATCCTATGATGATGTCAGGGTATTCGCCTGCCATTTCCATCTGCTTTTCTGCTTCCAGTCCGATGACAGTCTGGTGAAGTGTTACGTGGCTGAGAACAGAACCGAGTGTGTATTTACAGTTTGGAGTAGTTCTTGCCAGTTCTATTGCTTCTGAGATTGCTGTTCCCAATGAGCCCTGATGGTTAGGGTATTTTGTCAGAATATCTTTTCCGGCACGTGTAGACATAGAAGGCGAAGGAGTTACCTGTGCACCGAATGTCTGCATGATGCTTCTTCTGTAAGGCTTCTGTTCGTAGCTTATTTTCACCTGGTATACTGCAGCTTCAAGTCCGAACACACGTGCGGCATATGACAAAGCCGCTCCCCACTGTCCGGCACCTGTTTCGGTAGTAATGTTTGTTACTCCTTCCTGCTTGCAGTAATATGCCTGTGCAAGTGCTGAGTTCAGCTTGTGCGAGCCGATAGGGCTTACGCTTTCATTCTTGAAATATATGTGTGCCGGTGTACCCAATGCCTTTTCCAGACCGTATGCACGTACCAAGGGAGTACTTCTGTAGTATTTGTACATTTCTCTTACTTCTTCCGGAATCTCTATCCAAGCATCAGTCTGGTTCAGTTCCTGATGACACAATTCCTTGGCAAAGATAGGGTAGAGGTCTTCTGCTTTCAGAGGTTCCTTAGTCGCAGGGTTTAGTGGCGGCATCGGTTTGTTTTTCATGTCCGCCTGTATGTTATACCAGTGTGTAGGTATTTCATTTTCCTTTAGGAAAAATCTTTTCTGTTTTTCGCTCATGGCTAATCGTTTTTAAAGTTTTGGTCAAAAATAGGTAAAAAAGTTCATCTATCAAAGAAATTATCGAATATTTGATACTATAATCGTGAAATATGTGGAATTGTGTAATTTGAAGATGTGGTAGAAGTGTTATTTTGTATTATTATACCTTTCAGTTCAAGTTTTTCCGTACTACTGTTTGTTTCATAATATTTTTATGTAAATTTGCATATCTCTATAAAACAAAGAAGTAACATGGATAATTGGGAACGTCTTTTATTATATAGAAAAAAGCTTGTATTGCCTCGCGTATATCAGTGGGTAGGCTGGTTCTCCGGGCTTGCTTGTTTATTTGCAATATTGTTTATTGCATCTATAATTTACCGTTATGGGTTTACTGTCACGGAGGAAGTTGATTTGGCGCTTCATCGTATATCAAATGCGGTCTGGATTATTTTTCTTATAAATACCACTTTGAGCCATTTGTTTTCGAATGATGGAGCAGCCAAGTTTACGGTCTGGACATGGCTGCTGGATTTAGGCCTTTATCTGACACTTCTGCCGGTGGTATTCCATTTTCCGGAACCGGGTAATGCAGCTTACTGGATATGGATATTCTTCAATAGCAGTTATTACAAGGCTGCTGTACTCCTGCTCATGTCGCTTACGCTGCTGTCCGGTTTCTTTGTCCGGTTGTTGGGGCGCAAGACAAATCCGTCTCTCATTCTCGCATCAAGTTTTCTTATAATCATTTTGGTTGGTTCAGGACTTCTTATGCTGCCCCGAGCCACCTATAATGGAATATCATGGATAGATGCATTGTTTATTTCAACGAGTGCAACGTGTGTCACAGGCCTTGTGTCGGTAGATGTGCCTTCCACATTCACCCTTGAAGGACAGATTATAATAATGCTTCTCATTCAGATTGGAGGTTTGGGAGTGATGACCATTACGAGCTTCTTTGCCATGTTCTTTATGGGAAATACATCCCTCTACAATCAGTTGGCTGTAGGCGATATGATAAGTACCAACTCTCTCAACTCGTTGCTGTCCACATTATTATATATATTGGGATTTACGCTTGCCATCGAGGGGATAGGCATGGCTCTGATATGGTTTGACATACACGGCACATTGGGGATGACACTGTATGAGGAACTCTATTTCTCGGCCTTCCATTCAGTATCGGCATTCTGTAATGCCGGTTTCTCTACTCTGCCCGGCGGGATGGGGAATGATATGGTGATGCACAACCATAATTTCTTATACATAGTACTGTCCATGCTTATCGTTTTGGGAGGAATAGGTTTCCCTATATTGGTTAATATGAAGGATACGCTTTTCTACTATCTTCGTCATTTCTATTCATGGATATTTCATCGCCGACGCAGATTTGTAAAGAAAATTCATCTGTATAATCTTAATACGAAAATTGTTCTGTTTATGACGGCGGTACTTTTATTGGCCGGTACACTGATAATTCTTCTTTTCGAGTGGAACAATGCTTTCTCCGGAATGGATACTGCCGATAAAGTGGTTCATGCATTCTTCAATTCCGTATGTCCGCGAACGGCAGGTTTTGCCAGTGTCGGACTGACAACTCTTTCCACACAGACTCTTCTACTTATGATAATTCTGATGATGATTGGTGGCGGAACACAGTCTACGGCAGGTGGTGTGAAGATAAATGTATTTGCCGTTATTCTTATAAATCTGTTTGCCGTGCTTCGTGGGGTGGAAAGAACGTATATACTCCATCGTGAGATATCCTACGATTCAGTAAAGCGTTCAAATGCGGCTTTGATACTGTATCTGCTTATAGTCTTTGTGTCTATATTCATCATGACAGTAGTCGAACCTCAGGTTTCGGTTATGGCATTGGTGTTCGAATGTGTGTCGGCACTGAGTACAGTAGGTTCGAGTCTGGATCTCACTCCGTCATTGGGCAATGCAGGGAAAATGATAATAATAGTTCTTATGTTTGTCGGCCGTGTGGGAGCATTTACTCTTGTCAGCGGACTAATCAGACAGGAGAAAAAGAAGAACTATAAATATCCGAGTGATAATATAATAATAAACTGATTAATCTATAAATAATACGCGATATGAAATATCTCATTATAGGGTTAGGCAATTATGGAGGAGTGTTGGCCGAAGAACTTACAGCCCTTGGTCATGAAGTCATTGGAGTGGATTCTGAAGCGCTTCAGGCGGAACGATATAAAGAAAAGGTTGCCACTACATACGTTCTTGACGCTACTGACGATATGGCTCTCTCGGTTCTGCCGTTTAATGGCGTGGATATAGTTATAGTGGCCATAGGGGAGAATTTCGGTGCCTCTGTAAGGATAGTGTCATTGCTTAAAAAACGAAATGTGAAACATATCTATGCCCGTGCAGTGGATGATGTGCATAAGGCTGTGTTGGATGCATTTTCGTTGGACAGGATACTTACTCCCGAAAAGGATGCTGCCAGACTTCTTGTTCAGTTGCTTGAACTTGATGCAGAGGTAGAGCATTTCTCCGTAGATGACAACAATTATGTGTTTAAGTTTGCTGTACCGGCCAAGTTGGTAGGTTATAAAATCAGTGAGCTTAATTTAGAGCAGGAATTCAGACTTCGTATTATTTCTGTCGTTATGGGAAAGCAGACTTCAAATTTCCTTGGAATATCAAAAAAGGAGTATGTTTCTACAATAGATTATTCTGAGGAGTATGACTTGAAGGAAGAGGACGGTTTGGTTTGCTATGGACAGTATTCCGATTTTATGAAGTTCTGGAAGTCTGTAAAATAGTCCTTTGACGCTAACTTAAATACTGTTTAAATGGTTTTTAAATACTGTTTAATCACCATTTAAAACTTGGTAATGATTATAAATATAGACTCCTGTGAACACTAAATGAATGCTTAGTGAACGTTAAATGAACGCCCGGTGAACGATAAACAGTCAACCAAAATCAGGAAAAGACAGTTTCATCGGGCGTTCATTTGCCGTTCATTTTGTGTTCATTTGCCGTTCACTGAAGAGCTGTCAGAAATATAAATCTGCATGTTTGGGTTGCAGTTTATCTGATATTTCTTCTGTTCAGTGCCTGCTGGTATTTTCTGGCATTTCTGTTGTGCTCGCCAAGGGTGGAAGCAAAGTTATGGGTTCCCGAGAAATCTTCCTTTGCGCACATGTATATATAATTATGTCTGGAATAATTCAGTACACTGTTTATACCTGCTACTGAAGGTATTCTTATAGGGCCTGGAGGAAGTCCGGCATACTTGTATGTATTATAAGGGCTGTCTATTTCCAGATGCTTGAACAGAATTCTTCTGAGTCCGAAGTCCTGATGGCTGAACTTTACTGTAGGGTCGGCCTGTAGGAGCATTCCGCGTTTAAGTCTGTTGATATATAGTCCGGCCACAAGAGGCTTTTCTGCATTATTGGCTGTCTCTTCGTCCACTATAGAAGCGAGAGTACAGACTTCCTCCTTCGTCATGTCAAGCGATTTGGCTTTCTCCGTACGTTCTGCATTCCAGAAAGCCTTGTTCTCCTTTATCATTCTTTTGATGAAACTTTCGGCAGACATATTCCAGTACACCTCGTATGTGTTTGGAATGAACAGTGCCGGAATGGTGGCCTTGCTGTATCCGATTGAATCTATAAAGCTGCTGTCATTAAGCAATGTGATTATGCTTGTAGAGTCCGCCATAATCTGTCCGGAAATTCTTGACGCTAATTTATCCATCGTTCTTACACTTGGCACAACAAGCCTGACAGGCGTTTGCCATCCGGCTTTCAGTGTTCGGAAAGCTTCAAGTGCTGTTGTTTCAGAACTCATTCTGTATGCTCCAGTGAATATCTTGCTGTCATATCCTTTAATCTTTGCCAACATCTTAATGCCTGTCATGCTTTCAGGGTGCAGGTTTGCCTCTATCTTTGCGAACACAGAATCGGCATTATCGTCTTCATCTATATAAATGAATGTTGGGCCGGCTGTTCTGAACGGTTTGCTGAATAATAATGAATATGTACTGACGGATATACCGGCCAGTATTATAACTATTATAGAGATGGATATAAATAAAGTTTTCTTCTTCATATAAAACAATTTTGAGGTGCAAAGATACTGATAAAACTGTGTTATACAAAAAAAGAGCGGTTTTAGCCGCTCTCGTTTCTTTACAATATCCTGTTTTAATCGAATAAGCTTCTGAACTTTTTGAAGATTTTCTCTTTCAGGCTTGTGTTTGGCTTGAAGCTTTCAGATTCCTGCCATTTTTCCAGTGCCTGACGTTCTTCCTTTGTCAGAGTTTCAGGGATGTATACACTTACATTAACCAACAGGTCACCTGTTCCTGTGCTGTATCCGTAGCTGTTGATGTTAGGCAGACCTTTGCCTCTCAGGCGGAGAACCTTTCCCGGCTGTGTTCCCGGTTCAATCTTGATTTTAGCCTTGCCGTCGATGGTAGGGATTTCCACTGTGCCTCCAAGTGCTGCCTGAGGAACGCTTAGGAGCAGGTTATAAATAAGGTCGCTTTCATCTCTTATCAGTTCAGGATGCTTTTCTTCTTCTATCAGAACAAGCAAGTCGCCTGCCACACCGTTGTGCTTTCCGGCATTACCCTTACCGTTGATAGTAACCTGCATACCTTCTGCCACTCCGGCAGGGATTTTCACTGTAACGACTTCTTCGCCGTAAACCACACCTTCACCGTTACATTCTTTACACTTGTTCTTGATGATTTTTCCTTCACCGTTACACTGAGGACATACAGACTGTGTCTGCATCATTCCGAAGATACTCTGCTGAGTGCGTGTAACGCTACCTGTTCCGTGGCAAGTAGGACATGTTTCAGTACCGCTGTTGCCTTCGGCACCTGTTCCGTGACAGTGAGAACAAGGAACATATTTCTTTACCTTGAACTTCTTTTCTGTTCCTTCAGCAATTTCCTTCAGCGTAAGTTTTGCCTTTACCCTGAGGTCTGCACCGCGGAACTTGCGCTGTCTTGGCTGGCCTCCGCCGCCTCCGAAACCGCCAAAGCCTCCGAAGCCTCCGTGTCCGCCAAAGATATCGCCGAACATAGAGAAGATATCGTCCATAGACATACCCTGTCCGCCGAAACCGCCATAACCGCCTCCGGCTGCTCCGCCTACACCGGCATGACCGAACTGGTCGTAGCGTGAACGTTTGTCAGGGTTGCTGAGCACTTCGTATGCCTCTGCTGCCTCCTTGAACTTTTCTTCAGCTTCCTTGTCGCCCGGATTCTTGTCTGGGTGATACTGGATTGCTTTCTTACGGTACGCTTTCTTTATTTCGTCTGCTGTGGCTGTCTTCTCCACGCCAAGCACTTCGTAGTAATCTCTTTTTGTAGCCATATTTTGCGATGTGGTTTTATTGTATTATTGTGCAACTACCACTTTGGCGTGGCGTATAACTTTGTCGTTCAGTTTGTAACCTGTCTGTACACAGTCCAGAACTTTACCCTTCTGTGCTTCTTCAGGAGCCGGAACAAGGGCGATGGCTTCGTGGAAATCTGTATCGAAAGCTTCTCCTACCGGGTTCATCTTTTCAAGTCCTTCATTACCAAGGTTCTTAAGGAACTTCTGATGAATCAGGTCGATACCTTCGTACATTGCCTTTACGTCTTCAGCCTTCTGCATGTTCTGCAAAGCACGTTCCAAGTCGTCAAGGATAGGGAGGATAGCCGAGATAGCCTTTTCGCCACCGTTCTTGATAAGCTCTGCCTTTTCCTTCATTGTGCGTTTGCGGTAGTTGTCAAATTCAGCCGACAGACGCAGATATTTGTCCTTATAATCTTCAAGAGCCTGTTTTGTTTCTTCAAGCTCTTTAGCTATTTTTTCTTCTTCTGAGATTTCAGTTTCTTTTTCTTCGCCGGCATTTTCAGCAGAATTTGTTTCTTCTGTCTGAGTTTCAGCTTCCTGCTGCTGGTTTTCAGCTTCTTCGTTCTTCAATATTTCTTCTTCCGGATTTTGATTCTGATTTGTACTCATGTCTTTATGTTATTTTTTTTATTATTAATCTGATGGTTTGTGTGCCGGACTTTTCAGGTACGGCCGAAGGCTATACTACAAAAACCGTGCCTATGCCGTCAATCCGGGTGAAACAGGTGCAAAATTACTAAAAAACTGACATACTGACACAAAAAATCTGATAAAAAGGATACTATGGAGGGCTATATACTTCTGTCTGCATTGTAAATTAGCGGGATATTTAGTAACTTTGCACGCAAATTTAGGAGTAACATAATTTAATAGGTATAACTTTTTGTTCAAAGTATTGCCGGCACAAGCGCTGGTATTTGAACTTGAAAAACTAACGAACTTAAAAACTAACGAACTCACAAACTAATAAAAATGATTACAGTTTCTAATGTAGCCGTTCAATTCGGTAAGAGAGTATTGTACAACGATGTGAACATGAAGTTCACCAACGGTAATATTTACGGTGTCATAGGTGCCAACGGTGCTGGAAAATCAACATTCCTTAAGGTAATTTCAGGTGAGCTTGACCCTACTAAGGGAAGTGTTACGCTGGGGCCGGGCGAACGTCTTTCTGTACTTAGCCAGGACCACTTTAAGTTCGACGAGCATACTGTACTGGATACAGTTCTCATGGGACACACTGTTCTTTGGGACATCATGAAGCAGCGCGAAGCACTGTACGCTAAAGAAGATTTTACTGATGAGGACGGTATCAAGGCTGCCGAACTTGAAGAAAAGTTTGCCGAACTCGAAGGATGGAATGCGGAAAGCGATGCTGCTATTCTTCTTAGCGGACTTGGTATAAAGGAAGACAAGCACTATACATTGATGGGCGACCTCAGCGGTAAGGAAAAGGTGCGTGTCATGCTTGCACAGGCATTGTTCGGTAATCCTGACAACCTGCTTCTGGACGAGCCTACCAACGACCTTGATATGGAAACTGTAACATGGCTGGAAGAGTATCTTTCCAACTTCGAGCATACAGTACTTGTAGTAAGTCACGACCGTCACTTCCTCGACTCAGTATGTACTCACACAGTGGATATCGACTTCGGTAAGGTAAACCTCTTTGCAGGTAACTACAGTTTCTGGTACGAATCAAGCCAGCTTGCTCTCCGCCAGCAGCAGAACCAGAAGGCAAAGGCTGAAGAAAAGCGTAAGGAACTCGAAGAGTTTATCCGCCGTTTCTCTGCAAACGTGGCAAAATCAAAACAGACTACAAGCCGTAAGAAGATGCTTGAGAAACTTAATGTGGACGAAATCAAGCCGTCTTCACGTAAATATCCGGGTATCATCTTCACTATGGACCGCGAGCCTGGTAACCAGATTCTTGAAGTTTCAGGACTTCGTGCCGAGACTGAGGACGGAGTTGTTCTTTTCAACGATGTAAACTTCAACGTAGAGAAGGGCGACAAGATAGTATTCCTGAGCCGTGACCCGCGTGCGATGACTGCATTCTTCGAGATTATCAACGAACGCCGCAAACCACAGGCAGGTCATTTCAACTGGGGTGTGACTATCACTACCGCATACCTTCCGCTTGACAATACTGATTTCTTCAACTGCGACCTTAACCTCGTTGACTGGTTGAGCCAGTACGGACAGGGCAATGAAGTGGAAATGAAGGGTTATCTCGGACGTATGCTGTTCTCGGGCGAAGAAGTGCTGAAGAAGGTGAACGTACTTTCGGGAGGTGAGAAGATGCGATGCATGATAGCACGAATGCAGTTGAGAAATGCCAACTGTCTGATTCTTGACACTCCAACAAACCACCTCGACCTGGAATCTATTCAGGCATTCAACAACAATCTGAAGCAGTATAAGGGTAACGTGCTGTTTGCATCACACGACCACGAATTCATTCAGACTGTTGCCAACCGTATAATCGAACTTACACCTAACGGTATCATCGACAAGATGATGGAATACGATGAGTACATCACGTCAGACCATATCAAGGAAATGCGTGCACGCATGTACGGTGATGCAAAGTAAAGAAGTTACCGTATAATACATACATAAAATAAGAATGCCCGATGAATGGCTCTCGTAAGCTTATTCATCGGGCATTTGTTTCATTCCTTCATTCCGTTAGCAACCTGTAAGGATAAGGTAGCAAACGGGCGTGTCAAACAATGAATTATTTCAGCCGTTAAAATACGGATACCCTGTTGTGGAACAATGAATAAATCGAATATTGTCTGTATAGGGAGGATTGTCAATAGATGTATTTGTCGACAAAAGCCTTTACCCTCTTTGTATATTCTTCAGGATAGTTTTTATATGATGTGGCATGGTCTGTTTCCGGAACAAGCCATATTTCTTTCGGCTCTGATTTTGCCGCATATACTTCGTTCACCATGTATGTAGGTACGAAGTCGTCCTTATCGCCATGTATGAAGAACATCGGTTTATTGCATTTCTTCACCTGCTCTATGGCCGAAGCTTCATGGAAATTCCATCCGTTCTGAAGTTCGCAAATCCAGCTTGCCGTGTATAGCAACGGGAATGCCGGCAGGTTGAACTGTTCCTTAAGTTCCTTTTTGAACTGTTCCCACACACTGGTATATCCGCAGTCCTCTACAAAACATCTGATATATTCCGGCAGGACTTCACCCGAAGTCATCATTGTGGTTGCTGCACCCATGGATATCCCGTGAACTACAGCCTGGATAGAATCACCGAAAATTCCCGGAGTGAGGTTTATCCATTCCTTTACGTCAAGACGGTCCAGCCAGCCCATCTGTATGGCATCGCCACCGCTCAGTCCTGTGTATCTCAGGTCCGGAATAATGATGTTGTAGTCCAATGACTCATTGTACATATATCCGATGTGGAACATTCTTATGGCGCTGTCCGTATAGCCATGTACTATTACCGCTGTCTTTTTTGTCGGGCGTGATGCGTACGCATAATATGCATGCAGCCTGATTCCGTCCGGTGCGGTGATGAATGTATCTTTCAGCAGTTGATTTCCCTGAAGACTGTCTAACCATCCGTTTATCTGAGGGTAAGTTTCGCGCATATAGGCTTCCGAGCCTGCAAGGTCCTTGCCTCTGTTTTCCGGGCGAAGAGAGTAGTCTATCATGTAAAGACTTCCGCCCACTAATACGCCTGCTATCACAACTATGATTACAGCAAGGCTGATGATTAATTTCTTACGTTTCATGCTAAAATATTATTTGTTCCATATTTCCCAAGCCCCGAATGCCTGAAGCAGAAGCATTTCGAGCCCGTTTTTCACTATTGCTCCTCTATCTGAACCGTTTTTCATAAACAGTGTTGTATCCGGGTTGTAAAGGAGATCATATAGCAGATGCTCAGGCGTAATGTATTCGTATGGAATTTTCGGGCATTCATCAGCCTGAGGATACATACCTGTCGGAGTACAGTTTACAATTACTTTGTACTCGTCCATTATTTCCGGAGTTAGGTCATCGTAAGTGATTGTATTTTCGTTTCTTTTTGCTCTGGAAACGAATTTTGTTTCCAGTCCAAGTTTGTGAAGTCCGTAGTTGACGGCCTTTGATGCCCCTCCCGTACCTAAGATAAGCGCTTTCTTGTGGTGTGGCTCAAGCAGTGATTCTATTGACTGTGTGAAGCCCATTACATCAGAGTTGTAGCCGGTCAGTTTCAGTTTACCCTTGTTCTTTTCTATCTTGATTACGTTTACAGCCCCTATTGCCGCAGCGTCTTTGTCAAGTTCGTCCAGATATCCTATAACTTGCTCCTTGTATGGTATAGTCACATTAAGTCCGCAGAGAGTAGGGTTCGCCTTTATCACTTTGTTAAAATCCTCTATTGTAGGAATTTCAAAATTTACATACTCTGCATCAATGTTTTCCGAGTGAAATTTCTCGTTGAAAAAGTTTTTTGAGAAAGAATGTCCCAAAGGGTAACCAATTAAACCAAATTTCTTCATCTTTGTAAAAATTTTAAGTTATTTAGTTGCAAAGTAGAGTGTGCAAATACCTAATGTGAGCCTTTTGAATGTCACTTTGCTGAAACCTGCCTTGTATAGAATCTGTTGCATTACTTCTCCCTGTGGAAAAGCCTTTATGGATTGCGGCAGGTATGTGTATGCACTGTTGTCTTTCGATAGTAATTTTCCTATTGTAGGAATTACAACTTTCGAGTAGATGGCGTAAAGCTGTTTCATCGGGAATGTTTCCGGTTCGGACAGTTCGAGTATGACCAGATGGCCGCCGGACTTCAGAACGCGGTGCATTTCTGTCAGACCTTTGTCAAGATTCTCGAAGTTGCGTACCCCGAATGCCACTGTTATGGCATCGAACCTGTTGTCAGGGAAGGAGAGGGAAGTACAGTCTTCCTTGGCGAAGGAAATCTGTTTGTCCATTCCCGACTGTTTCACCTTTTCACGTCCTACATTCATCATACCCTCCGAAATGTCTGTACCTATAAGTTCTTCAGGTTGAAGCACGCGGCATGCCTGTATGGCAAAATCGCCTGTACCGGTAGCTACATCCATCATGTGCATAGGACGGTATGGCTTGAGCATGTTGATGGCCCTGCGTCGCCAGCTCTTGTCAATACCAAGCGAAAGTACATGATTCAGATTATCGTAAGTAGGAGCGATATTGTCGAACATTTTTTCTACCTGTGCAGCTTTGCTTTCGTCCTGATTGTAAGGCTTGATGTTTTCTTGAGGATAGTTTGACATGTTGTGAGTTAGTGTAGGATTTGTGGATAGAATATATGATGGGCGGGAAAAGTCCCGCCCTGTCATAATTATTTCAAGTATTCAGTAACGTTCTTTTCGATGCGTGATGCAAGTTCTGCTGTATCAGCCTTTACGAAAGTTTCACCTGTGATGTGTTCGTAAAGTTCGATGTAACGTTCGCTGATAGAGTTTACTATTTCCGGAGTCATTTCAGGAACAGTCTGTCCTTCCTTACCCTGGAAACCGTTGGCCATCAACCATTCGCGTACGAATTCCTTAGAAAGCTGTTTCTGAGGTTCGCCTTTTTCGAAACGTTCTTCGTAACCTTCTGAATAGAAGTAGCGGCTTGAGTCAGGAGTGTGGATTTCGTCCATCAGATAAATCTGACCGTTGTGCTTACCGAATTCGTATTTAGTGTCGACGAGGATAAGACCACGTTCAGCAGCCATCTGTGTACCGCGTTCGAACAAAGCGAGAGTATATTTCTCCAATGTTGCATATTCTTCAGGAGTAGCAAGACCTTTAGCAAGGATTTCTTCTTTAGAGATATCTTCGTCGTGCATACCCATTTCAGCCTTAGTGGTAGGAGTGATGATTGGTGTAGGGAATTTCTGGTTTTCGCGCATACCTTCAGGAAGTTTCACGCCGCAGATTTCGCGTACACCGCTCTTGTAAGCACGCCATGCGCTACCGCACAAATAACCGCGAACAATCATTTCTACAGGGAAACCTTCGCACATTACACCTACAGTGACCATTGGGTCAGGAGTAGCGAGTTTCCAGTTTGGACAGATGTCGGTTGTAGCATCAAGGAATTTGGCTGCAATCTGGTTCAACATCTGGCCCTTGTAAGGAATACCTTCAGGCAATACAACGTCGAATGCCGAGATACGGTCTGTTGCAACCATGACTAATTTTTCACCGTTGATGTTATAAACATCGCGAACTTTTCCGTGGTAAACACTCTTCTGACCAGGAAAGTTGAAGTCTGTTTTTGTTAATGCTTTACTCATCTTTTCTATATATTTTAGGAAGTAAATATGTTTGTTTTATTATTGTTTTGACGCGGCTTTCTTTTCTGTTTTCTCAGCTTTTTCGTCTTTTTCTATCTTTGCTTTCTCCGCTTTCTCAGATTTTACTTTTTCTTCGAATTTCTCGTAAGCTTCCACAATTCTTGTCACCAGTTTATGTCTTACGATATCCTTCTTGTTAAGCTCTATGAAGCTGATGCCTTTCACTCCTTTCAGGATTTTCATTGCCTGCACCAGACCAGATGTCTGTGACGAAGGAAGGTCAATTTGTGTCATATCGCCTGTGATAATCATCTTAGTGTTCATACCCATACGGGTGAGGAACATTTTAATCTGCTGTGTGGTAGTGTTCTGAGCCTCGTCAAGGATTACTACCGCATCGTTCAGTGTGCGCCCGCGCATGAAAGCAAGTGGAGCAATCTGTATGATGTTCAGTTCCATGTATTCCTTCAGTTTGGCGGCAGGAATCATGTCTTGCAGAGCATCGTACAGCGGTTGCAGATAAGGGTCGATCTTGTCCTTCATGTCTCCCGGCAGGAATCCAAGTTTCTCTCCAGCCTCTACAGCCGGACGGCTTAATATGATTTTTTTGATTTCCTTGTTCTTGAGAGCCCTCACAGCCAGAGCTATAGCCGTATAAGTCTTGCCCGAACCGGCCGGTCCTATGGCGAATATCATATCGTTTTTTTCGAAATCCTTTACTAACTTCAGCTGATTTGGACTTCTCGGAATTATAGGTTTTCCGGTAACACTGAACACGATTGCCTCGCTGTTCTTTTCTATTTTAGTGTTTTTGCCTTTTACAATGTCCAGTATAACCTCTTCGTTGAGCGAGTTGTATATCGAACAATGTTTCTCTAATGCTGTCACAGCTTCTTCGAAGGCACACATTTCCTCTTCGTCTCCCATGATTTTTATGACATTTCCTCTTGCCACTATTCTCAGTTTGGGAAACAGAGCCTTAATCATTTGCATGTTGGTGTTGTTCACACCGTAGAAGATAACCGGATCTATATCTTCCAGTACAATATGTTTTTCTATCATTAAGTTTAAATCAATATGCTTATGTTTGGTTTATTTTTTCTGCAAATTTAATGAAACCTTTTGATTGTTTTGTAGAAAAGTGTATAAAAAATGCCGACTTAGGGTTAAAGCCGGCAAAAAAATGATACGAAAAACGGTACCGTAAGGTCTATCAATATCCCGTGGAATATAGCCACAGGTATCATGTCTTTTCCTGAGTATCTTGTTATTATGGGCAGCACCACATCCATGGAATTTACTCCGGCTGCAGAAATCGGAGCCAGTTTGCCGAAATATTTCACCAGTAGCGGCGTGCCTAACAAGGCCATCATCTCACGGAAGATATTCGACAGTAACGCTATTGTTCCCAACTCTGTAGCAAGCTGAATTCCCAAAGATGCTTCTTTGAACTGTGTTATCAGGATGGACGACAGCGAGTAGTATGCAAATCCGCTTCCCACAGCCATACAGTCGAATATGCTCCATTGCGAAAGAAGCAGACTTGCTACGGCCGAAAACAGCAATGTTCCGATAATGGTGGCAAGTGGAATCAGAAGATATTTCGGACGTATATCCTTGATTATGGATTTCAAGTCCTTGCTCGAGCCTATGCTCAGTCCCACCTGTAGCATAAGCGCATAGAGGATATACATCGACAGGTTGGTTTTCTGCAAGTCGAGAGGTATTATGTCCAATACTCCCAACAAGCATCCTGCCATAAAAAACAGAAGAACTATCAGACTACCCTTCATGGCTTTCTCCTTTCTTGAAAAACAGTGTCAGTACTAACCATGCAGCGATGATACTGCCACAAGTAGCCGAGAAGGCTATTATGGCTGCCTGCCATCCGAAACTGCCTAAATTTTCAATTATTCTGTCATTCGAACCTACGGAAAGGCCCATAATGAAAAGCAATAATACAATAGTGTATGAGATGGTTTTCTCTGTTTTTCTCAGAAAGTCCATGTTTCTGAATATATAACCTAAGATGATTCCTGTAAACATAGTTCCTATGATTGTAAACATAACTGTAGCTTTTTAGAAATTAGAGAATATGATTGCCTTGAGATATATACTTGATATACCTCTGACTTATAATTAGGGAATTAAATGATTGTGTAACGGTTATGTTTATTGGAATCCGCTGAACCAATGAACGGACGCACTGCGGTGTCCGAATGTCAGATATATTCGGAGCGGAGTGTGTGGCTGTATGTATGTCAGAAGTTTGTTCATAGGTCAGTTCGTTTAGTTTTGTGCTGCAAAGGTATGATGAAATTGCATATTTTCCAAATATTTATAAGTTTTTCCTTCTTTCGGGAAATTATTTCCCTCGTTATATGGTAGATAATTGTTTGAAAGTAATAACTTTGCAACTATTAATAATAAAGTAAGTAAATGTTTGATATGAATACAGCGTTTAATTTCGTTTCTTTATCCTACAGACAGAGCAGGACATATCTGTTTTCTGTACTTTTCGTTTTGGGAAATATACTTCTGCCTCAGTTATGCCATTTGGTTCATCTTGGCGGCCCTACTATGTTGCCTATTTATTTTTTCACTTTGGTTGGAGCCTATAAATATGGGATGAGGCTTGGTCTGCTTGTAGCCATACTTTCCCCTCTTGTAAATTCATTTTTCTTCGGAATGCCCGTACCGGCTTTGCTTCCGGCCATAATATGCAAGTCTGTGTTGCTTGCTGTTGCAGCAGGATTCCTGGCAGAACGTACCGGAAAACTTTCCATATTGTCACTGACAGGTGTCGTACTGTTTTATCAGACCGTAGGCGGAATGGCAGAGTGGGCTATCACAGGAAGTCTTGATGCGGCTCTTCAGGATTTCAGAATAGGAGTTCCGGGAATGCTTCTTCAGGTTTTCGGAGGATATTTGCTTTTAAAATCTATTTCAAATGTTTAATCTAAAAAAAAATTATGACTACATTATTGTTATTGGGATTGGGAATGCAGGAAATAATTCTTATCGCACTTATAGTCCTGCTTCTGTTCGGAGGAAGAAAAATACCTGAATTGATGAAAGGATTAGGTAAGGGAGTAAAGAGTTTCAAGGATGGAGTGAAGGGTATCGAGGAAGATACAGACTTGTCCGATAAGGGAAATAAGGAAAAGAAAGAACAATAAAGTGGAGCAGAACGATAAAGTAATGACTTTCTGGGACCACTTGGACGAGTTGCGAAGTGTCCTATTCCGTATAGTGGCTGTAGTGGCCATATTCACTATCTTGGGATTTTGTTTCAAGGACCAGCTCTTTGCCGTTGTGCTTGCCCCAAAGGAGTCCGATTTTATTTTTTACAGATTTCTTTGCCGTTTGTCGGAGTGGGTTTCAATGCCCGGCCTGTGTCCCGGTGAATTCAATTCTACGCTTATCAATACCCAGCTGGCCGGTCAGTTTATGATGCATGCCATGGTATCAATATATGCAGGTCTGATAGTGGCTTCGCCATATGTCATTTATAAACTGTTCCGTTTTATTTCGCCTGCATTATATGAGAATGAGCGCATGTACTCCATTCGTGTCGTTACAAGCGGATATCTGCTGTTCGTCACAGGCGTATTGGTAAACTATTTCATCATATTCCCGCTTACATTCCGCTTCCTGGCGTCCTATCAGGTAAGCTTTGAGGTTCAGAATACCATTATGCTTTCGTCGTATATCGATACGCTGATGCTTCTGAGTGTGCTTATGGGAATTGTATTCGAGATACCTGTGGTATGCTGGTTCCTTGCCAAGATAGGCGTGCTTCATTCTTCGTTCATGCAGAAATACAGAAAGCATGCATATGTTGTGGCACTTATAGTGGCGGCTGTGATTACTCCTACATCTGATATATTTACATTGTTGCTTGTTTCAGTACCTATATTTGTATTGTACGAAGCAAGTATTCTTATAGTAAGAAAGGTTGATAAGAATGTCGATGATTGATTTAAGAAAAACTTTTTTTGCAATGCTTTGTTGTGTTGCCTCGGCTTCATATGCCGGTGATACTATAAAGTATTGCGCTCCATTGGATTTTCCGTTATTGCTCAGCGCCAATTTCGGCGAACTGAGGCCAAACCATTTTCATAACGGTCTTGATTTCAAGACAAAAGGAACGGTCGGACATCCCGTAAGATGTATTGCCGACGGATATGTGTCGCGTGTGGCTGTCCAGCACGGAGGATACGGCCAGGCCATATATATCACTCATCCCGACGGACATACATCCGTCTATGGTCATGTCCTTTCGTTTGCTCCCGAAGTGGAGAAGTACGTCAGGGAGTATCAGTACGCCAACGAGACTTTCGTCTGCTATCTATATCCCGAACCGGGACGTTTCAAGTTCAAGAAAGGCGACATCATAGCGTTGAGCGGTAATGAAGGCTCATCTGCCGGTCCTCATCTTCATCTTGAGATAAGAAAAACCGGAACAGATGAGTATCTTGACCCTATGCCTTATTTCAGAACCAGAATCAAGGATACAAAGGCTCCTAAGGCAAGCTTTATCGGACTTTATCCTGTCAGAGGTAAAGGAGTGGTGGAAGGCTCGACCGATAAAAAGATTTTTCCGGTAGCATCAATCAAGTCGCCCGTCACAGCCTGGGGGCAGATATATGCAGCCATCAGTGCCAAGGACTATATGGACGGCACATCCAATTTCTATGGAGTACATTCCGTCACTCTGTATGTCGATTCTGTAAAAGTGTTCAGCAGTAAGACGGACAGGGTTCTTCCTGATGAAAACAGGATGATAAATACCTTTACCGATTATGACGAACTGGTTCGTTCCCGCAGATTGCTGATGCGTTCGTACAAATCACCCGGAAACAAACTTCGTCTGCACCATGTAGGCGAGGGCAGGGGTATTGTGAACATTGACTGCGAAAAGGACTATAAGTTTGTCTATGTCCTTGAAGACAACTTTGGAAATAAGAGTACTTACCGATTTACGGTTAGAGGGCAGAAGCAGGATATACCGGAACACCGAATGACGGGAGAAGAACTTCTCCGGGCGTCGCATACGGCAATAATCCAGCGTCCCGGTATGGAATTTATCATACCTAAAGGAATGCTCTACGATGATACTGAAGTAAGCGTAGGCATTACTGCCGAAGATACAACAGCCGTTTCACTTGAATATGACATTGATGCAGGAAACGCTCCGCTTCACGGTTACTGCCCTTTGGCGATAGGAGTGAGGAAACTGAATACCGTATCTCCCGATAAATACTATATCAGGCAGATTGATGGCAGGAGAACATATTATGTAGGAGGAAAATACGACAATGGCTGGATGAAAGCCAAAGTGCGTAACTTCGGAAAGTACTCCGTGGCTGTCGATACTGTTCCTCCTT
This sequence comes from uncultured Phocaeicola sp., assembly GCA_944320855.1. Lineage (GTDB taxonomy): Bacteria > Bacteroidota > Bacteroidia > Bacteroidales > Bacteroidaceae > Phocaeicola. The sequence goes on from CALUJF010000022.1 coordinate 18,842, forward strand.
CGGTTGTTCCGCTTGACAAGGCAAAATGGCGTTCCACCTCGAATATCCGTTTCAAGGTGTCCGACAAAGCTACCGGAATCAGTACCTACAAGGTATATATCGACGGAAAGTTCGTTCTCTTCGGTCTGAAGAAAGGTATCCTTGTCATCCAGGATAAGGAAAAAGTAAGGAGGGGAGTTCCTCACAAGCTTGAAGTCGTGGTGACCGACAATTGCGGAAACGAAACACGTAAACAATTAAATTTCTAAAATAATAATTCAATCACAAACGCTTATGACAAACAGATTGTTGATGGCTGTAGTACTGCTAACAGCCTTTGTAGTAAACGGTTGGGCTTGTACCAACTTTATTGTCGGCAAGAAAGCGTCTGCCGACGGTTCTGTAATAGTGTCCTATTCTGCCGATTCTTACGGAATGTTCGGATGGTTGTATCACTATCCTGCAGCTACACATCCGGAAGGTGCCATGCGCGATATCCACGACTGGGATACAGGCAAATATCTCGGACAGATCAAGGAAGCAAATCAGACATATAATGTAGTGGGCAATATGAATGAATATCAGGTTACTATCGGCGAGACCACATTCGGCGGTCGTCCTGAACTGGTGGATACTACAGGTATTATGGACTACGGAAGTCTTATCTATGTAGCTCTCCAGCGTTCTCGTACAGCCAAGGAAGCCATCAAGGTTATGACAGACCTCGTAAAGGAATACGGTTATTACAGCAGCGGTGAGTCTTTCTCTATTGCCGACCCTAACGAGGCATGGATTATGGAAATGATTGGTAAAGGTCCCGGTATTAAAGGTGCAGTATGGGTGGCAGTCCGCATTCCGGACGACTGTATCGCAGCCCATGCCAACCATAGCCGTATACACAAATTCAATCTTAATGACAAGGACAACTGCCTTTATTCTCCTGATGTGATATCATTTGCACGCGAAAAAGGCTATTTCAGCGGAAAGAACTCGGAATTCAGCTTTGCCGATGCATACTGTCCTCTTGAATTCGGTGGACTCCGTTTCTGCGAGGCACGTGTATGGAGCTTCTACAATATGTTCAGCAAGACAACAGGCGAGGCATATCTCCCGTATATCCTTGGCAAGAGTAAAGAACCTATGCCACTTTACATAAAGGCTGATTCAAAACTTTCAGTTCGCGATGTCCAGAGAGCTATGCGCGACCATTACGAAGGTACACCGCTCGACATCACTAAGGATATGGGTGCAGGTCCTTTTGAAACTCCTTACCGTCTTTCTCCTCTTACATTCAAGGTTGACGGAGTGGAATACTTCAACGAACGTCCTATCTCTACACAGCAGAGTGCATTCTCTTTCGTTGCACAGATGCGTGCCAACCTGCCTGACCCTGTAGGCGGTGTATTGTGGTTCGGACTTGATGATGCAAACATGACTGTCTTTACTCCGGTCTACTGCTGTACAGACAGAATTCCTGTTCCATACGCTGAAGGAAACGGCGACTGCATCACATTCTCATGGGATTCTGCTTTCTGGATTTACAACTGGGTGGCAGACATGATCCGTCCTCGTTACAGCCTGATGATAGATGATATGCGTGCCGTACAGAATGAGCTTGAAGATACTTTCGAATCTGCTCAGTCAGGAATAGAATCCGCTGCACTGAAGTTGTATCAGGAAGACCCTGCAAAAGCTCAGACTTTCCTTACTAACTATACAGATATGACAGCGCGTACTACTATCGACCGCTGGAAGAAACTTGCAGAATTCCTTATCGTACGTTATAATGACGGTGCAAGAAAATTAGTCAAGAATGGCAAGATGGTTGCTCCTGAAACAGGAAATTGTGCCCCGCTTGAGCGTCCTGGATATCCAGAAGAATTCCTTAAGGAACTTGTAAAGGCTACAGGCGACAGATATAAATCAGTTGAATTGAAATAAAAAAAGAGGCCCGAGGGCCTCTTTTTCTGTTATTGTCAGTTGCGGAAACTCAATCCGTCTCCACCACGTTCCACTATGATTGGTTTTGTTCTGTTCACTTCCTGTGAAAGAAGTTTCTTTGACAAGTCGTTGAGCAGATAACGCTGTATTGCACGTTTTACAGGACGGGCACCGAACTCTGGATCGTAACCTGCTGTAGCTATGAAATCGACAGCCTCGTCAGTCATCTGGAGCTGTACACCGTTCTCTTCAAGCATTTTTCTTATGCTGTTTATCTGCAGACGTACAATCTGTTCTATCTCATTCTTGTTCAATGGCAAGAACATGATAGTTTCGTCTATACGGTTCAGGAACTCAGGACGGATAGTCTTTTTCAGCATATTCATCACTTCGTTCTTGGTTTCCTCTACTATCGTATCATGATTCATCGGAGTGATTTTTTCAAACTGGCTTTGTATGTATGAGCTTCCCAAGTTTGAAGTCATGATGATGATAGTATTCTTGAAGTTCACCGTACGTCCCTTGTTGTCTGTCAGACGACCATCGTCCAATACCTGAAGCAGGATGTTGAACACGTCAGGATGAGCTTTTTCGATTTCGTCGAACAATACTACAGAGTAAGGTTTACGTCTTACTGCCTCAGTCAGCTGTCCGCCTTCATCGTAACCGACGTATCCCGGAGGCGCTCCGATAAGTCTTGACACAGAGTGTTTCTCCTGATACTCACTCATATCTATACGCGTCATCAGTGATTCGTCATCGAACAGATATTCTGCCAGTGCCTTGGCCAACTCAGTCTTACCTACACCGGTTGTACCGAGGAAGATGAATGAGCCTATCGGACGTTTAGGGTCCTGCAATCCTGCACGGCTACGTCTTACGGCATCGGATACAGCTTGGATAGCTTCGTCCTGACCTATGACACGCTTGTGCAACTCGTCTTCCAGGTGAAGAAGTTTCTCGCGTTCGCTTTGCAGCATCTTGCTTACCGGTATTCCGGTCCAGCGTGATACTACATCAGCAATGTCTTCTGCAGTAACCTCTTCCTTAATCATGGCGCTGTCGCCCTGCTTGTGTTTCAGATCTTCCTGAATATTCTTGATTTCAGCTTCCAAAGCCTGTAACTTGCCGTAACGTATTTCAGCTACACGTCCGTAGTCACCCTCACGCTCAGCCTTGTCGGCTTCGAACTTGAGCTGTTCTATTTCCTTCTTGTTCTGCTGAATTTTATTTACAAGTTCCTTCTCACTCTGCCATTTAGCCTTGTAGGAAGTCTCCTGTTCTTTCAGTTCGGCAATCTCCTTGTTAAGCTGTGCAAGTTTGGCTTCATCCTTTTCACGTTTGATAGCCTCACGCTCGATTTCAAGTTGTTTCAATCGGCGTTCAATCTCGTCAAGTTCCTCAGGCAAAGAGTCACGTTCCATACGCAGTTTTGCGGCAGCCTCGTCCATAAGGTCGATAGCCTTATCCGGCAAGAAACGTTCTGTGATATACCTGTTACTCAATTCAACAGCGGCTATGATAGCCTCGTCTTTGATACGTACCTGATGATGATTCTCATATCTTTCCTTCAGACCACGTAGGATTGATATTGAGCTCTGGGTGTCAGGCTCGTCTACCATTACAGTCTGGAAACGACGTTCAAGGGCCTTATCCTTTTCGAAATACTTCTGGTATTCGTCCAGTGTGGTAGCACCGATACTTCTCAGTTCGCCACGGGCCAATGCCGGTTTCAGAATGTTTGCGGCATCCATCGCGCCTTCGCCTTTACCTGCACCAACCAGAGTATGTATCTCATCGATGAACAATATTATGTTACCGTCCGATTTTGTTACCTCATTGATGACAGATTTAAGTCTTTCCTCAAACTCTCCTTTATATTTGGCACCTGCAACCAACGCACCCATATCAAGTGAGAACAGCTGTTTGTTCTTCAGGTTTTCAGGCACATCACCACGAAGGATACGCTGTGCCAGACCTTCCACGATAGCTGTCTTACCTGTACCCGGTTCACCTATCAGGATAGGGTTGTTCTTTGTACGGCGGCTCAAAATCTGAAGTACACGTCTGATTTCCTCGTCACGGCCTATAACCGGGTCCAGCTTTCCTGTACGTGCAGCCTCAATCAGGTTTATCGCATACTTTGAAAGTGACTGATAAGTGTCCTCGCTTGACTGTGAAGTAACCTTCTGTCCCTGTCTCAGTTCGTTGATTGCGGCACGCAATTCCTTGTCTGTCATTCCGGCATCCTTCAGAATTGTTGCCACCGTACTCTTCACATTGAGCAAAGCCAGAAGTATAGCTTCAAGTGAAACGAACTCGTCGCCAAGTTCTTTTGAGTACTCAACTGCCTTTTGCAATACATTGTTAGTATCGCGGCTCAGATAAGCCTCGCCACCAGAAACCTTAGGCAGAGATGCAATCTGACGGTCAAGAACTGTAGCTACCTGCTGGCCGTTTATTCCAAGCTTCTGGAATATGAAGTTGGTCACGTTTTCGCCCACCTTCAATACACCTGCAAGTATGTGTTCCGGCTCTATGGCCTGCTGTCCGCGGCTCTGTGTCAAGTTCACAGCCTCCTGAACAGCCTCTTGCGATTTGATTGTAAAGTTGTTGAAATTCATATATATTCTCCTTTCTTATTTATTTCTTTTATTTTTATGACATAAGAACAAAAGATCATATTTTTTTGTCCTTGTGTTCTTGTGTCTTAAACCACGCCTATATCACTCCAAACTCCTTGCCAAACCCGTTTTTTGAATGATTATATGTCTAAATGTCAGATACTTAGCGTTCGGAACTGCAATTTTGTCCTTTTATAGGACAGATTGTCTGTAAAGTTTTTAGTATCTTTACACGGTAATTGAATTTTTATGGAAAAGAAAATAGAATTTGCACCAAACGTGATGCTTATCGATGCATCATATCTTGATAGAGTAGGCCGTGATATGGCCGAACATTTTTCACCTATATTAAATAGAGAGTTGCCGAAAGCAGACCTTGCCTCATTGCTCGAATGTCTTGCGCTCGATGCAGGAGTAGTATTGGGTGATAATGCCGTTCAGGTGATTTTCATATACGATTCAGCAGAACCGCGCATGTCTTTCTGTTCACCTTCCGATTTGGACAAGGAACTTAATAATGTAGCTTTCAAGAGTCAGCTTGGTGAGTTTTCGCTCTATTCGTTCCAGCCGTCGGATATGGCAACATGCGAGGAACTTTTCAATGAGGCCCTTATGTTGGCAGGGGAATCCAAGGATGTGAAAAGGGTTATAGCCGTAGCCGATGAAGACGCTTATCAGCAGAAAACCCATTCCACACTCAATAAGATAAAGGGAAAAGACAGTGTAACACTCTTCGGTATGAATCCTCCTAAGGATGAGGCCGCATATTCCTTTGAAATGTTGGGCTTTGCCGTCCTCCAGTCTTTGGGAATAAAAGCAGAAGAGTTGTAGATTAGTTGTTAGTTCTTAATTATTAATTATTAATTTTTAATTTTTAATTTTTAATTATCCTCCCATGTCCGATTTCCGTCTAAAAGTATTCTACAGCGTAGCCAAGAACCTCAGTTTTACCAAGGCTTCTCAGGAACTGTTTGTCAGTCAGCCGGCAGTGACGAAACATGTGCATGAACTCGAAAGTATGTATCATGTCCGTCTGTTCGACCGTACAAACAACAAGATATCCCTGACCGAAGCCGGAAAAATGATGATGGAACATTGCGAACGCATACTTACGGAATACCGCAAGATGGAATATGACATGCACCTGCTCAATAACGAGTATGCCGGCGAGCTGCGTTTGGGAGCCAGTACCACCATAGCCCAGTACATCCTTCCTCCCATACTTGCCAAGTTTACGGAGAAATACCCCCAGATAAAGGTTTCGCTCATAGATACCAACTCTCGCAATGTGGAGAATGCCGTATCTGAACACACTATAGATTTAGGCATGGTGGAAGGAGTATTCCGTACCCCGAATCTGAAGTACGAAGCATTCCTTTGCGATGAATTAGTCCCTGTGGTACGCTCCTCAGCCCTTCCTGCCGATGTGGAGGAAATCACTCTTGAAGAGTTCTGCAAGATTCCGCTTGTCCTGAGGGAGAGAGGTTCAGGTACGCTTGATGCCATAGAAACAGTTCTTGCCGAAGAAGGTCTGAAACTCTCGTCGCTGAACGTAAGAATGCATTTGGGCAGCACAGAGAGCATCAAATCATTCCTGGCTTGTAGCGACTGTATGGGGATAATATCCATAGCAGCCCTGGTGAAGGAGTTGGGCGAAGGTCTGTTCCGAGTGATAGACGTATCTGGACTCCAGTTCACCCGTCATTTCTGCTTCGTGTCCGCGCAGGGGCAGGAGATAGAGGCAGCACAGCTTTTCATGCGTTTCGTGCGTAGTAGTTTGGAAAGGAATAAAGATAAATGAGATACAAGGCTTCAGTTACAAGTTGACAAGGTTTATATCCGTATGGAGAGCCTCGTCAACTTGTTAACTCGTCATTTCGTCAACTAAGTAATATATATAATAATGAGTACAAGAGAAGAACAGATGCAATCATTCGGCCGTCTGCTTGATGTGCTGGACGAATTGCGCGAAAAATGTCCGTGGGACAGAAAGCAGACAAATGAAAGTCTGCGTCCCAATACCATAGAAGAAGTTTACGAACTTTGCGATGCCCTCATTCAGAACGATAAAAAGAACATCTGCAAGGAGCTTGGCGATGTACTTCTGCACGTAGTATTCTATGCCAAGATAGGCAGTGAGACAGGCGATTTCGATATAAAGGATGTGTGCGACAAACTGTGCGACAAACTTATATTCCGTCATCCGCACGTGTTCGGCGAAGTGAAGGCAGACACTGCAGAGAAAGTTTCTGAAAACTGGGAACAGATAAAACTGAAAGAAAAAGACGGTAACAAATCTGTCCTGAGCGGAGTTCCTGCCGCCCTTCCTTCATTGATAAAGGCATACCGCATCCAGGACAAGGCACGCAATGTCGGTTTCGACTGGGAGGACAGGGAAGATGTCTGGAAAAAGGTGAAAGAAGAAATCACAGAGTTTGAGGCCGAGGTGGGCAGTATGGACAAGGATAAAGCCGAAGCAGAGTTTGGCGATGTCATGTTCAGCCTTATCAATGCTGCAAGACTCTACAAGATAAATCCTGACAATGCGCTGGAGCATACAAACCAGAAATTTATCCGCCGTTTCAACTATCTGGAAGAGCATACCATCAAGGCCGGAAGAAATCTCAATGATATGACACTCAGCGAGATGGACGAGCTGTGGAATGAGGCAAAAAGCAAAGGACTGTAGATTTTTGCGATATTTTAGTGTATAATTCTTTCGTTTTGAAATCAATTGACTATCTTTGCCGAAAATTAGTAATTAAAATTCAATAAAAGATGAATAAATCAATTATCACCGTAGTAGGAAAAGATACTATAGGTATCATCGCCAAAGTATGTACATACCTGGCAGAAAACAATGTAAACATTCTGGATATCTCTCAGACTATCGTTCAGGAATATTTCAACATGATGATGATTGTCGACATGTCAGCCATTAATAAACCTTTCGAGCAGATTGCTACAGAAATGTCAAGCTTAGGAGAAACAATGGGTGTACAGGTAAAATGTCAGAGAGAGGAAATCTTCGACAAGATGCATCGTATCTAAGAAAAGGAGACAAGGTTTCAGTTACAAGGTGACAAGGATTGCCATCCGAATGGAATTAACATCTGGCGAAGCTAAAAACTCGTCAACTCGTCAACTCGTTACCTAACTTATAAATTCAAAAACTCAAAAACTCATGATAAATATATCCGAGGTTATTGAAACCAATAAAATGATAGAAAAGGAAAATCTTGATGTCCGTACCATCACGATGGGTATCAACCTACTTGATTGTGCCGACGGAAATCTTGATGTCCTTTGTCAGAATATATATAACAAAATTACCCGCCTTGCCGGAAAATTAGTAAGCACAGGCGAGGAAATATCAAAGGAATTCGGTATTCCTATCGTCAACAAGCGTATCTCCATTACTCCTATAGCCCTTGTAGGAGGTTCGGCATGCAAGACTTCCGATGATTATGTAAAGATAGCTCAGACTCTTGACCGTGTAGCAGCCGAGTTGGGAGTGAACTTCATAGGAGGTTACTCTGCCATAGTATCAAAAGGTATGAGTCATAGCGACGAACTCTTCATCCGTTCCATTCCTAAGGCATTGGCATGCACAGAGAGAATATGCAGTTCCGTAAATGTAGGTTCTACCAAGACAGGCCTCAATATGGATGCGGTACGTCTTATGGGCGATATCATAAAGGAAACAGCAGAATTGACAAAAGACTGCGATTCTCTCGGTTGCGCCAAACTTGTAGTGCTTTGCAATGCTCCGGACGATAATCCGTTCATGGCAGGTGCATTCCACGGAGTATCGGAAGACGATGCTGTCATAAACGTGGGAGTAAGCGGCCCTGGAGTAGTGAAATATGCACTCGAACAAATCAGAGGAGCAAGTTTCGAAGTCCTTTGCGAAACAATCAAGCGTACAGCATTCAAGATTACCCGTGTGGGCCAGCTTGTGGCACAGGAAGCATCACACCGTCTTGGTATTCCTTTCGGTATAATCGACCTTTCGCTTGCACCGACACCTGCAGTAGGCGACAGTGTGGCTGAAATCCTTCAGGAAATAGGTCTTGAATATCCCGGTGCACCGGGTACAACAGCAGCGCTTGCACTTCTCAACGACCAGGTGAAGAAGGGCGGTGTAATGGCGTCATCATACGTTGGCGGTCTTAGTGGAGCGTTTATCCCTGTCAGCGAAGACCAGGGAATGATAGATGCCGTAGTGGCAGGAGCTCTTACTATAGAGAAGCTCGAAGCCATGACATGCGTATGCTCTGTAGGGCTTGATATGATAGCCATTCCGGGCGACACTCCGGCTACATCTATCGCCGGTATGATTGCCGATGAGGCAGCTATCGGAATGATAAACCAGAAGACTACGGCAGTCCGTGTCATTCCTGTGGTAGGAAAGACAGTGGGCGAAACAGTAGAGTTCGGCGGTCTTTTGGGATATGCCCCTGTAATGCCAATGAACCGTTTCAGCTGCGATGCATTCGTAAACAGAGGCGGACGTATTCCAGCCCCTATACATAGCTTTAAGAACTGATGAAAAAACGCTTCGTCGTTTGGACTAAAATGACAAGGCGTTTAGATTAAAACGACGAAACGTTTTTATACAACCTAATAAGCTCGATCATTGTATTCAGTGGTCGGGCTTTTTTTATTCTTTGATTTACCAATATGCAACAATCTTTTTTATGCAAATATTATTGTATAAAAAGCGTTATTTAGATGTTAAAAAATAACCTCGATAATGAATAGGTGTTGTATTGCTTGTTGAAATTTATTACATTTGCATATAAAATCTTCTCACTTAATTGCATTTTGAAACATTAGTGATAAATAAATATTAACAATGTTACAAAATGTTAAGCGGGGGGGGGGGAGGTAAATGTGTATTTTTTTATATAAACCATTTATTCCAACTTGAATTTAACATTTTGAGTTAATATTGTTAACATTTAAACCATCGCAGTAAGTCTTTGTTTTAAGCAAGATGTTTCCGATATTTATTCAAGCTTTATTGTTAATTTCATTATTTATAGATTCTTGAAGTTCATAAAACTTTAGGTCTTTCCCTTCGCTTTGATGAGAGTAAAATAATATAGATGAAAGAATCGAAGTCACTGTATAGTTCAGATATTTCATCTGTGGTCGAAGGGGGCATTACGTTTACCGGGCTGAATGATACGGACAGCTCGGGAAATATTTCTGTATCCGAAGGCTCGGATGATTTATCATGGTATTATATTTTTCTTCACCATACCCGTTTGGAAAAGGTTAAAAAACTGTTGGACACAAGGTTTATAACTTTCGTGCATAAGACGGTTTCATATTCAAAAAAAGAGGGGCATGTGAAGAGTGTTGAAAAGCCTACTATCCCAGGCCTTTTGTTTGTACAAGGTGATAAGCATGAAATCCAACTTTTTATTACGGAGAATTTGCCGGGATTATATCTCGCTACGGACCGTTCTTCGGGTAAGACAGCTGTTATAAGCAATAATGAAATGCAATCATTTATCAGACTTTCAGCCGTGGACGAAGGTGGAATAAGAGTGCTTGAGAAGCCTCTCGAGTATTATTCTGAAGGAAACCGTAAAGTAAGGGTAGTTTCAGGTATATTAAAAGGCACTGAGGGGTATATAGTAAGAATCTCACGTGAAAAATGCCTTGTTACAGCATTGGGAAATATTACTGTGGCAATAAGTGGCATAATAAAAGAATCAATTAAGGATTTGTGATTGATTGAACTACAAATACACTATGGATTTATCTAATTTTTTAAAATTGCTGTTGCATAAAACCAAGTATGTCAACCGTTGGTTGATTTTTCTTTTGGATTTACTGCTGTCACTTACATCGTCCTATCTGGCGTTGCTGTTTGTAGCATACGCATTACATAGAAGTCTGCAACCGGTTGCACATATTGAAATCATCTTTTTCTCATTATTGGCCAGCTCTATTGGGTTATTATCCTGTGGTACATATAAAGGTGTCATACGCCATTCTACAATAGCCGAAGCCGGTAGAATAGCCCTGTCGGCAATGATAAAGGTAGGTTTGATGATACCTGTTACAGTTTACTTTCTCACTGGGGCAAATGTCCGTTTTATAACAATCGGTGCAATTATGGATTTGATGCTGACTTTTGCATTCTTTGTATTGTTCCGTGTTATGATTCTTGTCACATACCGTTATATTCTATATAATACTAATATGCGCCAGCGTGAGAAGATGTTGATTTATATAGGAGGTGATACTCCTATAACTTTGAGTGGCGCCATATTCAGCAGATTAGGTCTTTATTCAGTCGAGGGTTATATCCTGATAGGCAAATTCAGTGTTCTTCGTGCAGGAAGCTATACCCAATATACCGTTCCTAATTTTGAATCTTTCAGTCGTTTGGTCAATGCAAAAAAGATAAAATACGTCTTGTTTACCAATAGAGAGGATCTTGATGATGAGTCTGAGCGTTTGGTACGCTACTGTGAACGTACAGGTGTAAAGATGCTTCTTATCCCTAAAGCAGATATTGTTGATTTTTCGCATGGAGCAAAACCAATGCATCTTATACCTGAGGTTAAAATAGAGGATTTATTAGGGCGTGACGAAATAAATATCAACATGGATGAAATTTCATCATGTCTCGAAGGTAAAACTGTTTTGGTTACCGGGGCTGCGGGCTCAATCGGAAGCGAACTCTGTCGTCAGTTGTGCAAGTTTGAAATTAAGGAACTGGTCTTGTTTGATTCAGCCGAAACACCTATGCATAACATACGTTTGGAATTAGAGGAAAAGTGTAAATGCCTGAAGTTCTATCCCATTGTAGGAGATGTCCGCTCACCAAACCGTCTTGATTATATATTCAGAAAACACCATCCTGAGATAGTTTTTCATGCAGCAGCATATAAACATGTACCCCTGATGGAGGAAAATCCGTGCGAGGCTGTGGTTACAAATGTTTATGGCACTAAGTTGTTGGCAGACAAAGCTGTAGAATATGGGGTAAGCCGATTTATCATGGTTTCTACTGACAAGGCTGTAAACCCGACGAATGTCATGGGAGCTACTAAACGAATAGCCGAAGTTTATGTTCAAAGTCTCAGTATGTCGATTGTTAAAGGAGAAATTAAAGGAAATACACGTTTTATAACTACCCGTTTCGGAAATGTACTTGGAAGTAACGGTTCTGTTATTCCGCGTTTCCGAGAGCAGATAATGAAAGGAGGTCCTGTCACAGTGACCCATCCTGATATAATCCGATACTTTATGACGATACCGGAGGCGTGCAGGTTGGTTCTTGAAGCTGCAGCTATGGGGGCTGGTAATGAGATATTTGTTTTCGATATGGGAACACCGGTAAGGATAGCTGATTTGGCAAAGAGGATGATAGAGCTTTCCGGTCTTGTTCCGGATAAGGATATTAATATTGTATATACAGGTTTACGACCTGGTGAGAAACTTTTTGAGGAACTGTTGGCGTCTAAAGAAAATACATTGCCTACTACAAACGAAAAGATATTCCGTGCTCATGTGCGTGAGTATAAATATGAGGAAATAACTGAGGCCATCCAAAAACTTGTTGAACTTGCACGGCAGGTTGATAGGATGGGAACGGTTAAGCTTATGAAAGAAATAATACCAGAGTTCATAAGTCAGAACTCTAAATATTCTGTTTTGGATAAAAAAGAAAATTAATAACTCATCAAATATGACAATGAAAAAGACGATATTACTGTTTTTTATGTTTTTTGCCGTATTGAGTATATCTGGTCAAACTGTATCCAATGATACGATACGGCAGGACTTGACTAAAGATTTCCTTACCGAAATTGGTGACACTACAGATGTCATAATTACCAATATAAGTGGTACAGGCAACTGGTTTATAAGTTTCGGAGCCGGAATAAACAGTCTTCATGCTGAAGGTAACAGGCTTTTTGACAGTGCTTTGGAGCGTTCCCGATTCGCGGCTCAGCTGAGTGTGGGAAAATGGTTTACCCCCCAGTTCGGTTTGCGTCTACAGATGGGTACAGGTTTCCTTCAAGGTTATTATTATCCTTTTGCCTTTTATAATCTTTATGATTATATGCCTGATCATACTATTATGCCTGAAGGGGTAAAACCTTATATTACAACAGTAAACGGTGAACCTGCCTTTTTACGAAAGTTCGCTTTTTCTGACTGGAGTTTGTCTTTCATGACAGATATTGTCAGATGGTTTACTCCAGATAGTCGTAGGATAGGACTTTACCTTTTTGTTGGTCCGGGTTACACTTATACATACGCCAATCAGGGACTTGAAGCTAACAATTCTTTTGCTTTTAAGATGTCCGGTCAGTTCAATGTTAGGGTACACGAGAATTGGGATGTCTTTGCCGAGCTTCATGGAACTATTGTCGATGAATCATTCGATGGGCAGATAGGTGGATATAGCGGAAAAGTAAATCGTACTCTCGAAGGATATGCGGGAGTGAGTCTTGGTGTGTCATACCGTTTCGGAGGAAAGAAGTTTGACCGTTATGTCAAGGTTAATCCTATTGTGCATGAGTCTGTGATGCGTACAGTTACAAATGTGGTGGAGAAAAAAGTTACATTTGATGACAGAATAATCACCACTTTTGCAGTCCGTTTCTATATTGACCAACATGATATAAACGAAGACCAGGTTCTTAATATAGAGCGAATATCCCGTTATATGAAGCGTGACCCTGAATATAAAGTACGTCTTAGCGGATTTGCTGACAAAGAAACAGCTTATCCTGAATATAACCAGCGCCTGAGTGAGCGTCGAGTTAATTCCGTAAAGAAATACCTTGTGGAGAAATGTGGTATAGACCCGTCAAGAATAGTCTTAAATCCGCAGGGAGACAAGGTGAGAGTGTATGAGGAAGATTTCCGCTGGAACAGGGTTGTGGTGATGACTTTATTCAAAGAAAATGATGAAGATAGTAACGCACAGAATGTTGTTAAAGATAGTCTCGAAGAGAAAGAAAAAGAATCAGAATAAAAAAAACTCGGCTTATGAAAACAAATATAAGATATATATTCGCCATATTGGCTTTGTTTATATGTATTGTTTCATATCCTCAGAAAGTGGAAGAAACAAGACATGTAAAAAGAGACAGTGTGAAAATAGATGTGAAATACAAAACGCGATATACCGCTCCTTTTTGGTCTAATTTATTTTTGCAGGGTAATTTTGCCGGTAGGGTAATTTATGGTGAGGAAGACAATGGCCTGCCGTTTTTCAAACGTCTGAAGCCTGGCTTTACAATAGGTATAGGTAAGCAGATACATCCTGACTTCGGTATAAAACTTAGTTTTGGAGGTATGAGTCTTGACGGATGGAATCGAACTGACACATACGGAGTGTATAAGCAGTATGCCGGATGGGAACAGAATAATGACCCTATGAAAGAATACTACGAGTCTCAGGGTGTGGATACAAGTGATGGTTATGTCCATCAGATGAAATTTCTTGAAGGAAGTGCTGATATCCTTTTTGACCTTGGTAACATATTCACAAAGTATAATCATTACGGCGATCGCAAATGGCGTTTTGACGCTTATTTGGGACTTGGTTTTATCCATGTTATGCGCTGGAAAGGTACCAGCCGAAATTCTAAAATTACGTTGCGTACCGGATTGATAACCACTTATAATATAACTCCTGAATTGGGACTGAATTTCACAATAGGTAATTCCATGACCAGCAGTACTATTGACGGTGTAATAGGTAAAGGAGGCAAGTTGGACCATATAGGTGCCATGGCATTGGGATTGAAATATTCTTTCGGAAAACAGGGATTCAAGACCATGAGACTTGTATCCCAGTCAGAGATGCGGCAGTTGACAAATGCTTTGGCATCGACACGTCAGGAAGAAATAAAGAATGTTACAATCGAACGTATGGTTATGGATACCACAATGTTGGGTGGTTTGCTTATACCGTCTGTTGTGTTTTTCCCAAACAAGGCAGAGTATAACAAGGAACTTCAGCAGGTTAATCTGTACCGTATAGCCTTGTTTATGAATCTATATAAGGATATAACCATAACTATTGTAGGAAATATTCATAAATCTCAACGCTACATAGCAGAAAAGAGGGCTGAAATAGTCCGCAGAATCCTGATTCAGGATTATGGTATAGAACCTAAAAGATTGAAGACAGATGTTTACGATTTGAATCAAAAATTCGGTGTCCAGGGATATGAACACTCTGTAAGTTTCACTTTCTATAAAGAAGAATAATAAATGATTCTGCTTTTATTCCTGTTTTTCTTTATTGATATAATTTTATTGGAGTTTTCCACACTATTCTTTCCGGTATTAAGGGAGGATGTGGAATTCTATTCACTGATATTTATATTGGTGCATGTAGCATTCATTATATATTATATCGTATTTACTGAAGGGAAATACAAGAATATACTATTATTGGGGTTGATATTAAGGTTGGTTATATTGTTTGCAGATATATATCATTGGTTTCCGGTGCTGCATTCTGGTGGAGATTCAGAGATGTTTCATAAAGTAGCTCTCAAAAATCAGATTTGTGAAGAGCAGGTTGAGATGACATATTACTCATCGTTTTTAACGTTTTTGTATTCCATTACATACTCTTCAAGAATAATAGCTCAGTATTTTAATCTTTTGATGGGTATTTCCATATTGTTCATTGTAAGAAAGATATTTGATATTTTGGACGTTGATAATAAAGTGGCATTGATTTCCATGATTATTTTAGCATGTATGCCTAATTTTGTGATATTTTCAGGAATACTTCTTCGTGAGGCTTGGGTGGAATTTTTTGTTATACTTTCAGTGTATTTCTTTGTCAGGTGGTTTGTCGGTGGAAACAGCCTTAATATTCCATTGTGTTTGGGTTCTATATTACTTGCTGCAGTAATGCACTCCGGTACCTTGGTTGTAATAATAGGATATGTATTGGCTTTTTTATCGTATAATCCCTCAACAGGTCATGTGCAGTTTTCCGGTAATACAGTTGTGTTTGTTGTTATTGCCACTTTTATGATTTTGCTTTTAGGAGGTAACAGTGAAATGTTTACAGGGAAATTCAATAATGTAGAGTCTTCCAAGGATTTGCTGTCAACTGTTAATCATGAATCGGAGGGAGGATCAGTATATTTAACGTGGATTAAGGCTGATAGTCTGTGGATGGGGTTTGTATTCTCTCCATTAAAAATGTTTTATTTCCTTTTTTCCCCCTTGCCTACCAATTGGCGTGGATTTGGAGATATAATAGCATTTATTATAGACAGTTCTTTTTATATATTTTTATGCTGGAACATAGCGAGAAATTATAGTTTAAGTAATAAATTTGGAAGCATTAAGCTGTTTCTATTGATAGGCTTAAGTATCTCTGTTTTTGTCTTTTCGTTTGGCACATACACGGCAGGAACAGCTTTACGCCACAGAGCAAAACTGTTACCGATGCTTACAGTGCTTTATGCGGTAAGTTCATCGTCGTTGAATATTAAAGAAGATTCTGAAGAAAATGAATAATAAAAAAATAAGAAGTTCGTCTTCAATATCCTTGAGTGATATAATTCCCATTTTACTCCATAAATGGTATTGGTTTGTAATATCCATTGCTGTATGTGTGTCATTGGCGTTTTATTACGAACGCAGCACTCCACAGGTATATAAACGTTCGGCAACTGTATTTATAAAGGTAGCGGCAAAAGGAATGCAGATGCCCACTGCGGCAACAGCAATAGCTGAGGTGGATGTGCTTAAAACAGTAAGCAGTGTTGAAAATGAGATTCTTATTTTCAAGTCAAAACGACTGATGAGGGAGGTTGCCAGACGATTGAAATTGGATGTCAGTTATAAGGGACACGGGAGATTCCGTGACTGGGAAATGTATAATTTATCTCCTGTTAAGGTTCAATTCTCTGATGAGGTTAATTTGAAAAATTTCTCGTTTGAATTGATGCCTATAAATGAAAAAGAAGTTGTCCTGTCCAAATTTTCCGGTAATACACTGTTTCGTGTTGATAAAGAGCATAGTATAACAGCTTTATTGAATGATACAATAGATACCCCTGTAGGTAGAATAGTAATAAATCCGACAATTAACTATTCGGATGAATTTTACAATAATGAATTGTCAGTGGTTAAGTCTAACATAGAAGCTGTTGCATTGGCGTGTAGCGCTGGACTTATTGCTGAACCGGCAGGAGGACTTTCCAGTGTGGTGAAACTCACAATAAATGATGTCTCACCACAGAGGGCTGAAGATATACTGAATACTCTTATCGAAGTATATAACGAAGATGCCATAAACGATAAGAACAGGGTGGCGGAAAGTACGTCAGAATTTATAAACGAAAGATTGATTCTCATTGAACAGGAACTTGGAGGGGTTGACAGCCAAATAGCCGATTTTAAGAGCGAAAATAAACTTACAGACATATCTTCCGAGGCAGGAATGTTTATGAGTAATCTTAATGCTTATCAGCAGGAAATTTTGTCGCTTCAGACACAGAAAGAACTTTCCGGATATATAAAACAGCATATTTTAAATCCTGATAATCTGGCAGAACTTATACCTTCTAATACAGGTATATCTGATGCCAATATCGAAAACCAGATTCAGTCATATAATTCATTGCTTTTGGAGAGAAATAAGCTGTTGGAAAGCAGTGGGAGCAGAAATCCTTTTTTGTTGGAAATTAATGCCACTTTGTCTTCCATGCAGCAGACAATATTACGTACTGTTGACGCTTTTATTACCGGTATAGATATGAAGATTGATAATCTTATGGCTGTGGAAGATAGGACAATGAAGAGAATAGCCTCTGTGCCGTCGCAACAGAAATATGTATTGTCTGTAGAGCGCCAGCAGAAAATAAAGGAATCACTTTATCTTTTCCTTTTGAACAAACGCGAGGAAAGTGCTTTGTCAAAGGCTGTAACTGAAGAAAACGCAAGAATAATAGATCCGGCTATGGGTAGTAATACTCCGATATCTCCTAATTCAAATGTCATTATGCTTGCCGGTTTGTTTATGGGCATTTTCATTCCTTCATGTGTTTTGTGGTTGACCGTTGCATTCGATACCAGAATTAAAAGCAAGAAAGATTTGGAAATTCTTTCCATACCGTTATTGGCAGAGATTCCTTTGCATGAGCGTGAGAAAAATGAAAAAAACGAGCTTATAGTAATCAGGGAAGATGACAATAATAGAATTGCAGAGTCGTTCAGGATTATGCGTGCCAATATGCAATTCATAAAGAATGGAGACAGCAACCTGAAGGTGATAATGTTTACATCACTATTTCCTGGTGCCGGAAAAACTTTCGTATCGTCCAATTTTGCCATGAGTCTTGCCATGGCAGGAAGTAAAGTTATAATTTTGGATATGGATATCCGTCGTGGTTCTTTAAGTAAACATTTGGGAAGGAAGATGACAGGATTGACTGATTTTCTTATATCAGATAATGATGATTACTCTGGATTTGTCCATAATTCACCTCAAAATGATAATCTCTATTATATAGGCAGAGGAACAGTTCCTCCAAATCCATCTGAACTGTTGTTGAATCAGCGTTTGGATAAACTTATAGACAAACTTAAGGCTGAATTCGATTATATAATAATAGACAGTGTACCGTCAAACGTTATAGCAGATGCAATAATAGTGAACAGGATAGCGGATATTACTATGTATGTGGTAAGGGCTTATAAATTGGACAAACATTTTCTATCGGAAATTCAAGACTTATATGATGACAATAAATTTAAAAACCTGAATTTGATACTTAATGGGGTGAAACATACCGGAGGTAAGTATGACAGTTATTATGGCTATTACTCTTCAAAGCCGGTAAGGAAATCAAAAATAAGATTCTTTAAAGGTTAATAATTGATATGCCATTGGGTTGAAATACAAAATGTTATGGCAATATAGCCAATTAATTGAAAAAAAATCGTATCTTTGCAGCAGGATAGTTCTAATAATTTGAAATATTGATATTATGGGAAAAAAGAAATATTCAAAACCGGAATTGCGCACATTGAGAATCAATCCTTCTGAGATGTGTGCGGGGAGTGTTTGTACAACAATTGATATAAATGTAATTGAAGGATCCAGAAAAGATATCACACACGTGGTTCCTGAAAACAGTGGAGGAGGAAGCTGGGATGAGAATTTCTAATTTTTTTATAATTATTCTTTTATCATCTTTTTCATTTATTTCATGTAATAAATCAGATGATGAAGATTTATATTCTTTTGCAGATTATCCATTTACTGTCTGTACTGATTATAAATTATTTGTAGATGAGGGTAGTAAATTCAATACCAACTTGCCATCAAGAGGATGGGAAGGTGAGGTCGATGATGAAGCTCAACTATTGCCGACTAAATATCCAATGGATAAGATTTATCTGTTTTCCATAACTAATAATAGTCAAAGTAATACAAAATATGAGACATTGGAGTTTCCTGTTTATGAAGTTGATGGGAAACAGGTTTTTGATATTTGTTTCAGAGCCGAAGGCGGTAAAGTGTGGGCAAAAAATGGTTTGGATTCAGTTTTGGTGGCAAATGGTGCCCCATTTCAATCGTTTTTCTCTTCTTCTCCTGAGTTGGAAACATCTATGGAATTGTGTGACGTAAAGACTGAAGGAGGAAATGATACATACGAACCATACGGTGACAGACTTTTTAAAAGTGATAATTTGATGTTTATGGCAGTCGGAGACCAGGTCATGTGCCTTCCTTCATACAAACCTGTGACAGAAATGTCTTTGGAAATGGAACGATTGACAAATGTTATAATTCCAAGGTTTATGTTGTGTGATGACTTGGATGTGTCTAAGGATGAATATGCTCTGGATTTGTCAAAGTTTACCAGTGTTCTTGGCCCGGTTGAAGATTGGGAGGTCAGAGCTTTTGTCGCAGGTGATCAAGATGCTGGTGCTCCATACTCCAATGGATTTCCTGTTGATTATAACCTTATGGATGGAACTGATGAGAACGGAAACAGAGGTATAATAAATATATCACAAGATTATCAGAAATTAAATGGTAATTTTACGCATAGCACAGTTTCGGTAGGAGGTGCGGCAACATCATACAAGGGAATGGGTTATCATAGTGATTCAACCCCATTTATATTTCCTGCTTCAACTGCTGGTAAATCAGATTTATGCTTTACATTCCGATATGTAGGGAATGATCCTGAGATTAAGGCAAAATTAAATAATAATGGAATAAATACATTTAGGTTTCATGCGACAGAAGATTTGACAAAAGGTGCATTAAGACTTGTAACAGTTGTCATGGACATAGATGAATTTATAGATGCTTTTTTGAATGTATCAACTCGTACAAAAGGTTCAGTATCTGTGATTCCTGATCCGGATTTTGGGCATGTTATAGTTGCTCCTTATACGCTTTTCTTTGATTAGAATGGAAGAAAAAATAATGCTTAATCCGTCATATATGTTAAGTAAGGTAGGTGATGACCATGTCCTTCTGCCTTACGATGAATCCGGCGGAGTAGATCTGACAGAAATAATCGTACTTAACGAAACTGCATACGATATAGTGTCTTTTATAGAAAATAGGTCATTAACCCGTTATGAAATCTTTGAGCATCTATATAGAATGTACGATATATCAAAGGAAGAACTATATGCCGATATTGATGAATTTATTTCTGAACTTGATAAGCATAAAGCACTTGTAAGATAAAAATATGCGACCATTACAATATACTTATATACTTTTAATCTTGTTTTTGTCCTCTTGTATGGCTCCTAAGAAAGTTGTTTATTTTCAGGATGCCGATGTTAGAGATGAAAGTATAGTAACGGATGACTATGAGTTAAAGATAAAAAAAGATGATTTGCTTTCAATAGTAGTCGGAAGTAGTAAGCCGGAATTAGCAATTATATTTAACTTGAATAATGGTAGTTCTATAAATACCTCATCTGGTACGTCTGGTAATTCAACATCATATATTGTTGATACAAAAGGATATATCAATTTTCCAGTATTAGGTGAAGTTTTGGTGGAAGGAATGACTTGTAGTGAACTGAAGAAATATATTGAGGCAAAAATTATTGATAGTGAATATCTGAAAGATCCGGTAGTTACAGTAAGATTACTAAACTTTAAGATTTCTGTTTTGGGTGAAGTTAATAAGCCTGGTTGTTACGATATAGGTAGTGAAAGATTGACTATTCTTGATGCAATTAGTAAGGCTGGAGATTTAACAATTCACGGTAAGCGTGATAAAGTGGCTGTTATTAGGGAAATAAATGGTAAAAGGACTGTATTATACCATGATTTGCGTTCATCGGATGTATTTGAATCACCATGTTTCTATTTGCAACAGAACGATGTGGTATATGTAGAACCTAATAAGGCTCGTTCTGCTCAACGGGGTATATTCAGCAATGCAAGTTTGTGGATATCTATTATTTCTGTTTCTGTTTCAATAATATCAGTTTTATTATTGAGGTAATTAAAACATAATAATGTATAAGCGTCCTCTGCATCACGAATTGTTTCTTGATCTTTTACGTTCTGCATTATGGAATAAAGTTCCGGATTCTAATCTGTTTAGAAATCTTGATGAAACTATATGGCTGAAGTTGATAAGCATAGCTCAGAAACAGGCTCTATTAGGAGTTTGTTATCCGTCTTTAAGTCGTTTGCCGTCAGATTGCAGACCTCCCCAAAATATATATCTTGTTTGGGCCGCAAAGGCTAATTATATCCGTCAGGATAATAAAAAGAAACTTCTGGTATTATCTGAATTACTGTCTCTTTTTGAGAAAAATGGTATATATCCTATAGTAATGAAAGGATTTTCATCTGCTGTTTTATATCCTGAACCAGATTTACGGATATTTGGAGATATAGATTTGTTTATTCCTGATAATTATGAGGACTCTTTGAAACTTGTTTCAGATTTAGGTTATGAGATGTCTGAAACAGAAAAACATCATAAATTTTATTATAAAGGAGTACTTATAGAATTACATCACAATATAGTAAGCCGGCCATTTTGTATTCATTATAGTTATAATATAATAGAACAAAATTATGATGGATTATGTTTTAGAACCTTTGATAATATAACGACTGCCATTTTGTTGTTGACACATTCTGTAGCTCATCTTATTGGTCCTGGTTTAGGATTCCGTCACGTTTGCGATTGGGTTATGTTTAATTACAATAATAAGGATAGTATTGACAATGAGTTATTGGCAAACTCTGTAAATAATAATAGATTAGTACGCTTTATTAATATATTTAATGGTTTAATAATTAATTTGAAATTAATAGACGAAAGTTGGATATCATATACAGAAAAAAAAGGAAGTCATGTATATAAAAAGGAAATAACATCTTTGGAAAAAGATATTTTTAGACAAGGTGACTGTGGTAAAGAAGAATTGTTTTATCGTAGGAATATGAAATCTTTGTGGGTTTATTATAGGGTATTTATTAGATTTATAAGATTCTTTAGATATGATGTTATTTTGGCAATATTTATACTAAAGTCTAAATTTGTTAAATAATTGGTTAATCTTGATATGAAAAAAAAACAAAATGTTACTCCTAACAGAATCAAATTGGTATATTGGGATGTTAAAAATTTTGGGGATTTGCTTGGTCCATATATAGTTTCTAAATTAAGTTCTAAAAAGATAATTCATAAAACTTTCTATCACGGAGTAGTATGTAGTATAAAACAGTTGCTTTATGGTTTGATACATTTTAATATAAAAGGATTAAAGTCTAATTTATTCAGTTGGGAGAATAATTTATTATCTGTAGGTTCCATATTGGGATGGGGAAATAAGAAATCTGTTGTCTGGGGAAGTGGATTTATATCAGAAAATCAATCTTTTAAGGGAGGGACGATTTGTGCATTACGAGGAAAATATTCTGATATTAAATTGAGAGAAGAAGGCTTTCAGGGTTCATCAGTTTATGGAGATCCGGCATTATTGTTGCCTTTGATTTTTTCTCCGATTGTTACTAAAACCCACGAAATAGCAATTATTCCACATTGGTCAGAAACTGATTTTTTTATAGAAAAATTGGGGAATAAATATAAAATAATAGATTTGCGTACTACAAATGTTGAAAAGATTATAACAGAAATAACATCTTGTAAAAAAGTCCTTTCTACTTCGCTTCACGGATTGATAGTTTCACATGCCTATGGAATACCAGCCTTGTGGATAAGATATAATAAATTGCATAACAGTAATTTTAAATTTTTTGACTATTTTAGTTCTGTGGGTATAGAAGAATATGAAGGATTTTTGAATATTGATGAGATTTTATTTTCAGAAAGTAGTTATAATCTTTTATTTGATCAGAATAAAAATAAATGTCTCCCTAATGTTGAATTAAAATCAATTCAAAAATCTTTGTTGTGTGCTGCACCTTTTGAAGTGAATGATATATTCTTTTATAAATTACAGTCATACAAAAATGAATAACAAATTAATATCTATAATAGTTCCGGTTTTTAATGTAGAGAAATACATCATTCAATGTGTGGATAGTATTCTTTCGCAAACATACAATAATTTTGAACTATTACTAATTGATGACGGAAGTACTGATAATTCAGGAAAAATATGTGATGACTATGCATTTAAAGATGAACGAATAAAAGTTTTTCATAAGAAGAATGAAGGTGTAAGTTCCGCCAGAAATTTTGGATTGGATAATGCTTCAGGTGAATGGATAACATTTGTTGATAGTGATGATTGGTTGGACGAAACTGCGTTAACATGCTTTATTGAAGAGAACTTACAGGATGATACTTTTTATGTAGGACAGGGACTAAGGGTTGAGAATAATGAACTTAAATATTGGCCCTCAAGATATTATAAAGGTATTGTCGTTTTAGAATCTGTTGAAGACTATTCTTTGTTAGACGAAGTTCTGGTATATGGTACTCCGTGGGGAAAACTTTATAACTCACAGATTATAAAAAAATACAATATCCGTTTTGACAACAATTTATCTATACATGAAGATCATTGTTTCTATTTTGAATATATTTTGCATGTAAAGAGAATACAGGTAATTGATAAAGTCTGTTATTACTACAGAGTGGAGGGGAACGGTATGTCGCTTTCTTCGAGTCTTAAATCATTAGATATGCTATTATATTCGTATAAAAGGTTAGATGTATTATTTAATGATATAGTGACATGTTTTAGGTTAGATATAGATAAACTGACTGCGATAAAACATTTTTTAGCGTCAATAAAGATTGGTTGTATGAGAGTGGCTTTTAATGATTGTAAGCCTCGAAAAGTTTGTTATGAAATTCTGAAAAGTATAAAAACAGAAGATATAAAAAGCTATCATCCTCTGTCAAGGAGCGGTAAGTTGCTTAAAGGTATTTTAAATATAAAATCTAAGTGGATAAAGTATAACATATTTTTCTTAGTAAGAAAGAAGCTGAATTAGTACTGACGTATAAAAACAATTAAGATTTTATTAATGCAAGGTAGTAATAGACGCATAGCAAAAAACACATTAATATTATATGTCCGGATGTTGTTTACTATGGTATTGGGATTATATACCTCAAGGCTTGTTCTTAATACTTTAGGCGTTACAGATTATGGTATATATAATGTCGTAGGTGGTATCATTACTTTGTTGGGATTTATCAATAACTCAATGTCTTCTGCTTCATCACGATTTCTTACATTTGAGTTAGGTACTGGAAATATAGAGAGACAGAAAAAGGTATTTGGACAGAGTTTATTTATACATTTACTTATAGCTATATTAGTTGCCTTTTTGGGAGAGACTATTGGACTTTGGTTTGTTTATGAAAAAATAAACATTCCGGTAGAAAGATTCTTTTCGGCAATTGTGGTGTACCACGTATCTGTTGCAACTGCATTCTTTAATATAATATGTGTACCATATAGTGCTTTGATAATCGCTCATGAAAAGATGAGGGCATTCGCATATATAACTATATTAGATGCCGTGTTAAAGTTGGTTATATTATTTGTTTTAATGGTGTTGCCATATGATAAATTAATTGTATATTCGATACTTTTATTTATAGTTCAGATTCTTATTCAAATAATTTATATATCATATTCTTTAAATAATTTTCAAGAAAGTAAGAATTGGTTTGTATGGGATAGATGTTTGTTTAGAGACATGTTTTCTTTTGCATGTTGGTCTATGTTTGGTAATTTGGCTGTTACTTTATTTAGCCAAGGCTTGAATGTTCTTATTAATATTTTCTTTGGTCCAACGGTAAATGCTGCACGAGGAATAGCTGTTCAAGTACAAGGATTAGTCGGACGTTTTATTGAAAATTTCCAGATAGCTTTAAATCCGCAAATAACAAAACAATATGCATCCGGTGAAATTATTTCAATGCATAGGCTTATATTTATGAGTTCCAAATATTCTTTCTTTTTGATGATGCTTTTGTCTCTTCCTTTATTGATTAATACTGATTATGTTCTTGGATTATGGCTAAAAACTGTTCCTGAATATACGGTAATATTCGTTAGAATAATGTTGTTTATTTCAATAATGGGGACATTGTCAAATCCTTTGATAGTATCAGCTCAAGCTACAGGAAGAATCCGTGTTTACCAACAGGTAGTAGGAGGAATATTACTTGGAATTCTACCGGTAGCTTATATTTTTCTAAAATCAGGAGCACCTGTATATTCTGTGTTTATTGTACATTTGGTATTTACGCTAATAGCTCATTGCGCACGTGTTTATATGATCAGACCCATGATAAAACTATCTATAAGAGAGTATGTGCATAAAGTTGTTATAAGAGTATGCGGAGTATTGATTTTTTCTGCTACAATCTCTATCCCATTGAGTATGTTACATGAAGGTGTGTCATTTATAACTTTCATGTTGGATACTTTAATATGTATGATTGTATCTTTAATTGTCATATTTTATATTGGTATGGATAAAGTGGAAAAAGAATTCCTTATTTTAAAGTTTAAAGAGGTTATAAGGAAGTTTTAATAAGAATCTTTCATTATAATTATAACTATATATGATACCTAAAATTATTCATCTTTGCTGGTTGTCAGGAGATGAGTTTCCTGAAAAAATAAAGTATTGCATAGAGTCGTGGAAGAAAGTTCTGCCAGACTATGAAATAATGCTTTGGGATTTAAAGCGTTTCGATATTAATGACTCTTTATGGGTAAGACAGGCTTATGAATCGAAAAAATATGCTTTTGCTGCCGACTACATTCGTTTTTATGCTCTTTATTATTATGGTGGTATATATTTGGATTCTGATGTTGAGGTGATAAAAAGTTTGGATTGTTTTTTGGATTTACCTTATTTTGTCGGTTTTGAGGATGCCGGTAATCAACATTTAGAACCTGCCGTAATGGGTGCCGAAAAAGGTTTGAGCTGGATTAGGGATTGTCTGGATTACTATAAAGGTAGAGAATTTATTGTCGATGGTAAATATGACATGAAGCCTTTGCCTGTTATATTGGGGGGACGTATAAAGAGTACTTTAATGATTCCTGATAAAAAGTCTTTTGATTATAATATTGATGATATAATACAGGCTTTTCCTAAAACTTATTTTAGTCCAAAGGAAGGAGTAACCGGAGATTTAAAATTTTTGTCTGATAAAACATATACTATACATCACTATGCGGCATCGTGGCTTCCTTTTACAAATCAAGTATATATATTACTTCATAAAGTCTTTTCTAAAAGGGTGGCTCAATGTATGTCTAAAATATGGTACTTCTTTAAGCGTTAAAACTTTCTTTTTATCATATATGTTTTTGTAAATTTAGATTTTCTGATATGACAGTAAATAATAATAAGTTTGAATATAGTGTAGCGATACGTACGCTTGGAACCGGAGGTGAAAAATATCGCAAAGAGATAGAATCATTACACAGTCAAACCATAAAGCCAAAGAATATATTTGTTTTTATAGCCGAAGGCTATAAACGTCCGGATTTTCAGATTGGTATTGAAAATTATATATATGTTCAAAAAGGATTGGTACACCAACGTGCGGCATCATTACAGGGTGTTGACACTGAGTTTTTGCTGATTCTTGATGATGATATATTCCTTCCAGACAATGCCGTAGAAAGATTATATGAGATAATGGTGGCTTATGATGCTGATTGTATAGCTCCTGAAACTTTTAATAATCAGAATTTGAGCTTATTTCAAAAAATAGGTTATTATGTGGCTAATGGTGTAAAAACAAGAGGTAATGATGAATGGGCTATTAAAATATTGCGTAACGGGACTTTTTCTTTTAACTCGGCTCCTGATAAAGGTGGTGTTTATTTAACTCAGAGCTTTCCTGGAACTGCTTGCTTCTGTAAAACTGAGGTTTTTCGTGATATACATTATGAGGATGAAATTTGGATAGATCAGTTTCCTGCAGGTACGTTTGGGGAGGATCAGATAATGTCATATAAACTTTATAAGAATGATTATAAAGTTTTGATGGCTTATGATACGGGTATATTGCATTTGGATGCAGGAACTAACAATGTACATGAAAAGCCTTATAAAAAAATCAAATACCGGGCTTTGTCTTATTATTTGACGTGGTATCGTACTTGTTATGACTTAAAGGGAAATGGAATCTTTGAAAAGTTTCTTTGTATTTTAGCATATTTGTGGCGTTTCATACTAGGACTTTGTACAAGAATAGTGTATTCAATTGTAAAGTTACAACCAAAACATTTGATAGCTTTTATGCATGGAAATATAGAAGGATTATGTTTTGCGTGGAGTAAAAAATATAAGCAACTGAATAACTTTATTTTAAAGTAGAATATGTTATTATTAAGTTTAATTGTACCAGTACTCAATATGGAGGATTTATTTTTTATAATGATAGTTTCATGATATAAACAATAGAAATAACAATAAAGGCTGTATGGAATGAAAAGATGTTATGATTATTTGATAGTGGGTTCCGGATTGTATGGGGCAACATTTGCTTACAGGGCTAAAAAAGCCGGTAAAAAGTGTCTTGTAATAGACAAAAGGATACATACAGGTGGTAATATTTATTGCGAAAACATTGAAGGAATAAATGTTCATAAGTATGGAGCACATATTTTTCATACTTCCAATAAGGAAGTATGGAATTTTGTCAACTCGATAGTTGAGTTTAATCGTTATACCAACAGTCCTGTTGCGAATTATAAGGGAAAACTATATAATTTGCCATTCAATATGAATACCTTCTATCAGATGTGGGGAGTTCGTACGCCTGAGGAAGCTGAATCAGTATTGGACAGTCAGAGGAGAGAAGCATTAATAAATTTGAATGGTAGAGAGCCTTCCAATCTTGAAGAACAGGCCAAGATGCTCATAGGTAGGGATATATACGAAACTCTTATTAAAGGTTACACTGAAAAACAGTGGGGGCGTCCATGTAAAGAGTTACCTGCTTTTATTATTCGCCGTTTACCTGTACGTATGATATTTGATAATAATTATTTTAATGATAAGTATCAGGGAATACCGATAGGAGGGTATAATAAACTTATTGATGGCTTACTTGAAGGTATTGAAGTTCGATTAAATTGTGATTTTTTTGGTAATCGGGAAGAATTGTCATTATTAGCTGATAAGATTGTCTATACCGGACCTATAGATGAATTTTATGATTATAAGTTCGGAAAATTACAGTATCGTACTGTATCGTTTGAAACAACGGTTGAAGAAACCGCTAACTATCAAGGTAATGCTGTTGTGAACTATACAGACAGTGATATACCTTTTACAAGGATAATTGAACACAAGCACTTTGAAATGTTTGGGCAGGAAATCTATAACTCAAGTTTCGGATTTAGAATATTTCGCTGAGAAGTAAATAAAAAAGGCTTTGAGAATTTCTGTATATAACAGAA
>CALUJF010000023.1 GCA_944320855.1 uncultured Phocaeicola sp.
TAGGGATAAGTATAATAGAGTCAACTTGAATCAGTGGTAATGACATGATAACAGTCAACCAAAATCAGGAAAAGACAATTTGAACGATGTTAGAACACTGTTCAAATACTATTAAAATATAATTCGAAGAACCAGTATTTATTGTTCATTTGGCGTTCATTAGCCGTTTAGTGGGTGTTTGGCAAGTTTTTTTGCATCCCCCTGATGTCAGAATGCGAAAAAAAACATTCCCTGTAAAGTTCTGTGATTTAATGAAAAAGACTATATTTGCATGTTTGAAATTAATATTCCCGTAGAATATGAGAGACAAGGTTTTTGGAGCCGGACACTTTGTGAATCCGTTCACCGATTTAGGATTTAAGATTATCTTCGGACAGCCGGCAAGCAAGGATTTGCTAATAACGCTGTTGAACGAACTTTTGGTAGGAGAGCATCGTATAGAAGATTTGACTTTGCTTGATAAGGAAGACCATGGCGACAGCGTTTCTGATGCCGGTATAATTTACGATTTATTCTGCCTGACATCGAAAGGTGAATACATTATTGTGGAGATGCAGAACCGTTCGCATAATAATTTTATCGACCGTACCCTATACTATATGTGCAGGGCGATAGGCAGACAGGTTAATAATACTTTAGAGAAGAGAAAAAAAGAAATAGAGCTTAGCCTTGGATCTAAGGCTGATGAACTTCGACAGAGTGGTGGTGATGCGTTCACGCTCGGCGAACCGACCCTTGACAAGTATGGCTCTAAATATAAACTTTCTACTGTTTATGGTATTTTCCTAATGAACTTTAAGGAACCTATTCTGAAGGAAAGGTTTAGGACGGACACCGTGATAGCCAACAGGGAAACAGGCGAGGTGGTAAATCCGCATTTCAGACAGATTTATCTGCAATTCCCGTATTTTAATAAAGAACTCGAAGAGTGCGAAACTCTGTATGACAAACTTATCTATACGTTGAAGAACATGCGCTATTGGAGCAGAATGCCTGATGCCTTGAAAGAGCAGGTTTTCTTTCGTCTGGGTTCGCTCGCGGCAGTGGCAAACCTCTCAGAAGAAGATCGTCTGGCGTATGATAAAGCCATGGACAGGTATTGGGTAAACCGTATCGCGGAAGAGGATGCACGAAATGAGAGCTGGGAAAAGGGTCTTGAAGAGGGACGGGCTAAAGGACTTGAAGAGGGACGAGCTAAAGGAATAGAACAGGGTCGTGCAGAAGGCCGTGCGGAAGGTCGTGCGGAAGGTATTGAAGAAGGCGTAGTGAAAACTCAAAAGTCTATAGCGCGTAATATGAAAAACTTAGGTATACCTGTAGAGCAGATAATACAGATTACAGGACTTACTGAAAATGATATTATGGAGCTGTAATTTTGAAGGCTCGAGTTTATGCTATATAATTTAATGTGTAGTTGATGTTATAGTATGCTTTGCATAAAACTGCAATATCTACATAGCATTATGTGTACATATGTTTGAAATAATGGCTTTATTTCGGCTATATTGTAATATTTGTGTATATTTTTTTCTTTTAAAATAGAATGAAGGTTGATATTAATTGTTATTTTTGCAAAGGAATTTAATCACTAACATTATAAATAGTAAAAAACAATGGTTAATTACAAAGATTTAGGCTTGGTAAACACAAGAGATATGTTTGCCAGAGCAATCAAAGGTGGATATGCAATCCCAGCTTTCAACTTCAATAATATGGAACAGATGCAGGCTATCATCAAGGCTGCAGTTGAAACAAAATCACCTGTTATCCTTCAGGTTTCTAAAGGTGCTCGTCAGTATGCTAACGCTACTTTGTTGCGTTACATGGCTCAGGGTGCAGTGGAATATGCTAAGGAATTAGGCTGTGCGCATCCTGAAATCGTTCTTCACCTTGACCACGGAGATACATTCGAAACTTGCAAGAGCTGTATCGACTCTGGTTTCTCTTCAGTAATGATTGACGGTTCTCACCTTCCATACGAAGAAAACGTTGCTTTGACTAAGAAAGTTGTTGACTACGCTCACCAGTTCGATGTAACTGTAGAAGGTGAACTTGGTGTATTGGCAGGTGTTGAAGACGAAGTTTCTTCTGACCACCACACTTACACTAACCCTGAAGAAGTAATTGACTTCGCTACTCGTACAGGTTGCGATTCATTGGCTATCTCAATCGGTACTTCTCACGGTGCATACAAATTCAAACCGGAACAGTGCCACGTTGACCCTGCAACAGGCCGTTTGGTTCCTCCTCCATTGGCATTCGACGTATTGGATGCTGTTATGGAAAAACTTCCTGGATTCCCTATCGTTCTTCACGGCTCTTCTTCAGTTCCACAGGAAGAAGTTGATACTATCAACCAGTATGGTGGTAAATTGGAGGCTGCTATCGGTATTCCTGAAGATCAGTTGCGTAAGGCTGCTAAGTCTGCAGTTTGCAAGATTAACATCGACTCTGACTCTCGTCTTGCCATGACTGCTGCAGTACGTAAGGTATTCGCTGAAAAACCAGCTGAATTCGACCCTCGTAAGTATCTTGGCCCTGCTCGTGACAACATGGAAAAACTTTACAAGCACAAAATCATCAACGTATTGGGTTCAGACAACAAATTGGCTGAATAATTACGTTTAATATACGAATTTACACCTCTGTAGAGGTCTGAATAAAGTTAATTTTCATATGAGGAGGAGATTGTCCGTGATGGATGATCTCCTTTATTTATTATATGCGGTGTTGTGTGTTATCTGTTTTTTCCGTACTTTTGCATAAAAATTTAATCATTAATCATTTAAATCTTCATTATTTATGTTTAACAAACATCCTAAAGGGCTGATACCTGCCGCACTTTCAAACATGGGCGAACGCTTTGGATATTACATCATGAATGCTGTGCTGGTGTTGTTCCTTTGTTCAAAATTCGGTATAAGCGAGGAGAAAAGTACACTTATCTATTCATTCTTTTATGCAGGTATATATCTGTTGAGTCTTGTCGGTGGTCTGATAGCCGACAGAAAGCAGAATTATAAAGGTACAATCATGGCCGGTCTTGTGGTTATGGCCATCGGTTATATTGCATTGTCTGTTCCTATTACTGCCAATGCCGGCAACACTTCATGGTTGCTTACACTTACCTGTATCGCATTGTTCTTTATCGCTTTCGGTAACGGTCTTTTCAAAGGAAATCTTCAGGCTATTGTAGGTCAGATGTACGACGACCTCGAAGCTGAAGCTGCTACAAAAGGTGAAAAGGAATTGATAGAAGCCAAGAGCAAGAGGGATTCTGGATTCCAGATATTCTATGTGTTTATCAATATCGGTGGACTTATTGCTCCTTTCGTGGCTCCTTTGTTGAGAAGCTGGTGGCTCAGTGCGCACAATATGGTTTACAATGCAAGTCTCCCGGCTTTGTGTCACGAATATATTTCGAAAGGTGCTGAAGGAATGTCGGTTGAAGCAATGGGTAACCTCAATAAACTGATGACAGATTGTGTGGGCGAAACAGCTGATATGGCTGCATCATGTGCACAGTATCTGCAGATATTCAACGAAGGTATACACTATTCATTTGTGGCTTCTGTAGCTGCAATGCTTATTTCTCTGGTTATCTTCTTTGCCACTAAGCGTCAGTTCCCGAATCCGGGAAAGAAAGAAGCTGCAACTGCGGTTACATATACTGCTGAAGAAAAAGCTACTATGGCTAAGGAAATCAAACAGCGTCTTTATGCATTGTTCGCAGTGCTTGGTGTTGTTATCTTCTTCTGGTTCTCGTTCCATCAGAACGGTACTTCACTGTCGCTTTTTGCAAGAGATTTCGTTGATACATCGACTATTGCTCCTGAAATCTGGCAGGCTGTAAATCCTTTCTTCGTGATTACACTTACACCGATTATCATGATGATTTTCGGTTCACTTTCAAGAAGAGGAAAAGAAATCTCTACACCGCGTAAGATTGCCATCGGTATGCTTATTGCAGGTCTGGCTTATCTCTTCCTTGCTGCGTATTCGCTCGTTATGGGCTATCCTTCTGCAGCGGAATACAGAGATCTTCCTATCGACCAGCAGGTGAAAGCAGGAGCATGGGTGTTGATAGTTCTTTATTTCCTTCTGACTGTAGCTGAACTTTTCATCTCTCCGCTTGGATTGTCGTTCGTATCGAAAGTGGCTCCAAAACATCTTTTGGGACTTTGCCAGGGCTTGTGGCTTGGTGCTACAGCCGTTGGTAACCTTCTGTTGTGGATTGGCCCTCTTATGTACAATGCCATTCCTATCGGATATTGCTGGGCTATCTTTATGATAGTATGTATCATCTCAATGGGAGTGATGCTGTTCATGGTGAAATGGCTTGAAAAAGTTGCCAAATAACAGAATTATAATAAAATAGACTAATAAGAGGATATATCTTTTCGTGGTATATCCTCTTTTTTTCTTAAATTTGCAAAGACTGTTTTATTCTTGATTAATATACTAAAAATGAGCGAAGATACATTTGATAAAGAGAACGATTTACAGGGAGGTGAAGGCCATTCTGATTATAAACCGGCAGATACCTCAAATGATGCGGTCAGACATCAGCTGAGCGGTATGTATCAGAACTGGTTCCTTGACTATGCATCGTATGTAATACTTGAAAGAGCCGTACCGCATATCAATGACGGACTGAAGCCTGTGCAAAGACGAATACTGCACTCCATGAAGCGTCTGGACGACGGAAGGTACAACAAGGTGGCAAACATCGTAGGTCATACCATGCAGTTCCATCCTCACGGCGATGCCTCAATAGGTGATGCCTTGGTTCAGTTGGGACAGAAGGAACTTCTCATAGACTGTCAGGGAAACTGGGGTAATATCCTTACAGGCGACAGTGCAGCTGCTCCGCGTTATATCGAGGCCCGTTTATCAAAATTTGCTTTGGATGTGGTTTTCAATCCGAAAACTACTCAGTGGCAGTCATCCTACGACGGACGAAACAGAGAACCTATAACTCTACCGGTCAAGTTCCCTTTGCTGTTGGCTCAGGGGGTAGAAGGTATTGCCGTAGGTCTGTCGTCCAAGATTCTTCCACATAACTTTAACGAACTTTGCGATGCTGCCATAGCATATCTCAAAGGCGAACCGTTCCAGCTTTATCCGGATTTCCAGACAGGTGGCTCGATAGATGTATCGAGATATAATGACGGTGAGCGCGGTGGAGTGGTGCGCGTGAGGGCCAAGATATCCAAACTCGACAATAAGACGCTTTGTATCAGTGAAATCCCATACGGAAAGACTACATCTTCGCTTATAGACTCTATCCTTAAGGCTGTTGAGAAAGGTAAAATCAAGGTCAAGAAGGTGGAAGACAATACAGCCGGTAAGGTTGAAATTCTTGTGCATCTTGCTCCGGGTGTTTCGTCGGACAAGACACTCGATGCGCTGTATGCATTTACAGACTGTGAGGTTAATATCTCGCCAAACTGCTGTGTGATAGACAATAAGAAACCTCATTTCCTGTCTGTCAGCGATGTGCTTAAGAAATCTACAGACAATACATTGGACCTGCTCCGTCAGGAACTGAACATCGAGCGTGAGGAGAAGCTTGAAGCTCTGCATTTTGCTTCATTGGAGAAAATATTCATCGAAGAACGTATATACAAGGATGCCAAGTTTGAACAGGCGGAAAATATGGACGCTGCGTGCGAACATATTGACGACCGTCTGACTCCGTTCTATCCTCAGATGGTGCGCGAAGTAACCAAGGAGGATATTCTGAAACTGATGGAGATTAAGATGGCACGTATCCTGAAGTTCAACAAGGATAAGGCTGACGAGCTGATAGCACGTCTGAAAGGCGAGATAGAGGAAATAGACAATCATTTGGCTCATATCACAGATTATACCATCAACTGGTACGAGGGCTTGAAAGCCAAGTATGGCAAGAACTTCGAGCGTAAGACGGAAATCAGGAACTTCGACGTCATTGTTGCAACCAAGGTGGCAGAGGCAAACGAAAAGCTTTATATCAACCGTGAGGAAGGTTTCATAGGAACAGGACTTAAGAAGGATGAGTTTGTATGCAACTGTTCGGATATAGACGATGTGATAATATTCTATAAGGACGGTAAGTACAAGATTGTGAGAATCAGCGACAAACTGTTTGTGGGTAAGAACATCCTGTATGTGAATATCTTCAAGAAGAATGACAAGCGTACTATATATAATGTGATATATCGCGACGGCAAGGATGGAGCGTACTTTATTAAACGCTTCAACGTCACTTCGATGATACGCGACCGCGAGTATGATGTCACCCAGGGTAATCCGGGTTCCAAGATAATGTACTTCACTGCCAATCCTAACGGTGAGGCCGAAGTGGTGAAGGTTGCTCTCAGACCGAACCCGAGAATAAAGAAGCTGATTCTGGAACGCGACTTCAGCGAGATTTCCATCAAGGGCCGTCAGTCGATGGGTAATCTGCTTACCCGTCTTGAGGTACACAAAATCAGCCTGAAACATCGCGGCGGTTCTACTTTGGGAGGTCGAAAAGTATGGTTTGACTATGACGTGCTCAGGCTGAACTATGACGGACGCGGAGAATATCTCGGGGAATTCCAGAGTGAGGACAGCATATTGGTGGTACACAAGAACGGTGAATTCTATACATCAGACTTTGACTTGAACAACCATTACGATTCTGATATAATGATTCTCGAGAAGTACGACCCGGAAAAGGTATGGACTGCAGTACTCTATGATGCCGACCAGCAGAACTATCCGTATCTGAAGAGATTCTGTTTCGAGCAGAGTACCAAGCGTCAGAACTTCCTTGGCGAGAACAAACAGAATGAACTGTTGCTTCTTACTTCGGAAACATATCCAAGGATAAACGTAGTGTTCGGCGGACATGACAGCTTCAGAGAACCGATGATAGTAGATGCCGGCGAGTTCGTTGGTGTCAAGAGCTTTAAGGCCAAAGGAAAACGACTTACTACATTTGCCATCGACAAGATAGAGGAACTGGAGCCGATAGTCAGAGAGGAACCTGAGGTACAGACTGAGGAAGTGGACGAAGCGGTGAACGACTCGGAAGAAATGGTGAACGAAGACGACGGTCAGATGAAGTTATTTTAAGATATTATGGGTAGATTATATATATCAGTCTTGCTAATACTGTTGGTATCTTGTGTCGGAATATCGGCGCAGGATACTTTGTCGCATGAGAAGTATCTTGTACGTTCCGCTATGGTCGGTATAGGAAAGACCAATGTGTACGATACATATCTTTCTCCTTTGGAGTATAAAGGTCCGGAACTCAGGTTTATGCATGAGAGCATACGTATGACAAGGTTGATGGGAGGACGTGTGTCTGCACAGCGTATTGTGCAGGTTAATTGTTCATCTACAGATAATATCTCCAAGTCCTCAACCTCTTATTCAGGAATGTTCAACTGGACTTATGCCCTGCATTATCAGTATAATGTGAACGGGAATCTGAAGATTCTGTTTGGACCGATGATTGACCTCAATGGCGGATTTATTTACAATACACGCAATTCCAACAATCCGGCTCAGGCAAAGGTTTACGGCAATATTGATGCGTCGGCTATGGCTATATATAAGTTCAGGATAGTAAGATGTCCCATGGTCGTGAGATATCAGGCTAATCTGCCTTTTATGGGGGTGATGTTCTCCCCTGAATACGGACAGTCATATTATGAGATATTCTCTTTGGGACACGGTGGCAGAAATGTGC
This sequence comes from uncultured Phocaeicola sp., assembly GCA_944320855.1. GTDB lineage: Bacteria > Bacteroidota > Bacteroidia > Bacteroidales > Bacteroidaceae > Phocaeicola. The sequence goes on from CALUJF010000023.1 coordinate 7,727, forward strand.
TGTTTACGTCTTTTCATAACGCGCCTTCGCTGCGCCAGATGCTGACACTTGACTTCCCTGTTGGCAAGACCATAATGCGTGCCGGTTATCTGTGTGACATCCAGCAGGCCAAGGTCAATAATCTGAAGAGTCATTTCTACTCGCATAATTTCATGATAGGCTTTGTCAGAAACTTTCACATGATAAGAGGAAAGAACAGGATAAGTCTTCCGTCTAAAGTTACTCCATTTTGATTAAAAAAGTTATCGGTATGAAACTAAGGAACAATTCTTTATTTGCAATATTGTTTTGTGTCATAATGTCTGCGGTTTCGGCATCGTGCATCAGAGAGGATGTGTCTGGAAATACCCCTCAGGCGAATTTTGAATCTTTGTGGAGAATAATAGACGAGCAATATTGTTTTCTTGATTATAAGAAAGAAGTGTACGGACTGGATTGGGATGAAGTGTATTCCAGATATTCCAAACGTATAACTCCGACTATGTCGAGCTATAACCTTTTCGAGGTGCTGTCCGAAATGGTGAACGAACTGCGCGACGGGCATGTTAATCTGAGTAGCGGATATGGCAGTTCGCAGTATAGGGAATGGTTTGATGCATATCCGCGTAATTTCAGCGACAGTATTCAGAGCAACTACTTAGGCAAGGATTATGTCATAACTTCCGGATTGACGTATCAGATATTGGAGAATAATATAGGCTATGTGTATTGTTCGAGCTTCTCGGATGGTATAGGGGATGGAAATCTCGATTATATGCTTAAAGAAATGGAGCTTTGCGACGGACTGATAATAGATGTCAGAAACAACGGAGGTGGAAATCTGACTACTGCACAGAAACTCGCAGCAAGGTTTACCAACGAGAAGGTACTCGTGGGATATATGTCGCACAAAATGGGACCCGGACATAATGAGTTCTCAACCCCAGAACCGGTCTATATCGAGCCGTCAAATGGCGTACGCTGGCAGAAGAAAGCTGTGGTATTGTCAAACAGACGCTCGTACAGTTCTACCAACGATTTTGTGAACTGTATGAAAAGTATGCCACTGGTTACAATAATGGGCGACAAGACCGGCGGAGGTTCCGGTCTGCCTTTCTCGTCAGAAATTCCTAACGGATGGCTGATAAGGTTTTCTGCTGCACCTATGTATGATGCTGAAATGAATCAGATAGAGTTTGGCATTGAACCTGATGTCCGTGTAGACATGTCGGAAGCTGATATATTGCGTGGAAAAGATACAATAATAGAAGAAGCATGTGTTTTGCTGAAAAAAAATCAGTGAAATGTTTGCAGGAATAAAAAAAATGCCTACCTTTGCATCGCAAATGAGAAATAAACTTCTCACGCGCCTGTGGCGTAATTGGTAGCCGCGCCAGACTTAGGATCTGGTGTCGTGAGACGTGTAGGTTCGAGTCCTATCAGGCGCACGAAAAGGAAGATATAAATAGCTGAGTAATTCGGAAATTTATATCTTCCTTTTTTATTTCCAGAAATGTATTACCTTATTAACCTAAAGTACACGTCTTTGTAATATCGATTCCGTTATTTTGCATCGTACAAAAATGAAAGAGAAATGGAATTAAGACCACATTACAGAACAATCGTTTTATCGGATATTCATTTGGGAACAACTCATTCTAAGGTGGATGAGGTAAGTGATTTCCTTAGTACAGTGGATTGCGACCGCCTTATTCTTAACGGCGATATCATTGACGGATGGCATTTGCAGAAATCGGGTGTAAGGAAGTGGAAACCTCAGCACACCCGTTTTTTTAAGATTATAATGAAGATGATGGAAAAGTGCGGCACAGAGGTTATTTATGTTCGTGGCAATCATGATGATTTCCTTGATAATCTTGTACCATTGCAGTTTGCCAACATCAGTATTGTGAAAGATTATATATTGGAAAGCAACGGACGCCATTATTTCGTTACCCACGGTGATGTATTCGATAAGGTTACAACCGAGATGAAATGGTTGGCAAAGTTGGGTGATGTGGGCTATACCTTATTGCTTTGGATGAACGGTATGTATAATAGGTATAGAGCCAGACACGGCAAACCTTATTATTCGTTGTCGCAGGCTATAAAACATAAAGTAAAATCTGCAGTTTCTTACATTTCCGATTTTGAAAAGGTTCTTGTAGATTTCGCCCGAAAACGTGAGTGCGACGGTGTGATTTGCGGACATATACATCATCCTGAAAACAGGATGGTAGACGGTATTCACTATCTTAACTCCGGCGACTGGGTTGAAACTCTTTCCGCACTTACGGAAGATGAAAACGGAGAATGGGAAGTGGTGAACTATTCTGAAGTGACAAATCAATTGAACAAGACTGCAAAACTTACACTTTTATCTGCTGCATCATGAAATTTTTGTTTATTGTACAGGGGGAAGGTCGCGGACACCTTACCCAAGCTATAACTTTGGAAAATGTGCTGCTCAGGAGCGGACACGAAGTGGTGGAAATATTGGTGGGAAAAAGTGAGTCAAGAAGACTCCCGGGATTTTTTACCCGTAGCGTACATGCGCCGGTAAAACAGTTCGTAAGTCCTAATTTTCTGCCTACACCTGCAAACAAGCGTGTCAATATCCCCCGTAGTGTATTATATAATGTGGTTAAAGTGCCTGAGTATCTGAGAAGCATACATTATATCAACGAGCGTATTATTAAAACCGGTGCAGATATGGTTATCAATTTTTATGAACTGCTGACCGGTTTGACATATTTCTTATATCGTCCGGCAGTCCCTCAGGTATGCATAGGCCATCAGTATCTTTTTCTGCATAAGGATTTCGAAATGCCTGAAAAGCATAAATTCGGAATGAGGCTTCTTAATATGTTTACACGTCTGACGGCTTTGGGAGCAAAGGAACATCTGGCTCTTTCGTTCCGCAGTATGAAAGACGACAATGACAGCAGAATAAAAGTCGTTCCTCCATTGCTTCGGCGAGATGTTTTCCGTCAGGAAGTCACAGACGGCGATTATATACATGGATATATGGTAAATTCGGGTTTCTCGGAGTGCATAATGCGATGGCATAAAGAACATCCTGAAACTCCATTGCGCTTTTTCTGGGACCGATGGGAGGAAACGCCGGTTAAGAAAGTAGACGAAACACTGTCCTTCTATCAGTTGGATGATGTGGAGTTTCTGCGCCAGATGTCCGGATGCAAGGCATATGCAAGCACTGCCGGTTTTGAGTCAGTATGCGAAGCTATGTATTTAGGCAAACCATTGATGATGGTTCCGGCGCATATAGAGCAGGAATGCAATGCTTACGATGCAATGAAAAGTTCCGCCGGTATAGTGGATGATGATTTTGACCTTGCCAAACTGCTGAAATTTGCAGAAACATATAAGCCTGATACAAGATTTAGAGAATGGGTTAATTCTGCTGAGTACATGATAGTCAATGAACTTGAAGGCCTGGCTTCCACAGCGTTTATGCATAACATGTATATGGTGGAAGAGTATATTTAGTGAGGCTTGAGTATTTTGTGCTATTATCATGGTATATTGTATTGATTTTTTTTGTAAATTGCAATAACGTTGTAATATGTATTACTTTCCTTTGCAGAAAATTTAGTAGTTATTATGGCAATTAAGAAGAAAGAAAACCCATATCTTGAAAGAGATATCAGCTGGATGTATTTTAACAGGCGTATTTTGCAGGAAGCGACACGCCAACATGTTCCTTTGCTCGAAAGGATGGCATTTCTTGGAATCTATTCCAACAATCTTGATGAATTCTTCCGTGTTCGTATGGCTTCACAGAACCGTATTGCCGAGTGTGAGGACAAGTCTGCTGCCAAAGATAGGGAGAAGGCCAAGAAGATAATCAAGAAAATCACTAAACTAAACTCGGAGTATGCCAAGGAGTACGAACAGGCTGTAGAAAGTGTTATCTCTGATTTGGAAAAAGAAAACATATTCTTGGTTGATAATGATAATGTCACTCCAGAACAGTTGGACTACATACGTTCGTATTATAAAGAGAAACTGAACGGTTTTATTGTTCCTGTATGGTTCTCTGCTGTAAAGACTCTTGATTCTGAAACTGACGAGAATATTTATTTGGCGGTAAAGCTTCAGAAAACCTATGAGTCCAAAAATATAACAGACTATGCGTTTCTGGAACTTCCGGTAGGATTATGCGGACGCTTTGTCCGCCTTCCGGATAATGACGGAAAGAGCTACATGATGTATCTTGATGATGTAGTCAGATGTTGTCTTCCTATAGTTTTCGAGGGACTGGAATATACAAAATACGAAGCATATGCCTTCAAGTTTACCCGTGACGCTGAAATGGAAATCGACAATGACTTGCGCACAGGAACGTTGCAGAAGATTTCCAAGGGAGTGAAGAGCCGTAAGCGTGGTGAACCTCTCCGTGTTATTTACGACGGTGACATGCCAAAAGACCTGATGAAACGTGTCCTCAACAAGCTGGATGTCGATTCATGGGATACTATCCTTTCCGGCGGACGTTATCAGAATCATAAGGACCTGATGAAATTCCCTGATTGCGGAAGGAAGAACCTGAAATATCCGGCATGGACTCCTATCATGAAAAAGGAGCTTGACAGTCCGGAAAGTCTTTTGTCAAAGATTCAGGAGAAGGACAGATTCATCCATGTTCCTTATCACAACTTTGACTCGTTCATCAGAGTGCTTCAGGAAGCGGCCGTAAGCAAGAGGGTTAATAGTATCAAGATTACTCTGTACCGTCTTGCCAAGGAATCTAAGGTTGTAAAGGCCCTTATCGGTGCAGCACGAAACGGAAAGAAGGTTACCGTAGTAATCGAGTTGCTTGCCCGTTTCGATGAGGCTTCAAATATAAGCTGGTCAAAGAAAATGCAGGATGCAGGTATCAAGGTCATATTCGGAGTTGAAGGTCTGAAGGTACACTCCAAGATTACACATATCGGTATGAAGACCGGTCCGGATATCGCTTGCGTAAGTACAGGTAACTTCCACGAAGGTAATGCGCGTATGTACACGGACTGTGTATTGATGACTGCTTCAAGAAGACTTGTAAACGATGTTGATGCGGTATTCGACTTTATCGAACGTCCTTACACACCGATTAAGTTTAAAGAGTTGCTTGTTTCACCAAATGAGATGAAGAACAAGTTCATAACTCTTATCAATAATGAAATTAAGAACCGCAAAGCCGGAAAACCTGCATATATCAAGATTAAGATAAACCATATCACAGACCCGGTAATGGTTGAAAAGCTTTATGAGGCATCTCAGGCCGGAGTGGATATTGATTTGGTAGTACGCGGAAACTGTTCTCTGGTACCTGGAATACCGGGAGTAAGCAGTAATATCAGAATTACAGGTATCATTGACCGCTATCTGGAACACTCACGTATCTTTATCTTTGCTGCCGGAGGTGAGGAAAAGGTGTTCATGGGCTCCGCCGACTGGATGCCACGTAACCTTGACAACCGTGTGGAAGTAATTACTCCGGTTTACGACCCGGCCATAAAAGGTGAATTGAAACGTATTGTAGACTACGGACTTAAAGATACACTTCAAGGACGTATAGTCGACGGATTTGGTGATAACAAGTTTGTTTCTCTCGAAGGAGATGAAACACCATTTCGCTCTCAGGAAGCTCTATACAATAGCTATCTTGCTGAAAACGAATAGATATTATAGCTTGATTTTTCACAACGTTGCTTGTCGCTTGCCCGCAGGGGTATGGTGGCAAGCAATTATTCGCATATATACACGAACTGTTAAATTATAAAAAACGAATACTATGAGTAAGGAAATGGAAACAGCACTTAACGGTGTGAATTATGCAGCTATTGACATAGGTTCGAATGCTGTACGTTTGCTTATAAAGCATCTGGAAGAAACGAAAGATGGGGTGAAGTTCTCTAAAGTTCTGCTATTGCGTGTGCCTCTTCGATTGGGTTTCGATGTGTTCTCCAAGAATAAGATTTCGGATAAGAAAGCCAAGAATATGGTCCGTCTGATGAAATCATACAGCTATCTGATGAAGATTTACGATGTGAAAGATTATCGTGCCTGCGCCACTTCGGCTATGCGTGATTCAAAGAACGGTCAGGAGATAATAAAGCGTGTGGCTAAGGAATCGGGTATTCAGATAGAAATAATCGATGGTCAGGAAGAAGCAAAGATTGTATATAACAATCATGTTGAGTCGATGGACGACCGTAAGGGAAATTACATGTATGTCGATGTAGGTGGTGGTAGTACAGAAATCAATCTCCTTTCAAAAGGTCAGTTGGTATGCAGCCGTTCTTATAATATCGGTACAGTGCGTATTCTTAACGATGCTGTAAAAGAAGGTGAGTGGGACAGACTCAAGAACGATATGGCCGAACTTGCACAATCTTATCCCGGCATCAATATCATAGGTTCGGGAGGAAATATAAACAAGTTGTACCGTATGATAGAAAAGAAGGACAAGAAACGTGCCCGTATGACTGTAGCCTCTTTGCAGGAACTGCATAACGAGTTGAAACAGTACACTGTGGCTGAAAGAATGCAGAAATTCAATCTGAAGCCTGACCGTGCGGACGTTATTGTACCTGCCGGAGATATATTCCTTACTATTGCCGATATCATAAAGGCTACTTACATCTACGTTCCGGTTATCGGTCTTGCCGATGGAGTGATAGACGGTATCTATCTGCGCAATAAATGGAAAGCTCTGAATAATGAGGTGTGATATACTACACAGAAACGGCGGAACAAATCGTCCCGCCGTTTCTGTGTAGTATGACTAAGTATGTTAGAATCTGCATCTCAAGTCAACGCCAATCTGCATCGGGCGTCCCATCTGTGAGAATCCTCTGTTCATTGATTCAAAGTAGAATGCCTGGTATTCTGTGTTCAGGGCATTGTTTATCCAGATACCAATCTGTCCGTTACCTTTATTTAGGCTTATTCGTCCGTTCAGTGTACCGTAGAGGTTCTGATAAGCATTGTTCTGCTCTGTCCAATAGATGCGTCCTGCTCCTTTGTAGTTGGCATTTACTATAATGTTATCCAGCCATGCACCGCTTTTCATACGGAAGATATACTGACCTCCAACTGTGAATGTATGTTCAGGAACGAATGGAACGTAATTGCCATTATAGCTTACTTCCTGCAATTTACCTTGTGCATCCTTATAGTTACTTATATATTCTGTGAACTTAGAGTTCGTATATCCGTAGTTACCGTTCAGGATAAAATTATCTGTTATCTGAGCTTTCAGAGCCAGTTCTCCACCAATACTTCTGCTCTTTCCTGCATTGACGGTGATACGTCCAAGTCCGCTTGCAGCAAAACGTGAAATCTGCTGGTCGTGAGTGTCCATGTAGAATGCTGCTACATCGGCCTGCAAACGTCCGTCAAACATTGTCATGTGCGAACCTATTTCGTAGTTCCATGAGTATTCAGGCTTGTAAAGTGTAGCATCTTTGATGTTTGTTTTTACTTTTTGTGCCATACCATTCATCATTCCGATGATCATTTGTTTAGTTTTCTCATCCAGATGCTTCATGTCTTCATTATTCTCATCATTAATAACTTCAATAGTTTTTTTAGCTATGTCACTCATGTTATTACTTTTCATGTCATTCTGAAGAATATCCGAGAACATCTGTATGTTATAACCTCCTGATCGGTATCCTTTTGATATAGTAGCATAGATATTGTTGTTTTTATCGAAATCATATTGAAGAGCGAATTTAGGCAATAACTGTATATAGTCATGGCTTATTTCGCCTTTATAGCTGATATCCTGATTGAAAGTAGTTTCAGGAACCATTTCTATATTTGCGCTGCTTGGCATTCCAGGCATTAGAGGAGGATTGAAGTTGATGGTACCGCCCAGAGAATATACGTGCGAATAATTACATCCCGAGTTGTAATTCATTTTCAAGTGTTCATAATCCATTCTTAATCCAATAGTGAATGACAGTCCTTCCGCTCCGAACAAATCATTGAATGTAGACTGATGGAATATGGCGGTATTTAATAGCGGAGTCTTGAAATATCCCGGTATATTTAGAGAGTTTCCTGTTATTACGTCGCTGAAATTCATCTTCATTGTTCCTGTAATAGTCATAGGTCCCATTTGTCTTTCTACAGGAATTTCAGGTATATACTTGTTGGCATTGGTATTGGTCATGTCGTTCAGCCATGCCAGTCCATCCTCATGAAAAGTCACAGGTCCCTCAGTATTAAGCCATTGATAGAAACCGCTCACACCTGTAGTCCACTGCCAGCGACGTCCCGGTTTTGATTTGAGAACAATCTCCTCGCTTATGGTTTTTGAGTTCTGTCTTTGTGACATTGTATAGACATTCTTTCTTGTGAAGTCCTGATCGAGGTTCATTTCATCTTTCAGATACTGGAAACCTGTCACACTGCTTAGGATGAAGTTCTCAGCCTGATGCTCGATGTTCAGACCTCCGTTAAGAAGATGGCGCATATATCCGCATTCGTTGTTATATGCCACTTTGCCCAAGTCGCCTTTCAAGTCCTGATAGTAAACATCTGTTTCAGAAAGGCTTGTCAGTTGATACGGATAACCTCCCTGATTTGAGTATTCGTAATTTACGGTAAAGTCAAGTTTCAGATTTTCCTTTGGCAACCATATAGCCCTCATTCTGCCGCCGACTTCATCACCCTTGTCTATCTTTTCGTTGTTGCGTGCTGTATTTTCAAAGAAACCGCCTTCATGCTCGTAGAAAGCACCTGCCGAGAAAGCGAATTTCTCGGAAATACGATGATAGTGATTTACGGAAGCTTTATAATTATTGTAAGTGGCAGCTCCCAGACTGATGTCAGTACCCTGGTATGTGAACGGTGATTTAGTAAATACACGGATAAGCCCCCCCATAGTATTGCGTCCGTACAGTGTTCCCTGTGGACCGCGCAATACGTCGATACGTTCAATGTCGGAATAATTGAAGTCGAAAGCCGACTTGTCAATGAAAGGAATATTGTCTACATACAGTCCCACAGCTGGAGTATTGATTCTTGAGCCGATACCTCTTACATATACAGAAGTAGTAAGCTTTGAGCCATAGTCAGGGATGAAAAGGTTGGGAACAAGTCCGGATAATGATTTTACGGATGTTACAGAATTGTTCCTCATATCTCCCTGTGAGAATGATGTGGCCGACAGAGGCTGCTGTCTCAGTCTGTTATTTTCCTTAGGAGTGGCAATGACCACCACTTCTTCTATGTCTATCACTCTTGTAGTGTCTGCCGGTGCACTGATGCTCTCGTTTGTTGGCAGACTGTAGGCAGGAGTCACTCCCATTGCTACGGTAACACCTGCCGCCATGAACTTAAATGTCTTTAGAACTGTACGTTTTCTCATTTCTTCAGTCTGTTTGTGGTTTTTGTAATTCGGATGCAAAGAAACTCCAAATAACATAAACGTACAATCCTAATTTCTTATGATTTTATATGCTGTCGGCATCTATATATCCGTTCATTACGGCATAAATGGCCAGTCCGGACACGGATTTGATACCAAGTTTCTCTGTGATGTTCTTTCTGTGCGATATAACAGTTGTCAGTCCGATGTTAAGTTTGTCGGCTATTTCTTTGTTGATATATCCTTTTGTTACGAGAACCAGTACCTCTATCTCTCTTGCAGAAAGAGTAGGAGTGTCACTTTGAGGTTGTGGCTTTGTGCGGTGGTGAGTCATTTCGTGTCCTCTGTCTCGCATATTCATGAAAGCCTTTATCAGTTTTTCCTGTGGCAGGAAGGTGTTGAGTACAGGAACTCCTATAGGAATCTGTGATTCTCCGGCCGAGAGAACGATGCTTTTAGGTCTTCTTTCCAGAAAGAAAGCCGTATGCTCGAAGTATATTGCTGTCGAAACGAAATAGTGGGCATACATGTCGGGAGTGTCGTCAATAAGCTCTTCGAACGAATGAAACACACGTATTACAGCCTGCGGAATAAGCTCTTCCAAGATAGTCTGTAAGCCTAATGCGGTAAGAGTATTTCTCTCTATGATAGCTATTTCTGAAGTCATTTAATTATTGTTTAAACAGTATTTAAATGGTATTTAAACTCTCATAAATGCAGCTACGGCTTCTGCGCATCTCTCTCCGTCAACACCGGCCGAAACTATTCCTCCGGCATATCCTGCACCTTCGCCACAAGGGAAAAGACCCTCTACAGTGACATGCTGAAGGGTTTCATTATCTCTCACTATTCTTACAGGAGCCGATGTACGTGTTTCCACTGCAATCATCACTGCATCGTTTGTGAGGAATCCGCGCGAGCTTCTGCCGAACATTTCGAATCCCTTGCTCAGACGTTCGCTGATGAATTTAGGCATCCAGAAGTGAAGGGGAGATGATATGATGCCTGGACTGTAGGAAGTGACAGGAAGGTCGTAGCTGAGTTTCTTTCTTGTGAAATCCACCATTCTCTGTGCCGGAGCTGTCTGTCGCATATTGGCCTGCTGCCAGCATATCTGTTCCAGTCTTTCCTGGAACTGCATCATTGCCAGTACCGACTGTTCTCCATTCTTGGCTGTTTTGCGTATAAGTTCTTCAGTCTGCTGTTCGGCGGAACCTTCAAATACTTCGCATGCCTGAAGTTGCAAGGTAGGGTCGTTCAGGTCTTCGGGACGGATTTCTACCACCATACCCGAGTTGCTCCATTTCGTACCACGGTTGCTCGGGCTCATTCCGTTAACAACCAACTGGTGAGGGCCGCTTGCAGCCGGAACAACGAAACCGCCCGGACACATACAGAAACTGTAAACACCGCGTCCGTCCACCTGCTGTACGAAACTGTATTCCGCAGCCGGCAGGTATTTACCTCTTCCGTTCTTGTTGTGATACTGAATCTGGTCGATAAGCATTGACGGATGTTCCAGACGTACACCAACGGCAAGACCTTTGGTTTCCATCTTCACACCGTTGGCATACAGCCAGCGGTAGACATCGCGAGCCGAATGTCCCGTGGCAAGTATGACCGGACCTCTGAAAGTCCTTCCGTCGTTGGTCTCTATACCGATAACCTTGTTCTTCTCTATTATGATGGCATCCATTCTGGTCTTGAAGTGAACCTCACCGCCACATTCAAGGATGGTATTTCTCATGTTCTCAATTACTCTCGGAAGCTTGTCTGTTCCGATATGAGGATGAGCATCTACAAGAATTGAAGTGCTTGCTCCGTGCTGGCAGAACACATTCAGAATCTTGTCCACATTGCCGCGCTTCTTGCTTCTGGTGTAAAGTTTACCGTCGGAATATGCACCGGCACCACCTTCACCGAAACTGTAGTTCGATTCAGAATCAACCTTATGCTCGCGGCTTATTTTTGCCAGGTCTTCCTTCCTTTCGCGTACATTCTTTCCGCGTTCAATTACTACCGGACGTAGACCGAGTTCTATAAGTCGCAATGCCGCAAACAGTCCTCCCGGGCCGGCACCCACTACAATCACTTCCGGTTTTCCGCTTACGTTCTTATATTCAGTCGGAATATATTCCTGTGTGTCAGGAAGCTCGTTGATGAAGACCTGTACCTTTACGTTTACATATATGGTACGTTGACGTGCGTCGATACTCTTCTTCAGTACCCTCACTGCGTTGATGGTTCTGATGTCAAGCCCTTTTTCGCGGCTGATATATGTCTTCAGCGACTGTTCGCTTGCAGCCTGTTCAGGCAATATTCTGAGTTGATATTCGTTTACCATTTTTTTATTGTTAGTTTACGAGTTGACAAGGTTTTAGCTTCGCTGACTGTTGGTTGACTCCGTCGATTTTCAATTCATCCGGATGGATAACCTTGTCAACTTGTAACTGTAGCCTTGTTTCCTATAATTTTTATCCGAAAAGTTCCCTGAAAGCCTCTTCCACTTTCCTTACCGGAACAAGTTCTATTTTGATTTTCTTTTTGTCAAGTCCTTGCATATTATGTTTTGGCACCAGCATACGAGTGAAACCAAGTTTTTCTGCTTCGCTTATCCTTTGCTCTATTCTGTTCACCGGACGTATTTCTCCGCTCAGTCCCACTTCGCCGGCCATACATACTCCGGACTCTATCTCAGTATCCATATTGCTTGAAAGAATGGCACTTATTACGGCCAGGTCGATAGCAGGGTCGTTCACCTTCAGTCCTCCGGCAATGTTCAGGAATACATCTTTTTGAGCCAGTTTGAATCCCACACGTTTCTCTAATACGGCAAGCAACATGTTCATTCTTCGGATGTCGAAACCGGTTGCCGAACGTTGAGGCGTACCGTATGCCGCTGTACTTACGAGAGCCTGTACTTCGATAAGGAATGGACGGATACCTTCTGTGGCACATGCGATGGAAATTCCGCTCATACCCTCATGGTCCTGAGTGAGCAGCAGTTCCGACGGATTGCTCACCTGACGCAGACCGTCCTGGCGCATCTCGTATATACCAAGTTCGGCAGTACTTCCGAAACGGTTCTTTATGCTTCTTAGAATGCGGTACATATAGTGCTGGTCGCCCTCAAACTGCAGTACAGTATCGACAATATGTTCCAATACCTTAGGCCCTGCAATACTTCCCTCCTTATTTATATGTCCAATCAGTATGACAGGAGTACCCGTTTCTTTGGCAAATCTCAGTATTGCTGCCGAGCATTCTCTCACCTGCACTATGCTGCCGGGTGATGAGTCAAGGTTCTCTGTAGAAATGGTCTGTATGGAGTCTATGATAACCAGGTCGGGAGCGGTACTCTTGATATTGGCAAAAATCTGTTCAAGTGAAGTTTCGCACGCTATTAGCAGTTCACTTTCTCCGTTATGCTTTATTCTGTCTGCACGCAGTTTGAGCTGTCGCGCACTCTCCTCGCCTGAGATATACAGTATTCTTTTGTCGGTCAGATGCAGTACTGTCTGCAGAACGAGAGTAGATTTACCTATACCCGGTTCGCCGCCAAGAAGTGTGAGCGAGCCTTGCACCAGTCCTCCTCCGAGCACTCTGTTCAGTTCGTCGTCCATAAGGTCTATTCTCTGTTCGTCCGATGAAACAATCTCCCTCAGATACTGTGGTTTTGAGCGTATGGATTCTATTCCGTGTGCAACATGTTTAGCCACAGGAGTTTCCTTCCTGACCACCTCTTCCGAAAAAGTGTTCCACTGTCCACACGAAGGACATTTGCCAATCCACTTAGGTGACTCCTGTCCGCAGTTCGTACATACAAATACTGTCTTGTCTTTTGCCATTTATGAAAAACATTATAATATCGGCAAAAATACAATAAAGAAATGACGAATAAAAACGTTTCGTCGTTTAAGTCTAAATGACGAAGCGTTTTTATTTAAATGACGAAGCGTTTCCTTTTCGGCTTATGGGCGCAAAAAGTACAATTTTCCTTGAACAATTTGTGGTTTAAGATTGAACGGTTAACTTTGCATTCAAATACGAATTTTAGGTATTCTTTGTTGCCTAAAATGTAAAACTGATTGGTTAATCATATTCGAATCTGACAATCATTCTTAGAGATAGGCGAGAATACGAAGTTACCAGATTAAATAAGCATAAAAAAGCAAATGACATTGTTTGATTATTATGAAATTTGATGATATACAGAAATACCAGCAGCTTGGAGAAGAAACAAGAGTGCAGCTGAAAGAGCGTGTCTTTAAAGAGGATAAATACGATATCGGTTGTGAGCTTGTGGCGTTCAGCAATTCCAAAGGTGGCGATTTGGTAATAGGAATTAATGATAAGACAGGGAACATCAATCCGTTGTCTTATGTAGAGGTGCAGGAAACTACGAATTTGCTGAGCAATATCGCATCGGAAAATGTTGTACCTTCGATATTGATTGATGTTGAAAATGTAGAGGTTATGGGTGGTGCTGTTGTTGTGGCGCATATAAAGGAAGGATTGAATAAGCCATATCGCGACAATAAGGGTATTGTGTGGGTTAAGAATGGAGGAGACAAGCGAAAGGTTTTCGACAATGCTGAATTAGCTGAAATGATGACTGAGTGCGGTAACTTTGCTCCTGATGAATCTGCTGTTGTGGATGCGACTATTGATGATTTGGACGAATCAACAATCAAGGAGTTTTTGCGTAATAAGTTTTCATCGGTGTTGGAGCGTAAGGCAATGATTGGGGATAAGTTGCGTGAAAGTTCTGTCAATGATGTTTGCAATGCCATTGCTGAAGGTCATGACTTGACAAGGTTGTTCCGAAATTTACGCTTTATCCGTCCTAATGGTCAATTGACTATGGCTGCGATGCTACTCTTCGGCAAATATACTCAGCGATGGTTGCCAACGATGACGGCTAAGTGTATCTGTTATGTTGGGAATAATATTGGAGGCTCACAGTTTCGAGATAAAGTGAATGATAATGATATGGAAGGTAATCTTCTGCATCAATACAATATGATTATGGCCTTTTTCAGTCGCAATCTGAGAAGTATTCAAACCGAAGATGAATTTAATTCGCAAGGTCAATCAGAGATTCCGTATGTAAGTCTAGTTGAGTTTACTGTAAATGCACTTGTACATCGCTCGCTTAATTGGAACTCTCCTATTCGTATCTTCATTTTTGACAATAGAGTGGAGATTCACAGCCCCGGTATATTACCTAACGGTTTATCGGTAGATGATATATTAGCCGGGACATCTATGCCGCGCAATACCTTCCTGTTTAATAATGCCATTTACCTTCTGCCATACACTGGTGCCGGTAGTGGAATGCAACGTGCAATAGCCAGCGGACTTGATGTCCGATTTGAAAATAATGAGTCTGCACACGAATTCTTGATTGTTATTCATAGAAAAGGTAACTATCAAATTGATGACTTAAATGTTCAAAGTAACTATCAAAAGGAAGAAAGTAACTATGAAAGTAACTATGAACAGAAAAAAAGTAACCATCAGAAATTAACCAAGAAGCAAGAGGATATATGTAATTTCTGTAGTGTTCCACGAACATCACAAGAAATAATGGATAGGTTGGGTATATCCAATCAGAGTAAGAACAGGCAAAAGTATATTGGTGAGTTGTTGGAGATGGGCGTTATTGAAATGACCATACCAAACAATCCAAAAGATAAAAATCAAAAGTACCGTAAGGTTAAACATTGACAATACAATTGAGTTATTTGACTTCCAAACATTGAAAATAGTCTGGTTAATAATTCGTTATCGCTGTTTTTAAAATACTCTGTTAAGAGTTTATTTATCAAATGTTTATACCGTCAAACAACTGAAAATATGAAATACAAAATAACCACATTAGTTGAAAACTGTGTATATGGCCGCAAGCTGCAGGCGGAGCATGGATTGTCATTATATGTTGAGGCCGGCGATAATGTAGTGCTTTTCGATACAGGTGCATCTGATTTGTTTGCAAGGAATGCCCGTTTCCTGCATTGCGATTTGGAAAAGGTTGATTATCTGGTTCTTTCGCATGGACATAGCGACCATGCGGGTGGACTTGAGGCCTTTCTTGACATAAACAAGAAGGCAAAGGTAGTATGCAAGCGTGAGGCTCTTGATTCAAAGTTTAAGGGAGATAGAGAGAATGGTATAAAGCATTCTGAACGCCTGGATATGTCGCGTTTTATGTTTGTCGACAAGACAACAGAGATACTGCCCGGGGTATGGGTGTTTCCGGAACTGACTGTTTCGGATGAAAGAGATACACATTTTGAGCAGTTTCTTGTAAAGCGTGGCGGAGAGTTGATTCCTGACCGGTTTGAAGACGAGTTGGCTCTTGTGTTGAAGGGCGGTGAAGGATTAGTAGTTCTAAGTGCTTGTTCACACCGTGGAATTACCAATATATTACGCTGTATATTGTCCTCTTTTGATAACCTTCCTTTGAAGATGGTAATAGGTGGTTTCCATATCCATAATGCTCCTTCTGAGAAAGATGTCGCGATAATCGAGGGACTGAAACAGTCTGTGCCTGACCAACTCGGAGTATGTCATTGTTCCGGTGTAGACAAATATGCCTTGTTTCATTCCATATGGGGCGATAAGTTTTTCTATAATCATACAGGCTGTGTGAAAGAAATGGATTTATGATGTTTCTCATTTAATGCTGAAGTGTCAGTTATAAAATTTTTCCATGAAATAAATTGTTTGTTTTACACTTATTTGTATATTTGTGCCGTTAAAACTTAATTTTATAAATGGAAAACATGAGAAAACTGTATTTCTTGGGATTGATGCTTATGGCATCTGTAAATATGGAGGCCGGGTTACCTCAAAAAATCAAAACATTTCCTATTGACGATGTACGTCTTACATCGGGTGTGTTCAAACATGCTGAAAAGCTTGACAAGTGTTATCTTATGGGACTTGATCCTGACAGACTGCTTGCTCCGTATATGAAGGAGGCAGGACTGCAGCCTAAGGCAGAGAACTATCCTAACTGGGAGAACACCGGTCTTGACGGACATATAGGAGGACATTATCTTTCGGCTTTGTCTTATATGTATGCTTCTACGGGCGATGAGGAAATAGGAAAGCGTCTGGATTATTTCCTTTCGGAGATGAAACGTTGCCAGGATGCTTTGGGTAATGGATATCTGTGTGGTGTACCTGGTGGAAAAGCTGTCTGGAGTGAAATCAAGAGCGGTAAAATAGATGCTAATCCATTCGGACTGAATAACAGATGGGTGCCGCTTTATAATATCCATAAAACATATGCCGGTTTGCGCGATGCGTATTTGATAGCCGGAAAAGAAGAGGCTAAAGATATGCTCGTTGCCCTGACTGACTGGATGATTGACATAGTTTCGGGTTTGACGGACAATCAGATTCAGGACATGTTGCGTAGTGAGCATGGCGGATTGAATGAAGTTTTTGCCGATGTATATGGTATTACCGGTGAAGAAAAGTATCTCGACCTTGCAAAACGTTTCTCGCATAGGGCTATCCTTAATCCTCTTTTGGAAAATAAAGATAATCTGACTGGGATTCATGCGAATACGCAGATCCCAAAGGTTATAGGATTCAAGAGGATAGCCGACCTGGAAGGCAACAGTGACTGGGATAATGCTTCTGTATTCTTTTGGAATACGGTGGTAAACAACAGAAGTGTTTCAATAGGAGGAAACAGTGTCAGGGAACATTTCCATAAATCGGACGATTTCTCAAGTATGATGACCAGCGAGCAGGGACCTGAAACATGCAACACTTACAATATGCTGCGTTTGACAAAGATGCTTTATCAGACTTCTGCCGATGCTTCATATATGGATTATTATGAGCGTGCTTTGTATAATCATATTCTGTCGGGTCAGAATCCTGTTCAGGGCGGATTGGTGTATTTTACTCCTATGCGTTCCGGACACTACAGAGTATATTCGCAACCTCAGAACAGTTTCTGGTGTTGCGTAGGTTCGGGAATGGAGAATCATGCCAAATATGCAGAAATGATATATGCTTCGCGTGATAATGAGCTTATAGTCAATCTGTTCATTCCTTCTGTGCTTGAGTGGGAAGAATGTGGTATGACATTTACTCAGGAAACATCTTACCCTGAAAATGAAAGCACAAAAATAAGTGTTGCTACGAGAAAGCCTAAGAAAATGAAAATAAGTTTCCGTAAGCCTGAATGGATAGGGAATGCAAAAGTTACTTTCCTGGTGAACGGTAAGGAAACAGAAGCTTCTTGTGATGAAGGCTATTTCACTATCGAAAGGAAATGGAAGGATGGTGATGTGGTAGAAATGTCATTGCCTATGTCTTTGCGTGCGGTCCAGCTTCCGGACAAATCTCCTTATTATTCGTTTATGTACGGTCCGATAGTCCTGGCTTCCGACATGGGTAAGGAAAGAATGGACGGTCTGTTTGCCGATGATAGCCGTGGCGGACATGTTGCTTCCGGTCCTCAGTTGCCTTTGCAGGATATGCCGGTCATAGTAGGTGATGAAAAGGATATTTTATCTAATATCAAGAAGAACGGCAGTAAACTTGAATTTACATTGTCAGGAACTTATCCTTCAAAATATGAAGGTATGATATTGAAGCCTTTCTATAAGACACACGAATGCAGATACATGGTTTATTGGGAATTGGTATCCAAGGATGAGCTTAAAAGGAAACAGGATGAGTTGGCAAGAGCTGAAATGGAACGTGCCAGACTGGAGAATATCACTGCTGATTTGGTGGTATGTGGCGAACAGCAACCTGAAAGTGACCATTTTGTAAAGATGGAGCAATCCGTGATAGGAAGCGAGCAGGGTACACCTTGGCGCGAAACTAAAGGATGGTTCTCTTACAAAATGAAGTCTAAGGGTAAGCCGGTAAATGCTGTTATGATAAATTCATTCATTGATGCTTCAAGAGATGCCGAAGTTTATGTCAATGGACAAAAGATAGGATATATAAACGGTAAGGAGGCCTTGCATGTGCTTAAATTCCCTAAACAGCTGCTCAAGGCATCAGAATGGGAAATCAAGGTTATGCGTGGAAAATCGGACATTACTCCGCGTTTCTGTTCGGTGAGGTTGGTTTTTGAGTGATAGATAGGGTAATTAATTAAAGGCAGGCGATATTGAATTTCTCAGTATCGCTTGTTTTATTTTCTGACATATGTTTACTTTCGCAAGGATATTAAGAAGAATTTATGTAAGTTTGCAAATAACTCATTTTTTAGACTATGCGATATTCAGTTATAGTACCTGTTTACAATCGTCCGGACGAGGTGGATGAACTGTTGCAGAGCCTTATGCAACAAACATATACCGATTTTGAAGTCATCATTGTGGAGGACGGTTCGGCAGTGCCATGTAAGGATGTGGTAGATAAGTATGCTGCGTCCATGAACATCAGATATTATTCAAAATCCAATTCCGGACCGGGGCAGTCAAGAAACTATGGTGCGGAGAGAAGTCATGGAGAGTATCTTATAATACTTGACTCAGACTGTATTCTTCCTCCGGATTATTTCAAGGCAGTGGAAGAGGAGCTTACAAATGAACCGGCCGATGCTTTCGGAGGTCCTGACCGTGCGCACGAATCGTTTACTGACACTCAGAAAGCCATCAACTATTCGATGACATCTTTCTTTACCACAGGAGGTATCCGCGGAGGAAAAAAGAAAATGGACAAGTTCTATCCTCGCAGTTTCAATATGGGTATTCGTGCCGAAGTATATAAGGCTTTGGGAGGATTTTCCGATATGCGCTTCGGTGAGGATATAGATTTCAGCATACGCATTTTCAAGGGAGGATATTCATGCCGTCTTTTCCCGGGGGCATGGGTATGGCACAAGCGAAGGACAGATATGCGTAAATTCTTCAAGCAGGTACACAACTCCGGTATCGCCCGTATCAATCTGTACAAGAAATATCCGGAATCGCTTAAACTCGTACATATGCTTCCGGCAGTGTTTACGGTTGGGGTGTCGGTCTTGCTGCTGACTGTTTTGGTGGGGATATATATGATTGTATTTACATCATTCAGTCCTGATGCTTCAAGTTATAATATGTTGCATCCGCTGGGAGTATGGCTGTGCGTAGTAGGATTGTTGCCCTTGCTGGTATTCTCAGTGTTGATATTCATTGATTCGTCCATACAGAATAAAAGTCTTAAAATAGGCGCTATTTCCATTGTTTCATCGTTTATACAGTTGACGGGATATGGAAGCGGTTTCCTTATAGCATGGTGGAAACGCTGTGTGAGAGGAAAATCATCGTTTTCGGCTTTTGAAAAAAGTTTCTATAAATGACAGAAAAACTATCTATAAATCAGTGGGCGGAAGAAGACCGTCCGCGCGAAAAGATGATGATGCACGGTGCGTCTGCACTCTCGAATGCAGAACTGTTGGCGATACTGATTGGTTCGGGAAGTACGGACGAATCGGCTGTGGAACTTATGCGCAAGGTTCTTGACAAGTATAACAACAGTCTAAGTGCATTGGGTAAATGCTCGGTGGATGACTTGTGTAAGTTCAAGGGAATAGGGCCTGCAAAGGCTATCACTATTCTGGCTGCTTCCGAGTTAGGCAAACGGAGAAAGGATGAGAAACAGGAGGAGAGGAAGCCGATACGTTCGTCGGAGGACATTTACAGCTATTTCCATCCTATTATGTGCGATTTGCCTGTAGAGGAATGTTGGGTGATGTTTCTTAATCAGGCTGCCAAGGTGATAGATGTCACACGAATAAGTCAGGGAGGACTGGCTTCTACTCAGGTGGATGTACGTGTGATTTTGCGAGAGGCGCTTCTTAAGCGTGCCACTTCCATGATTATGAGTCATAACCATCCTTCGGGCAATGTGCGTCCTAGTGCCGACGATGACAGACTGACACAGGCCTTGTTTCAGGCATCGAAAGTGATGAATATCCGTATGCTGGATCATGTGATAGTGACAGACGGAGCATATTATAGCTATGCGGATGAAGGTAGAATATGATGTAAAATAAAATTTGTGTATATTTGCACAGAAAATATTACTTAATGGAAAGATATGAACAACGAAGAAAAACTCAAGATAGAAGAGAAAATCATTGATATGCTGAAGACTGTGTATGACCCTGAAATTCCGGTAAATGTATATGACTTGGGGCTTATATACAAAATTGACCTTCAGGATAACGGTGAACTGACTGTGGACATGACTCTTACGGCTCCGAACTGTCCGGCAGCCGATTTCATAATGGAGGATGTGCGACAGAAGATAGAGTCTGTAGAAGGTGTAACTTCCGCTCAGGTTAATCTTGTGTTTGAACCTGAATGGGACAAGGATATGATGACAGATGAGGCCAAGTTGGAATTGGGCTTCATGTAATAATAAATAAATTATAAAAGGTATAACTATGAATGAGATGAAAAACATATATTTCATTTCCGATGCTCATCTGGGCTCGCGGGCTATACCTCATGCTCGTATGCAGGAAAGAAGGCTTGTCAATTTTCTTGACAGCATAAAGGATAAGGCTGCTGCTGTGTATATGCTGGGCGATATGTTCGACTTCTGGTATGAGTTCAAGACTGTAGTACCTAAAGGTTATACACGTTTTCTCGGAAAAGTTTCAGAATTGACAGACAGAGGAGTGGAAGTACATTTCTTTATAGGAAACCACGATATATGGTGTGGCGATTATCTTGAAAAGGAATGTGGAATGATAATACACCGCACACCTTTGACTTGTGAAATATATGGAAAAGAATTCTTTCTTGCACATGGCGACGGTCTTGGTGATGACGATAAAAAGTTCAAGTTCCTGAGAATGGTTTTCCATAGCAAGACTTTGCAGCGTCTGTTCTCTATGCTGCATCCACGATGGAGTATCGACTTCGGACTGGAATGGGCAAAGCACAGCCGCCTGAAGCGTAAGGACGGCAAGGAGCCTGAATATATGGGCGAAGACAAGGAACCGTTGGTATTGTTTACAAAGAAATATCTCAAGACTCATCCTGACATCAATTACTTTATTTATGGTCACAGGCATATTTTGTTTGATATGATGCTTTCAAGGACATCAAGAATGATGATTCTTGGCGACTGGATATCGGAGTTCTCGTATGCGGTGTTCGATGGAGAGAATATGTTTTTGGAACAGTTTATCGAGGGTGAAACGCAACTTTAAGATAAGCCGGTGAACAAAAAACGTATTTTAGTGTTATGTCTTACCCTGATTTGGCTTGACTGGTTAATGTTCATATGCTGTTCATTTATTGTTCACCGGCCGTTCATTTGCCGTTCACTGAATGGTATTGTTATCTTGCTACCTCGCCGCTTTCATGGCTGGCAATAAGGCTTTCTACTTCATCCGCTTTTACTATGTTATAATCGCCGGCTATCGTATTCTTAAGAACAGATGCTGCTGTAGAGAAATCTACCCGTTTCTGATTGTCAGTATATGCGCTTTGTGCATATAGCATGGCACCGCAAAAGGCATCGCCTACTCCCACACAGTCTATGACATTGTCTATGTCGAATACACGTGTATGTTTCATCTCTCCGTTTGCGTAAAGGATTCCTGCAAATGTGTGATGCTCAGAACTCATTACGTTGCGTAGTGCGATATATATGTATTTACAGTTAGGAACCTGTTTGCTGATTTCCTGACAGAACTTTTCGTATGCATCCGTGTCATACTTCTCACCGCTCTTTGTAGCCTTGAATCCGGGTGCCTTTATTCCCGTAACGAGAGCGTATTCTCCTTCACTTCCGAACATGATATCGCTATCCTTCATCAGTGGCTGTAGTACTTCCTGTGCGGTTTTTCCGTAGTTCCACAAATTCTTGCGGTAGTTTATGTCGTACGAAATCTTCAGTTCCATTTCTTTTGCTATATCGATAGCTTCCCTACATACATCTGCCAGTCCCGGAGTAAGTGCGGCATCAATGCCTGACCAGTGGAATATGTAAGCATCCTTGAATATCTCGCGCCAGTTTATCATTCCCGGTTTCAGTTCGGAAAATGAAGAGTTCTCTCTGTCGTATATGACTTTTGAGTTACGCATTGCTGCGGCTTTCTCCATGTAATAAGTTCCGAGACGGTGTCCGCCGAATAGAATGTGATTTGTTCCGATGTTGTGCGAGCGTAATTCAGAAATACATGTTTCTCCTAATGCATTGTCAGGAAGTCTGGTGATGAACTCTACCTCTCCGCCAAAATTGGCAATGGAGATGGCTACGTTTGCTTCACTTCCACCATAGTTTACCAGAAAGTCACGGCTTTGCTGGATTCGCAAGTTGTCAGGTGTGGTAAGACGGAGCATAATTTCTCCGAATGTTACAATCTTTTTGCTCATAATGTCAAGTTTTCGATTTAAGCGGAAATCAAGGCATAAAAAGAAGAAGATACCTCTTGTCGGAATCCCTTTGCTTTGTTTCCGCTGCAAAGATAGTTAATTCCTTCATGAGGTATCCTCTTTTTAACTCTTTTAGGATATTCCTATATCTTATTTATTGTTCAGGATGTCCATTGTGTCAGTAGCAATCATCAACTCTTCGTCTGTTGGTATTACTACAACTTTCACTTTAGAGTTTTCTGTAGAGATGATAGCTTCCTGGCCGCGTACCTTGTTCTTTTCAGCATCGATTTCAACTCCCATGAAGCCTAAAGTCTTGCAGACACCTGCACGTGCAGTAGCCTGGTTTTCACCAACACCGCCAGTGAACAGGATTACATCAACACCGCCCATAGCTGCTGCATAAGCACCGATGTATTTAGTAATGCGGTAGAAGTACATCTTCTCTGTAAGGATAGCGCGTTCTTCGCCTCTTGCTACTGCATCTTCCAGTTCGCGCATGTCGCTTGATTTCTCGAATACACCGAGAACACCGCTCTTCTTGTTCAACAAGTTAGACATCTCGTCAGGAGTCATGCCTTCTTTCTTCATCATATAGAGAATAGCACCTCCGTCGATGTCACCGCAACGAGTACCCATCATAAGACCTTCAAGTGGAGTAAGACCCATTGTTGTGTCGATACATTTACCGTCTTTCACAGCTGCTATAGAACCACCGTTACCGATGTGGCAAGTGATGATACGGCTGCCTTCCTGTGGTATTCCGAGGAATTCGCAAACACGCTTTGAAACGTAGCGGTGAGATGTTCCGTGGAAACCGTAGCGACGGATACCATATTTTTCGAAATATTCGTAAGGTATTGGATAAATGTATGCATAGTCAGGCATAGTCTGATGGAATGCAGTATCGAATACAGCTACCTGTGGAACTTCAGGAAGAAGTTTCTGTACGGCATAGATACCTTTCAAGTTTGCCGGGTTGTGAAGAGGACCGAGGTCGCAGCATTCTTCTACAGCTGCAATTACAGCGTCGTTAATCAGTACAGAACCGCTGAATTTTGTTCCTCCGTGAAGTACGCGGTGACCTACAGCATTGATTTCGTGAAGATTCTTTACTGCACCGTATTCTTCGTTAGTCAAAGTATCGAATATAAACTGTACACCTGTAGTGTGTTCAGGTACGTCCTTTTCTATAATTTTCTTTTCACCGTTAGGTAAAGTAAGTTTCAGGAAAGAACCTGGAAGACCGATTTTTTCAATACCTCCTTGAGCAAGGATTTCTTTTGTAGTCATTTCAAACAATTTATATTTGATTGAAGAACTACCGCAATTTAGTACTAATATTTTCATATAAGATATGTAAAAAAGTAATTAAAGCACAAAAGCCTTTTTACAGACCTTTGTGCCTATAGAAAAAGTTAATAGTCTGTTATTTTTGAGATTTAGCTGCAATAGCCTGGTTTGCAGTGATTGCAATCATCTTGTAAACATCATCGATGCTGCATCCGCGTGACAAGTCGTTTACAGGACGTGCGATACCCTGAAGGATTGGGCCGATGGCAGTAGCGTGTCCAAGACGTTCAACAAGTTTGTAAGAGATGTTACCTACTTCAAGGCAAGGAACTACAAGTACGTTTGCCTTACCTGCGATTTCTGAACCCGGAGCCTTGCTTGCACCGATACGTGGAACCAAAGCAGCGTCAGCCTGAAGTTCACCGTCGATTTTCAGTTCAGGAGCCATTTCCTTAGCTATCTTAAGAGCTTCAGTCACTTTGTCAACAACTTCATGTTTTGCAGAACCCTTAGTTGAGAAACTCAACATAGCTACACGTGGGTCGATACCTGCAACAGCCTGTGCAGTCTGTGCTGTACAAACGGCAATCTGTGCCAACTGGTTTGCGTCCGGAACCGGAGTAACGGCTACGTCACCCATTACCAATACACCGTTGTCGCCGCATTCAGGTGCGTGAGTCAACATCAACATGGCTCCTGATACACATGTAATGCCCGGAGCAGTCTTGATAATCTGAAGTGCAGGACGAAGAACATCACCTGTAGTGTTGCGGGCACCTGCAAGCTGTCCGTCAGCATCTCCTGCTTTGATGATAAGGCATCCAAGGTAAAGAGGATTCTTTACAAGTTCCTGTGCCTGTTCCAGTGTCATACCTTTTTTCTTACGGAGTTCAAAAAGCAGTTCAGCGTATGCTTCTTTCTTCTCGTGGTTTTCAGGGTCAATGATTGTGGCTTTGTTAATGTTTCCCAATCCCCATTCCTGAGCCAGTTTCATTATTTCTTCAGGGTTACCTAAAAGAATAAGGTCAGCAACACCATCTGTCAATATTTGATTGGCAGCTTTCAATGTACGTTCTTCTGTTCCTTCAGGAAGAACAATGCGCTGTTTGTTGGCTTTAGCGCGTTCAACGATTTGACTAATTAAATCCATGTTGATTTATGTTTTATAAAATGTAATTTCCTAAATATTCCGTTGGCGATAACGGTCATTTCTTATTCCGATGCAAAAGTACGCATTTTTGTAATATGTAGTTTGCAAAATACAAACTTTTTTTCTTAAAATAGGTCATTTTATGTATGTTTAAGGACATAATAGGCTTTTTTGTTGGTGTAATCGTAAGTTTTCTGTGTTAATACATAAATTTGCACCGGTTTTTAATAGAATAATTAAGGTATGATTCGTCAATGTTCAATCCTTTTCGGATGTATGGCTTTAGGTGAACTGATAGTTTACCTGACCGGTGTAAAATTGCCTTCGAGTATTATAGGCATGTTGCTTCTCACATTGTTTTTGTCGCTTGGATGGGTAAAGCTTGAATGGGTTCAAGGCTTGTCCGATTTTCTTGTGGCAAATCTCGGTTTTTTCTTTGTCCCTTCAGGGGTAGCTCTTATGCTTTACTTCGATATCATCCAGGCTCAGTTCTGGCCTATAGTGATAGCTACTCTTGTAAGTACGGTTTTAGTGTTGGTAGTAACAGGTTGGGTTCATCAAATAGTTCGCAAATATGGATTTTTTAGAAAATAAGTTTTTTCTTCTGGCTATAACTTTTGGTTTCTTTTTCGTTTCCAAACTGTTGCAGAAGAAAACAGGATGGGTGTTGCTTAATCCTATCCTTTTGGCAGTGGCAATGTTGATTTGCTTTCTTAAGGTAAGTGGTGTGTCGTATGAAAAGTATCAGGATGCAGGTTCTCTGGTAGAATTCTGGCTTCGTCCTGCTGTTGTGGCATTGGGAGTGCCTCTTTATCTGCAGCTTCGAATGATAAAGAAACAGTTGCTTCCTATCATATTGTCACAGTTGGCCGGCTGTGTGGTAGGTTTGATTTCTGTAACTGTAGTTGCAAAATGGTTAGGAGCTACTCCCGAAGTCATAATGTCACTTGCGCCTAAGTCTGTGACAACTCCTATAGCGATGGAAGTGTCGTCGGCTGTAGGTGGAATACCTTCGTTGACAGCTGCCGTAGTTATAGTGGTAGGTCTGTTCGGAGCCATTTTCGGTTTCAAGGTCTTGCAGGTGGGACGTGTGCACAGCCCTATAGCTCAGGGACTGTCTATGGGAACTGCTACACATGCCGTAGGAACATCACGTGCAATGGAGGTAAGCGGTAAGTATGGAGCATATGCCAGCCTCGGACTTACTCTTAACGGTATTCTTACCGCGTTGCTTTCACCTTATATATTACATTTGATAGGGTTATATTGATATAACTTCTCTAACTTCTCAAAAGAATATCTATGAATTTCAGACGTCTTGATATAGAAGATAAACTATTGGTACAGAAGTTCACTCTTCAGAGTAAACGCCGCAACTGCGATTTGACATTTGCCAATCTCTACAGTTGGCGTTTTCTTTATCTTACCGAGATTGCCGAGTCCGGTGGTTTCCTGTCGTTCAGATTTTATGTGGATGGGGAGCTGTCATATATGCTGCCTGTAGGTGAAGGAGATATAAAGCCGGTAATGGAGGAACTTATGTCTGACGCCCGTACGAAAGGTGTTCCTTTTGTGATGTATGGTGTCTGCAAGGAGAATTGTGAAGAACTGGAAAGTCTCTTTCCCGGAAAGTTTGTCTTCACTTCGGACCGCGATTATTCCGATTACCTGTATTTGCGTTCCGACCTTGCTACTCTTGTCGGAAAGAAGTTTCAGCCCAAGCGCAATCATATAAACAAGTTCCGTAACAATTACCCGGGATATGAGTTCAAGCCTCTTACCCGCGAGCTGATACCGGAATGTATAAAGCTTGAATCAATGTGGTGTAAGGCTAACAACTGCAGCGAGGATGAGGCTTTGCAGAACGAGAGAAAATCCATGAATGCCGCATTACGCTATTTCGATGAGCTTGACATCACTGGCGGTGTGTTGATGGTGGACGGAAAGATAGTAGGCTTTACCTATGGTGCGCCTGTTAATAATGAGACATTCGACACTTGTGTGGAGAAAGCCGATACTGACTATGAGGGCGCATATGCAATGATAAACAATGAGTTTGCAAAGATGATTCCCGAACAGTACATATATATAAATAGGGAAGAGGACCTTGGACTTGAGGGACTGAGAAAAGCCAAACTCTCATATCAGCCGCATCTGCTTTTGGAGAAATATAAACTGGAGTTGAAATGAGGGAACAGGTAAAGGAACTTTGGAAACTGTGCTTTCCGGACGATTCGGACGAATTCGTTAATCTGTATTTCTCTTCAAGATATACGGACGAAATAAACAGTGCCATTACGGAAAACGGCAGGGTAGTGTCCGCGCTTCAGCGAATCCCTTATCCTATGCAATTCATGGATACAGTGATACCGGTGGCCTATATATCAGGAGCATGTACTCATCCTGAGTTCCGTTCCAGAGGTCTGATGTCGCAGCTTCTTGACGAGGCGCATAGGAGAATGTACACCGACGGCAAATATCTGTCTTTGCTGATACCGGCCAATGAAGGATTGGTCGGGTATTATTCTAAATTCGGCTATAGAGTAAGTTTTCAACAGGAAGAAAAGTTATTAACAGGTATGTGTAAAACTGTTGATAACTCAGAATATCGGTTGATATTCAATGAGTTATGCCTGTTGGAAAATGAAGTTCGGGAGCTTACAGACTTTGTTAATCAACAGTTATCAACATATTCTGCAAGTATTCTTCATCCTCTGCATGATATGAAAATTGTTTTGTCCGACCTTCATCTTTCCGGAGGCCGGGCATGGACTGCACATGATGAAAAGGGCAATCTTTGTGCCTTGGCATTACTTATAGCTACAGACAGTCAGATGGTTATCAAGGAATTGGTGGCTATAGACGCAAAGGCCGAATCTGCAATGCTCGGCTTTATATTCAGCCGCTATTCTGTTTCCGAGGCAGTGAAACCCTCACCTTGCGGTATGGCTCGTGTGATAAATGCATACCGTATGCTTGAAACAGTAGCACACGGCATGGAAGGTAAGCACATTGTTGAAATCTATGGAGATAGTCTTATTCCTGAGAATAACGGTGTCTATTTTATTTCGGATGGTAAATGCAGAAAAACTGAAAACCATGATTTTATCACCGATGCAGAGTACTTAAGAATGCATATCAATGATATGCCGTCATGGTTATTCCGAAATATGAAACCCTATATGAGCCTTATGCTTGATTGATATATTCGTTAGTCAGCATTCTTTCCAGTTCTTCGGCATTCAGTTTGAGGTAGAACTCACCCTTGTAGGCTATAGAGATACCGCCTGTTTCTTCCGATACTATAATAGCTAATGCGTCTGTCTCCTGTGATACGCCTAAGGCCGCACGGTGGCGTAGTCCTAATTCCTTGGGAATATTAAGATTATGTGATACGGGGAGAATACATCCGGCTGCCTTTATTCTCTTGCCGCTTATTATCATTGCCCCGTCGTGCAGCGGACTGTTCTTGAAGAATATGTTTTCTATCAGTCGCTGGTTGATATTGGCGTCTATCACATCGCCCGTCATTACTATATTGTCCAGCGGAACATCTTTCTCCAGCACTATAAGTGCCCCGACTTTTCCCTTACCCATACTCAGGCAGGCCATTACTATAGGCATAATGTCATTCTTGTCGCTGTCGTTGTATTTCTTTCCTTTCAGAAACCTGAACAGGCTGTTGGTGCGGTATCTTGAACCGAGAGTCAGAAGGAATTGCCTTATCTCGTCCTGGAACAGCACAATCAGAGCTATGACTCCCACGCTGACCAACTTGTCGAATATGGAACCGAGCAGACGCATCTGCAATACCTGAGATACGATAATCCAGATTATGATGAAAACCAGTATTCCGATAAATATGTTTATCGAACCTGACGATTTCATAACCTTGTACGTCTTGTACAGTATGAAGGCTACTAACAGTATGTCCAGTATGTCTTTCAGACTTATTATGCTTAAATCGAATGGCATTTTGATAATTGAGTTTTTAAGTTTTTAAGTTCTTGAGTTTTTGAGTTCTTAAGCTTTTAAGTTCTTGAGTTGGTTGATGATAGCATAAACAAACTTACAAACTTATCAACTTACAAACTCATCAACTTACAATATATCTTCACCGCCTCGCAAGCCTCCTTCACATCATGCACCCTCAGTATGTTGGCTCCTTTCATCAGTGAAATGGTGTTGAGTACGGTTGTCCCGTTCAGTGCATCTTCCGGAGTATTGCCGAGAAGTCTGTATATCATTGATTTTCTTGATATTCCCACTAAGATAGGAAGGTCGAATATGCGGAACTCTTCTAACTTGTCCATGAGCATATAGTTATGTTCCACAGTCTTACCGAAGCCGAATCCCGGGTCGATGATGATATCCTTTGCACCGAGGTCGCGCATCTTCTGTACCTTTTCTGAGAAATAGTACAGAACCTCTTTCACTACATTATCGTATTCAGGATTTTTCTGCATGTCCTGCGGAGTGCCTTTCATGTGCATCATTATATATGGTACACCTAATTTTGCCACAACAGGCATCATTCTGTCGTCCATGCTTCCGGCCGAAATGTCGTTGATTATTGCCACACCGTGTTCTTCCACACACATCTTTGCTATATCCGCGCGGAATGTATCTACAGAAATCACAGCTTCCGGCATCTCCTTATTTAATAAGGTAAGAGCCTTTTTCAGTCTTGAGGCCTCTTCTTCTGTAGAGATATGTTGTGCGTCCGGTCTTGAAGAGTAAGCTCCGATGTCTATAATCTCTCCGCCTTCGTCGATTATCTGTCTGGCCCTCAGTAATATATCCTCTTCCGATTGCTTTCTGCTTCCGGCATAGAAGGAATCGGGAGTAACGTTCAGTATTCCCATTACTCTGGGTTGTTCCAGGTCCATCAGACAGCCGTTCACATTGATGTATTTTGCTATTTTGTTTTCCATTTCGATACTTGCGTAATGATGGTACAAATGTACATACAATAATTTATTTTTTATTGATTTGCGATTGATTTTTCGTTTATCTTTGCGCCACGTATTAAATTGTAATTAGAAATGGAAACTTCACTATTGTATAAATACTTTCTTGAGTGCGGAAAGGTTACAACCGATACCCGCGACTGTCCGGAAGGCTCAATGTTCATAGCCCTGAAAGGAGCTAACTTCAACGGAAATGCTTTTGCCTCGCAAGCCATAGCCAACGGCTGCCGCTATGCCGTGGTTGATGAGGCTGAATATGACAACGATGCAGAAGGACGGATTCTTCTTGTGGACGACTGTCTAAAGGCATTGCAGGAGCTGGCTGCATGGCATCGCCGCGAGTTGGGCACTAAGATGATAGGTATCACGGGCACCAACGGCAAGACTACTACAAAGGAACTGATAGCTGCGGTTCTGAAAGAGAAATACAATGTTCTTTACACACAGGGCAATCTGAACAATCACATCGGAGTGCCTCTGACACTGCTTAAACTCACTCCAGAACACGAAATGGCAGTGGTGGAGATGGGAGCGAACCATCCCGGCGAGATAAAGACGCTTGTAAACATAGCATGTCCGGACTATGGTATAATAACCAATGTAGGAAAGGCGCATCTTGAAGGATTCGGCTCCTTCGAAGGTGTTATCCGTACTAAAGGCGAGTTGTACGATTATCTTCGTGCTAATGGTGGAAAAATCTTCATACAGAATGAAAATCCTTATCTCAACTCCATAGCCGAAGGACTGGAATGTATACGTTACGGTGCAGAAGAAGGACTGTATGTTTCCGGGAAAGTCCTTTCATGCTCTCCGTTCCTGACTTTCAGCTGGAAGTCGGAAGGAAAAGCGCACGAAGTGCAGACTCATCTGATAGGTTCGTATAATGTTGATAATGTCCTGGCAGCAGTTGCTATCGGTAGATATTTTGGTGTTGAGGATGATGCCATCTGCCATGCGCTTTCATCATACGAGCCGCGCAACAACCGTTCGCAGCTGGTAGAGGCAGGAGGAAACCGCTTTGTGATAGATGCCTATAATGCAAATCCAACATCCATGGCTGCCGCATTGGAGAATTTCCGTATGATAGATGCCGGACATAAGATGGTGATTCTGGGTGATATGAAAGAGCTTGGCGAAGCAAGCCTTGAGGAACATCAGAAGGTGGTAGACATGCTTGCCGGCTGTGGTTTCGACAGAGTGATACTCGTTGGTCCGGAATTTGGAAAGACAGCGAATGCTTTCGAGTGCTACACTGATGCCGATGAGGTGTATTCTGTGCTTTCTGCAGCCATGCCTGAGGGGTATATGATACTCATTAAAGGCTCGAACAGTATGAAGCTGGCAGGGTTGGCCGAGAAGTTGATGGAATGACGCTGAAAAGAAACCGTTACACGTACGTGTTCCGCCCGTTACACGTACGTGTTCCGCGCGTTGCACGTTCGTGTTCCACGCGTTACACGTACGTGTTACGGTTTCTACAACTCCAATATTTTCCTTCTATATTCTGTCGGAGTAACTCCTGTTACTCCTTTAAAACATCGGTTGAAATGTACGGCCGATTCGAAACCACATTCTATACTTATCTCTGAAATATTGAAACGGTCGTCGGCAAGCAGTTTGCAAGCATAACCTATTCGCATGTCGGTGATGTACTGCTTTAGTGTCTTTCCCGTGTTGTCCTTGAAATATCTGCAGAATGCCGACGGATTCATTGCCGCATACGACGCTATCTCGTCGAGTGTGATATTGTCGGTGTATTTCTTGTTTATATAGGCCACTACCTTTTCTATTTTCTTGTTCTTGAACTCGGCAGGTACGGGGTTGTAGTTCGGCGATGCCGCAAATTCCCTTTTCTTTATCATTGACAGCGACTGAAGCAGCTGAAGGAACAGGATAATCTGCTCCATACCTTCAGTTTCGGGTATCCGTTTCAGCAGCGATGTTATCTCAGGTCTGTTCTTGACTGAAATTTTTACCCCTCTGTTTGATTCGTTCAGTAGGTTGTTTATGTTGATGAACTGTACGTAATGAGTGAACGAATATTGCATGAAATCCTTCTCAAACTGTATAATCGTTCCGTTTACCCTCAGTTTTTCATCGTGTTCGTATTCCGGCGGATTCTGCATGCAATGTGGCAGCGTGGAACCGAACAATAGTAAGGTATCATCTGAATAATCTATTATATTGTCACCTATGATGCATTGGCCGAACCCTTTTTCTACATAGATAATCTCATATTCGCCATGGAAATGCCACGGGTAAGTGAAAGACTTGTAGTCGTATGTTCTGGCTTTTATCGGATTCGAATCTGATATGTATAGCTGTTCGTTAAGTATCTTCTTCATTGTATATATGAAAGAATTGTTACAGATGCAAATATAGGTAAATATCTTGCAAATTTGTGTATATCCGTGTGTTTCTTTCTATAGTATTTTTGCAATAAGAAAAATTTAAAACTTATATATATGAATAACATGTTTGATATTACCGGAAAAGTAGCCGTAGTGACAGGCGGTTCCGGCGTTTTGGGTAGTAATATAGCTGAAGGTCTTCTGAAGGCTGGAGCTAAAGTTATAATCATCGGTGCTCATCAGGATAGGGTAGATGCGGCATTGGAACGTCTGAAAGCAGTGAGCCAGGATGTAGCAGGTACTGTATGTAATGTACTTGACATCGAGAGCCTTCGTTCTGTAAAAGATACTGTACTTTCAAAGTGGGGTCGTGTGGACTTCCTTATCAATGCAGCCGGTGGTAACATACCTGGCGGTACGTTGACTGTCGAGCAGAATATATTCGACATGAAGGTGGAAGACCTTAACAAAGTGGTCGATTTGAACCTTAACGGTACTGTTTATCCATGCCTTGTTTTCGGTGAGATAATGGCAAAACAGCAGAGTGGCGTTATAGTGAATGTATCTTCTATGGCTGCTTATGAGTCAATCACTCGTGTGCCGGGATATTCTATGGCTAAGAGCGCTGTTGAAAACTTCACTCGTTGGATGGCTCAGGAAATGGCTATCAAGTTCAGCGAAAAAATCCGTGTCAACGCTATTGCTCCTGGATTCTTTATCGGAAACCAGAACCGTGCTATTCTGATTAATCCTGACGGCTCACTGACAGAACGCAGCAAGAAGGTTATTGCCAAGACTCCTATGAGAAGATTCGGAGATATTTCAGAATTGAATGGTGCCGTTCAGTTCCTTTGCAGCGATGCCGCAAGCTTTATCACCGGTGCAACATTGGCTATCGACGGTGGTTTCAGTGCATTCAGTGGAGTATAAATTATATTTAGTTGACAAGGCTTCAGTTACAAGTTAACAAGGTTGTAGAATCGTTGACAGTTGGTTTCATTCGGACGAAGAACCTTGTTGGCTCGTCAACTTGTCAACTCGTAACTAAAAAAAAGTAAACATTATGATGGAAAAAACTTGGAGATGGTTTGGAAAGAAGGATAAGATTACCCTTTCCATGCTGCGTCAGATAGGAGTGGAAGGAATAGTAACAGCTTTGCATGATGTTCCAAACGGTGAGATTTGGACTGTAGAGGCAATCAACGATTTGAAATCGTATATTGAATCATACGGATTGAGATGGTCGGTAGTTGAAAGTCTTCCTGTTTGTGAAGCAATCAAATATGCAGGTCCTGAACGCGACCAGCTTATTGAAAACTATAAAGTCAGTCTTGCAAATCTTGGCAAGTGCGGTGTCAAGACAGTATGCTACAATTTCATGCCGGTTATCGACTGGGTGAGAACAGACTTGCAGCATCCTTGGGCGGACGGTACAAGCTCGTTGTACTACGACAGGGTACGTTTCGCATATTTCGACGTGAAGATTCTTCAGCGCGAAGGAGCGGAGAAAGACTACTCTGAAGAAGAACTGCGCAAGGTGGAAGAACTTGACAAAGTCATTACAGAAGCAGAAAAGGATGAGCTTATCGACGCTATCATCGTTAAGACTCAGGGATTCGTGAATGGAAATATCCGCGAAGGCGACAAGAACCCTGTAGCTATATTCAAGCGTCTGCTTTCTTTATATAAAGGTATTGATAGAGATACATTGCGTGAAAACATGCGTTACTTCCTTGCGGCTATAATGCCGGTATGCGAGGAATACGGTGTCAATATGTGTGTTCATCCTGACGATCCTCCTTTCCAGATTCTCGGATTGCCTCGTATCGTTACAAACGAGGAGGATATAGCATGGTTCCTGAATGCAGTAGACAATCCTCACAACGGACTGACTTTCTGTGCAGGTTCTTTGAGTGCGGGCGAGCATAACGATACACGCGAACTTGCAAAGAAGTTTGCTAAACGTACTCACTTCGTGCATTTGCGCAGTACAGCGGCTATGCCTGGCGGTAACTTTATCGAAAGTACTCATCTGACTGGTCGCGGACATCTGATCGACCTTATCAGAATATTCGAAAAGGAAAATCCTGGATTGCCTATGCGTGTTGACCACGGCCGTATGATGCTTGGCGACGAAGACAAGGGCTACAATGCAGGATATTCATTCCACGGACGTATGCTTGCCCTCGGACAGGTGGAAGGTATGATGGCTGTGGTGGAAGATGAACTGAAAAACGGAATAGTTTAAAAATGAATAATTAAGAATTAATAATTAATAATGGGTGGAAACTGCATTGTTAATTTTTAATTCTTAATTTTTAATTGAATAATACCATGAATTCACAAGATAATAGAATGAAAATGACAAATTATCGCTGGACGATATGCCTTATGCTGTTTATCGCCACAACGATAAACTATATGGATCGACAGGTTCTTTCTCTTACATGGAAGGACTTTATTGCTCCTGAATTTAACTGGACTGATGCCAATTACGGAACTATCGCCGGTTTCTTCTCTATATTGTATTCTATCAGTATGCTTTTCGTAGGAAAGTTTGTTGATAAGATTGGTACAAAGAAAGGTTATTTGTGGGCTATAGGTATATGGTCTGTAGGTGCCTGTCTTCACACTTTCTGCGGAATAGTTACTGCCGGAATATCTACAGGAACATGGGCTTTCACTTTCGAAGGTGCGCGTGAGGCTATCGAGGCTGCCGAAACTGCGGGTACAGTGATATGGAGTGTATCGACCGTAAGTATATGGCTTTTCCTTGCTGCACGTTCTATACTGGCAGTAGGAGAGTCTGGTAACTTCCCTTGCGCCATAAAGGTGACTGCCGAATATTTCCCTAAGAAAGACCGTGCTTTCGCAACCAGTGTGTTCAATGCCGGAGCACAGCTTGGTGCCTTGCTCGCACCTTTCACCATTCCTGTCATAGCACGTTATATGGGTTGGGAAATGTCATTCCTTATCATCGGTGCTTTAGGTTTCTTCTGGATGGGATTTTGGGTAAGAATGTATGAAACTCCGTCAAAGCAGAAGAAGGTAAACAAGGCTGAGCTGGAATATATCGAGCAGGATCGTCTGACGGAAGCTTCTGAAACTGCAAAGCCTGCAACAGAAGAGAAAAAGGAGAAGGGTATCAGCTTGTGGAAGTGTTTCACTTTCCGTCAGACCTGGGCCGTAATATTCGGACGTTGTCTTCCTGACGGAGTATGGTGGTTCTTTCTTTTCTGGGCACCAGCTTATGTGAAAGACGTTTACGGATACAGCTCAGACTCTACTATGGGTATGTTGCTTATCTTTACTCTTTATCTGATTTCAATGTTATCAATCATTGGCGGTTATCTGCCTACTGTGTTTATCACACGCCTTGGCATGAATCCTTTTGCAGGACGTATGCGCGCTATGCTTATCTTCTCGCTGTTCCCATTGCTTGGGCTTTTTGCACAACCGCTCGGAAATATATCCTGCTGGTTCCCTATAATTATAATAGGTATAATAGGTGCTGCACATCAGAGCTGGAGTGCCAATACTTATACTGTGGTGAGCGATATGTTCCCTAAATCGGCTGTGGCAACAGTTACTGGTATCGGTGGTATGGCAGGTGGTATCGGCAGTTTGCTGTTCAATCAGGGTTCCGGTATCCTGTTTACTTATTCTAAGGAAACAAATATGGCTTTCATGGGATTCGAAGGTATTCATGCCGGCTATATGATAGTGTTCCTTATAGCTTCAGTAGCTTATCTGTTCAGCTGGATAATGATAAAGATTCTTGTTCCGAAATATAAGATAATTGAAGTATAATATTAGTTCTTTAGTTTTTGAGTTTTTCAGTTGGTTGATGTTAAAGAACTGGCAAACTTAAAAACTTATAAACTCATAAACTTACAAACTCAAAATGAAAGATTTTATAAACGAAGATTTTCTTCTGCAGAGTGATGTGGCAAAGATGCTGTATCATGAACATGCGGAAAAGATGCCTATCATAGACTATCACTGTCATCTTAATCCGAAGATGATTGCAGATGATTATAAATTCAGTTCCATTACAGAGATATGGCTTGGTGGCGACCATTACAAATGGCGTGCGATGCGTGCAAATGGAGTAGATGAAAAGTATATCACAGGTAAGGAAACTTCCGATTGGGAGAAATTTGAGAAATGGGCAGAAACAGTTCCATATACATTGCG
>CALUJF010000024.1 GCA_944320855.1 uncultured Phocaeicola sp.
ATTTCTGTAGCCGAGGAAAAGCAGATTATGCCGTACCTCTCCGGATGTGTTTCATCACGTTGGTATCCGGACTTCGCCGATATAACTGCGACTAATGCCAATAAGGGTAACGGACTTCTGGATATTATATCGCACGAAAGCATTAGCATAGATGAAACGATGGCTTTCGGTGATGGAGGCAATGACTTGTCGATAATAGAGAAGGCAGGATTGGGCGTTGCTATGGGAAATGCTAATCAGGCTCTTAAAGAAGTGGCCGATTATGTTACGTCATCTGTAGATGAAGACGGTGTGTATAATGCCATGAAGAGATTTGTATTTTAAGCTTGAATAAAATCATGAATGACCTTACATTTTCTCTATATACAGATTGTGTTTTTATATATATAGATTGTTTATATAAGTAGATGTTCATAATTAGTTTATATCATATAGATTTGCTACCTTTGCCTCATAATCCTCAAAGCTACCTCTATGGGCAAAGTCAAATCAATCAGATTAAAGGACTCCGAACGGTTGTCCTTGGAGGCAGGCTTCCGAAATGGTTCGAGCCATTGCTTCCGGATGCGCTGCCGTGCCGTACTGCTCAAATCAGCAGGTTTTTCAAGCAAGGCCATAGGTTTGCAGACAGAAATGTCGCATGTGTCCGTCAACTTTTGGGTAAAACGTTTTTTAACGGAAGGCATCAACGGCCTACAGACCCGCCCCGGCCGTGGCCGCAAACCTATCATGGACTGTACGGACGAGGAAGTTGTCCGCAAAGCCATCGAACAGGACAGACAGAGCGTGAGCAAAGCCAGGGAAGCCTGGCAGAAAGCCACGGGCAAGGAAGCGAGCGACCTGACGTTCAAGCGTTTTTTATCAGCATTGGCGCAAGATATAAGCGAATAAGAAAACGCCCAAGGGGAGTACCCTCGCCGCAACTCTATGCGTATAAGAGCGAGAAGTTGCAAGAACTTGAACATCTGAACAGAGACGGCAAAATAGACCTCTATTATGCCGATGAAAGTCATGTATGCACCGAAGGCTATGTGCCTTACGGTTGGCAATTCCGTGACGAAGATGTGTATATCCCTTCCCAAAAGGCACAAAGAGTCAACATCTTCGGCATGATAGACCGGAACAACCGCTATCATGGATTCACCACGACTGAAAGCATTGATGCGGACAAGGTCGTTGAGTACCTCGATGACTTTTCCTTGCGCACAAAAAGAGATACGTTTATCGTGCTTGACAATGCGAGCGTACATCGGAACAAGAAAGTACGGGAACTGAGAGCACTGTGGGAGAAACGTGGGCTTTTCCTCT
Organism: uncultured Phocaeicola sp.; assembly: GCA_944320855.1. Classification (GTDB taxonomy): domain Bacteria; phylum Bacteroidota; class Bacteroidia; order Bacteroidales; family Bacteroidaceae; genus Phocaeicola. The sequence goes on from CALUJF010000024.1 coordinate 1,309, forward strand.
TTTACCTTCCGCCGTATTCCCCGCACCTGAACCTTGCGGAAACCTTGTGGAGGATAATGAAGACCAAATGGATCAGACCGCAGGACTATGCAAGTAGCGACAATCTCTTTTACACCGTCAATAGGGCATTGGCGGCTGTCGGGGATACCTTGGGAATTAAACTTAAACATAATGCTGCTTAATTTTGATTAGTTACTTAAAAATATAACTTGTATTTATATAAATATAGGTTGTATTTAGAGAAAATGAAAAGGCGTTTTGCATTTATCATATTGTCAGAAGAAATTTTTAAAGACAACATCTACGGAAATATTCTTATTTATTATGTCAGCATAAATAAAATATATTATTTTCCTTGGTATGATTAATGTATTTTTCATAATATTTCGTATATTTGTCGGCATATATCATTTAAACTAAATCTTACCTTATGGAAAAAAACACTTTTCACTTGGGATTGATTTCAGCTGCGGCATTGCTCAGTGCATGTTCAGGTGGCGGTTCAAAGAATCAATCTGAAACCAAACAGAAAAATCCTAACGTAGTATTCCTTATAGCAGACGACCTTGGAATAGGCGATCTTAGCTGCTATGGTGCAACAAAAATCCAGACTCCAAACATTGACAGATTGGCAAGTCAGGGACTTCAGTTCGCAAATGCTTACACTACTTCTTCTACAAGTACACCTACACGTTTCGGTATTCTTACAGGTATGTATCCTTGGCGTCAGGAAAATACAGGTATCGCACCTGGTAACTCTGAACTGATTATCAATACAGAGTGTACAACTATGGCCGATATGTTCAAGGCCGAAGGTTATGCCACTGCAGCAGTAGGTAAATGGCATCTCGGACTTGGCCCTAAGGGAGGTACTGATTTCAACGGGCTTATCAAGCCAAATACTCAGGACATAGGTTTCGACTATGAATACATTATTCCGGCTACGGTGGACCGTGTGCCATGCGTGTTCGTAGAAAACGGTCGTGTAGACGGACTTGACCCTAATGACCCTATAACAGTGAGCTATGACCATAAAGTTGGTGACTGGCCTACAGGTAAGGAAAATCCTGAACTCGTAAAACTGAAACCAAGTCAGGGACATAATAACACTATCATCAACGGTATTCCGCGTATCGGATGGATGACAGGCGGTAAGTCTGCACTTTGGGATGATGAAAAGATAGCCGATGTCATTACACAGAAGGCTAAGGACTTCATCGTAAGCAACAAGGACACTACATTCTTCCTTTATATGGGAACTCAGGATGTACACGTACCTCGTGTTCCGCATCCGAGATTTGCAGGAAAGAGTGGTATGGGTACTCGTGGAGATGTTATCCTTCAGTTGGACTGGACAGTGGGCGAGATAATGAATACCCTTGACAGTCTGAATATTGCCGACAATACTATCTTCGTATTCCTGAGTGATAATGGTGCCGTGATAGACGACGGTTATCAGGACCAGGCTCGTGAACTGCTGAACGGACATACTCCTATGCTTCATTATCGCGGTGGTAAGTATAGTGCATACGAAGCCGGTACACGTACTCCATTGCTCGTAAGATGGCCGGAGAAGATTAAGCCTGCCGTACAGGAAGGACTTTATTCTACTGTCGATTTCTTTGCGTCATTCGCAGGACTGTTGGGTTATGAAATACCTGAAGGACAGGCTCCTGACAGCCGCAATTATCTGAACACTCTTATCGGAGCGGATACCAAGGGATGCGACTATGTAATCCAGCAGAACCTTAACAATACGCTTTCTATTGTCAAGGACGGTTGGAAATATATCGAAACAAGCGACAAGCCTGCGTTGGAGTATTGGACTAAGACAGAACTTGGCAACAGCAAGAATGTACAGCTTTATAATGTAGTTGATGACCCTTCTGAAAAGAAGAATGTAGCCAAGGAAAATCCTGAAAAGACACAGGAGCTTGAAAAGCTGCTGATGGCAGAAAAGAATAAGTTTGAAAAGACTAAGATGTAAACAATCTTTTAATACCAGGATAGTAACGCCCGACAAACGAATAATGAACGTTTGCCGGGCGTTCGTTGTATTATCAGTGTTGTATGAAAGTGTGATTATGTTTATTTTTGCACCGGATTTCAATATTGATATTGTATAATGAAACGCATCACCTGGAAAAAACGTCATAAATGGTTCGGCATAATATTTGCATTCTTCATGCTTATGTTCTGTCTGAGCGGGATAGTGCTTAACCATCGTGAACTGGTTGCAGATATTAATGTCGGCAGAGATTGCCTGCCGGATGATTACAGCTATCGGAACTGGAATCTTGGACTTCTGCGTGGCTCTGTAAGATGTAATGATAATAATGTATTTATCTATGGAAACAGCGGAATCTGGAAAACTGATTCAACGGGACATTCTGTTTCTGATTTCAATAAAGGGCTGCCTGAAGGTGCCGATTTCCGTAACATCAAGGCTATGGTTCAGACTCCTGATGGCTCTCTTTTTGCAGCAGGACAGTTTGGACTGTACAGGAACGATGGAAAAGGATGGGAGAGTACTCCTCTTGTACTTTCGGCTCACGAACGTATCTCCGACCTCGTATTGAAAGGGGATACTATGGTTGTGGTGGGACGTTCGTATCTCTATACTTCCGTCAGTCCTTATAATGAATTCAGCAGATTGGAATTAAAAGCTCCTGAAGGTTATGACGGTAAGGTTTCGCTCTTCCGTACCATATGGCTGATGCATAGCGGAGAGATGTTCGGTACTGTCGGGAAACTGATTATGGATGCCGTAGCCGTTATACTGATAGTGCTGTGTCTTACCGGGATTGCATACTGGCTTTTGCCTAAATATATAAGGAGAATCCGAAGGAGAGGTAAAACGGCCAAAGGGAGTACTCAGCTGATGAAGTCGTCGCTTAACTGGCATGACAAACTTGGCAGATATACTTTCGTAATACTCATGTTCGTATCTTTTACCGGATGGTGTCTCCGTCCGCCTGTACTTATAGCACTTGTTTCTTTCCGTACTCCGGCTATACCTTATACCGTTGCAGACAGCGAGAATGCCTGGAATGACAGACTGCGTATGCTTCGCTATGATACCGAATATGGCGATTGGCTTCTTTCTTCATCCGAAGGTATTTTCTCTTTGGCTACACTACGGTCTGTTCCTGTGAAACTGGAGAAAACTCCTCCTGTCAGTGTTATGGGACTTAATGTATGGCAGAAAGATTCCTGCGGCAACTGGCTTACGGGTTCTTTCAGCGGAATGTATGTGTGGGACAGAAGCAGACAGGTTTCTACTGATTATTTCACCGGAGAAAAGGCAGAAGATGTTGCAGGTCCTCCGTTCGGTAAATATGCTGTATCTGGCTATTGCGATAATATAGGAGAAAAGCCTTTCGTTGTGGAGTATTACAATGGAACATCTGCTCTACATATGCCCGAAAATCTTTCTTCTCTGCCAATGTCGCTATGGAACTTTGCGCAGGAGATACATACCGGACGTATATACACCATCTTAGGAAAAGGAACTCTTGTCTATATCTTCTTTGCAGGACTGGCAGCGCTATGGTGCATCTACTCAGGATTCGTTATCAGAAGGAAAAAACATGAGTGACAAATGTCTTACAGGAAAATGTATCTGTTTTTCTCATAAATTCCGGAAAATTTCGAATGGTATTCGAATATCGTTAGAATTGTATTATAATTATGTTCATTATGCGTTCACTGCCCGTTCAGTGAACGTTCACTGAACGGGCAGTGAACGCCAGGTGAACCAATAACCACCAAAACTTAAAAACTCACATGAAAGTATTGATTCTTTGTACAGGAAACAGTTGTCGCAGCCAGATGGCTCACGGTTTCCTCCAGTCGTTCGATAACACCATAGAGGTTTATTCGGGAGGAACAGAACCGGCCGCTCAGGTTAATCCGAAGGCGGTAGAGGTTATGAAGGAAGTAGGGATAGACATAAGCAATCACATTCCAACGCATGTAAATACTTATCTTGACAGTGAATGGGACTATGTGATAACCGTATGCGGAGGAGCAAACGAGAGTTGCCCTGCATTTACGGGTAAGGTAGGAAAACGCCTTCACATAGGTTTCGACGACCCGTCGCATGCCAAAGGTAGTGAGGAGTTTATCAACTCGGAATTCCGCAGAGTACGCGATGAGATAAAGAACGGTTTCGCCCGTTTTTACATTACAGAAATCAAGAAGTAGGAACTTCCCAAATGCTCTTGCGGAGGTAAGTGCTGATATTGATAAAGACTTATTTGGCAGAATTTTTCTTTCTGTCATTAAGAATATCTTCAAGGTTATTTTTTGCCCAATCAATAAGTCCCTCTATGTGCGGAATAATCGATTTCCCTCTTTCCGATAGTGAATATTCCACACGTGGAGGAACTTCGGCATACGATTGTCTTAGTATGTATCCATCCTCTTCCAATGTACGCAAGGTCGATGACAGCATTTTCTGTGAAATATCCGGGATATTGTGCCTTAGCGAGTTAAAACGCATAGTGCCGTTCTGATACAGCATGAAGAGAATCAGCATGGACCATTTGTCGCTTATTCTTGCCAGAATGTTGCGTATTGGGCAGTCTGAAAACAGTTCTTCCTTAATATTAGTCTTTGTCATGGTGTGAATTTTAGTTCACTGCAAATGTAACCAAGTTTTTATGAAATATATTATAATCCGGCAAGTTTTCCCTCAATCAGGTCATCAACTTACCGGATTATTTTTTTAGATTACCATTTCACAGGTTCCTGCAGGATTACTCCGTCGTTCGCATCTTCACTGTTGAATGTATTGGCCTTGTACTGTATGCACAGCATTATCAGTGGTGTATCGCCGTTGTTGCGTACGGAGCGTTTTCCATCCGGAGAAACACGGACTACTGTGCCTTCAGTTATAGGGAATATTCTGTCGTCAACCTGAAACTCTCCCTTTCCACTCAGGAAGAAGTACAGTTCCTCATGATTCTTATGAGTGTGCTTGAATCCTGTTTCAGTTCCCGGCTGGAACATTTGGAAAGATAATTCGCTACCTGTGCATCCTAATGCTGTTCCGCAGAATACTTTTCCCGGTATTTTGATTTCCGGACCCATTTCGAGGACATATTCATTCAACTGGCTTAATTTACCTAAATTTACGGCGCAGAAGTTTTCTGCCGAGATTAGTTTTTCAATCTGTTTCATTTTTCCTTGTTTTTACTTTGTGATACATTATCGTTTAGAGTACTCTTTTTCTTTTTACTCTGCAAATGTAGCTTATAACATCTTATAAAACAAGAAGTTACGCCATAGATACTAAGTAACTTGTAGGTTAGAAATACAGATAAACAAGGCGTTATGAAATAGAAAAAATTAGAAAAAAATCAGAGATTATGATTCGACAATTAATTAATGATTTAGTGTGAGATTGTCAATAAAATATTACATTTGCGCCAAAAGTAAATACTATGGATGAAAAAGAATGTTTGGAACAGCTGAAAATCAGTGTAGAAAGGGTATTGGGTAAGAAACTTCTCACTCCCAAGGATTACGACTATCTGTCGGAACATATATTTTCAAGGCTGCATATCATGATTAGTGCAACAACGATAAAACGCTTGTGGGGGTATCTGAAGGAGAATACATCGCCCCGACTTGCTACTCTCGATGTGCTTTCGCGGTTCGTGGGATACAGGGACTGGAGCGAGTTCTGTAAGTCCGTAGGAGGCGGTGAAACAATACAGTCCGATATTATCATTTCACGAAGTCTGAGCGTAGAACAGCTTGAAAAAGGGGATAAGGTGCTTGTGGCATGGTTGCCCGACAGACAGTGTGTTTTCGAGTTCTGTGGAGGAAATGATTTCAAGGTTATCAAGGCGGAGAATTCTAAAATCAAGGCAGGTGCCACTTTCAGATGCAGTTTTCTGATAGAAGGCGAGCCTCTGTTCATCGACCATCTGATACAGGACGGAATGCCTCCTACATCGTATGTGGCCGGAAAAATAGACGGAATACGTTTTGAACTAATTGAAAAATAACACTATGAATACATCTACATCAGGATTTGTTACTCCCGAAGATTTCTCTGTAAACAGCTCTTTCACGGAAGTGACGGAAATGTACTCAGGAGCATATTGTATTCTTTATAAGGCAAAGAGGTACGGACAGTGGTATGTACTTAAAACTTTGAAGGAAGAACACCGTTCAACCATGTTGTACAGGGAACTCCTCAAAAAGGAATTCGACATCAGTATCTCGCTTTCGCATCCAAATATCGTGAGAACTATCGGCTGGGAGAATGTTCCCGGTGTAGGGGAGTGTATCATAATGGAGTACATCGACGGAGTGCCTTTTGATGAGTTTCTTAGCGAGAAACATTCTTCTTCTGACAGGATAAGGGTGGTAAAGGGAGTTATATCCGCCCTTTCGTATATACACGGTAAGCAGATAGTACACCGCGATTTGAAACCTGCCAACATAATGGTGACAGCCAACGGCGGTAACGCAAAAATACTTGATTTCGGACTGTCGGACACTGATTCATATTCTATATTGAAGCATCCGGCCGGCACAGACAAGTACATTTCTCCTGAGCAGCTGACAGAATCCGTGCCTGACTGCCGTAACGATATCTACAGTCTTGGAAAAGTCATCAAAAAAGCCGATATAAGTATTTTCTACAATCATTTGGCCAATAAATGTATGAAGACCAGGAGTCTGAGGTTCGCCAATGTAGAGAGCATATCTTCGTACATCAACGCATGGGAAAAGTTCGTATCGGCCGTTCCTGTATTCGTTCTGTTCGTCGTATCGGTAGTGTTTATATCATTATATTCTGTAGGCCAGAAGGATGGTTCCGATAGGAACGACTATTTGAATGAAGCCATAGAGAATGGGAAAAAGGAAGTCGATAAAATCTATGAACCATTGATAGAGTTTATAGGAGGAAGGGAGAAAATAAGCTATGAAGAATACAAAACCATGTCGAATATAATGTCTGAAATAGGGGATAAGGTTGTAATAATGTGCGATTCGCTTACCGACGGGATGGATGAGGTGAGCAAATCTACTGTAACCAATGCTGTAAGTCTGTATTCGTCTGATTTATTTAAGGATATAAGCCTTCCGATGCCGGTAATGGAAGAATAACAGCTCTTCTGTATGGCTTAAGTCCAAAAGGACTAAAATGGACCAACGGCCTTTTGGACATAATTTCTATGTTTGCATCACAGTAATTTTTAGTAATAATTTTTTAATCTTAATTTTTTACAAACATGGAAATTGTATGGATTATTTTGAGTTTCCTGTTGATGGCAATAGGACTCGTGGGATGTTTTATCAATCGTGTGCCGGGACCAATCCTGGCCTATGCAGGTATCCTGCTTCTGAATTTCTGTACAGACATACAGGTGTTCGACACTATGAGCCTCGTAATATGCGGTCTGGCGGTAGTATTGTGTAAGGTGGCAGATATGTTCGTACCCAAGGTGGCAGGTCTGATTTCGGAATACGGAAAGTCTGGTAAATGGGGGTGTGTCATCGGGTCTATGCTTGGAGTGCTGGGAGTTTGGCCTACAATCAGTGCAGCCGACGACAATGCCACAGTGATAATGACTATGGTTCTCGCCTTAGTGGTTTTCCCTTTTGTTTTTGCTTACATCGGAGAATCCATTTCACGTAAAAGCCTAACTGCTTCTTTCCGACCTGCACTCGCAGCATTTGCAGCCTATCTGATAGGTACATGCCTTAAGCTTGCAGTCACTCTTTACTGCATCTACGTGGCTTTCGAGGGCTATGGTAACTCAAGTTTCTGATAAACAATAAAGCTTATTATACAGAACAGATTATTTGATAATTCTAAAAAAAAGACTACTATGACAAAAATAAACATTTTATTTCTTTCGTTGGTATTGGCCATAATTACAGTGGCATGTGGTGGTTCATCAGTTCCGGAGAGTGTGACACTGAAAGTTACTCAATCAGAAGTTTACGGGGACAATTCTGAATACTTTTCTGTAGTTCAGGGGGAATATAAGCTGAAATGCAGCGACCGAGTGAGAATGAAAATCAGGCTTAGACTTGAAAAAGCACCTGAAAAGGAAATCAACTATATCCACAGTCCGAGTCTGCGACTTAAGGACGAAGACGGTATGAGCATCGTAGACAGTTATTCGCAAATGATTCTGGCAGACGGAGAGGAGGAAAAGATGGTGAGCTTCCTTAAATCCGAACCGGGAACAGAGCAGGACTTTGTGTTTATCAACGATTTCGATTATGATTATGCAAAGTCCGTAATGGAAAAATCCAAGAGCTTTTCGATAGAAAATATTTACATAAGTTTCAAGGAAGACGAAGAAGACAGCTCTGCCGACTTTGATGACATAGAGAAAGGTTTGAACACATTGGGGAAGACAATGGACCTCATGGATGATGTGATGAAAAACTCGGACGATGTGATGGAAGCTAACAGAAAGGCAATGGAACTATTAAAAGAATTCAGCGAATAAAACATTAATAAACAATAAGATATGAGAACTTCAGTATTATATTTCATAGGATTTCTGTCATTATGTTCAGCAGAAATCTCAGCACAAAGACAACAGGTTACAGAGTTTTACCGTCCGCCGTTGGATGTACCGATGGAAGGAAAAATCACATACTCTTATATAGTGGGTAAGGATGGTGACAATATTAAGGACGGTCCGCTTTCAATCAAGGCAAGCCTTAATAATTTCGAGAGATATGTACAGCTCCAGAAAATGACAATAAACGGTAACTATAATCTCACAGCCAATTATAAGAACGGAGATATGAACGGTACCCTGTCGCTCAACTCAAGGACCACCTATACTCATGGCTCACGCTCGCAGGTAGAGAGTTTTACTCTGAAAGGTAATTTCAAGGATGGTATTCCGAACGGAAATTTTGTGGCAAACTATGTAACCACTGTCGAAGCCAAAATGAATGTGAACTACAACAACGGAAAGTTAGTAGGTCCGTACATGGTGGACTATTCCACAGCCCTGGTTGACCGTGAAGCCATAAAAGGAACTCTGACACAGAACGGAGAACTGACAGGCAGATGGGACTTCAATTACATAGACGAAAGATTTACTTATACCTTCCTTAAAGGTGTGCGTCTGAGCAGTTCCGGCAAGGACAGCAGCACTCCGCCTGCTCTCGTTGAGAAAGCCAGACAGCTTGCCAATGGAACTATCACGGAAGAGAAACTGCGCGAACAGGGGATAATGGTATTTGAGGACAGTATTGATTTGGGAATCCATACAAACAGAATCATCTTGCGTGATAATGTTATCAGTTTCAGAGATTTGCGCGGATGTGATTTCTCTACTCCGAACTTCAAGAAGTTCAAATACTTGAAAAAAATGGAGTATCTTACAGACGAAGGCTTCAACGTATTGATAAGCTCTATCAGGAATGCTATTATTGAGAATGATTATAATGTAGATAATTTTGATAAGCTTGTACAGTGCAATGACCATTTTGAGAGAACTATTGCCACAGACGAGAGGGGCATGAAATATGTAAAAACAGGAGCATATTATTATTATCTTACCACAGCCGGAGAATTTAAGGGAACATCTATCGACAGGTTTTATCTGACCAAAGAACAAGCCGCAGCCCTCCCTGGAAAGATAGACGAGATAAAGAGAGAAACAGCTGTCGGCCTGATGGACTACCTTAAGATAGCCTATGATTATGAGTTTGACAGAAAGTTCGGTATAATGAAAAGATTCGATTCTGCTAATCCGACAATTAAAGAGATTACGCAGCTGTACGATAATCTTTCAACCGTACGGATGGATACCCTGAAAACCACTGCAGACAAGGAATTTATGATTCTTGAGGCGAAAAACGGTGTCTTCTATGTCAAGAAATCGGCTGCTGAGGAATTGGATAACTACAAGGCCAAACTCTTGAACCTCTCAAAGGATTATTTCACCAAGTTGTATCAGCAGAATATCACGATAGACTACAACGAATCCATTATAGGCAACATAAAGAATCTTGACTCTATCTTGCAATGTCTTAACTATCTGGTCAATAAATCGTCCACTTCAATGGCATACAATGATTATGCATACAAGTATTTCTGCACTGACGGTGTTGAAGACCAGGAATACTGGAAACTGGAACTTGGCAAGCGAATCAAGAAATTCACAAAAATAACACATATCCGCCTGACCGGAATAGACAATGATACAGTGTATTGTGAGTTTACAAGAAAAGGCAAGGAGGTATATCAGACATCTTTAAAGATTAAGGACAACAAGATTTTGGTTACTTCCATAGATTTTGAGGGAGCTAAACTTATCTCCGGCGAATAATCGGGGATGTATAATAGGCGTGTGTTACGGCAGAGGGCAGGAGTGCTCTTCAATGCCGTAACACTTTTCTGCTGTCCGGACTTTTATCAAACACACATATTTTTTATATGGGTATCAAAAAGGTAAATCTAACTCATAAGCCATACAAGGTTCATTAAGAAAATCTAATTCATGTTCTTCAAACAAAGGTGATTGTAGCTGAAGTTTATCCAAATATATTTTACGTGTGGCAATACTATTAATTTCTTCACGCCGAGCCTTGCTAAGTTCCAGAAACTCCTCATTTATATCTATGCCAAGGAAACGACGAGCTAAGAGGTTTGCAGCTATACCTGTTGTACTACTACCTGTAAATGGATCTAAAATCCATGCACCTGGAAGGGTTGAAGCCTGAATAATTCGTGATAGAACGCACAATGGTTTTTGAGTAGGGTGTTTACCACAAGACTTTTCCCAACGTGCAATAGCTGGCAATCGCCAAACATCACGCATCTGAGTACCCCCATTAATCTTTTTCATTAGCTCATAATTGAAAAAATGAGGAACTTTTGGCTCTTTACGAGCCCAAAGAATATACTCGGCAGAGTATGTAAAATATTTACAAGACAGATTTGGGGGCGGATTTGTTTTCTCCCATGTAATACAGTTCAATATTTTGAAACCTAATTCTGTCAGGCATCGAGCTACTAAGAAAATATTATGATATGTTCCACTTATCCAAATAGTTCCATTGCTTTTTAGTTTGTTCCTGCAGGCTTCAATCCAAGATTTATCAAAGAGATAATCTTCTTCATATCCGTTGGACTTATCCCAATCTCCTTTATTTACAGATACCATTTTACCGCTTTGAATGCTTATACCTCCATTTGAAAGATGGTAAGGAGGATCTGCGAAAATCATATCAAACTTAAAATCAAACGAATTCAGAAGTTTGATACAATCTCCTTTCAAAAGGGTAAAATCCCTATCTTTAGATCTATAATGTGGAACTAACATCAATGGAATGTTGCAGTTGATACAATTTCAAAAATATTTCTGTGCTCTTTTAGCTTTTCTAATAGGTTCTTAAACATATAAGCATCATGCCTATTGGTTTTTTCTTGGACCATCAATAGTTTTGCAATCAATATCAAGAATTTAACACTGTATTCACCTTTCCCGGCTAACTTGCTATATTTCTGTGCTTCATTATTAACATCAGCCAACAATTTCTCCGGAGACAACAAAATATCTTGCTCTTCTTTAGACTTTAAAGGAACAGTTTTGTTCCATTGTTCGAGCAAACTGTCTAACAATAAATCTGTTTCATGTGGTTCACTGTAATGTTTAATTAACATATCTACAGCCCAATGAATGTGCTTAGGAGTACGGATTCGACTCCATTTCCCATCTTCTTTCTGACGATATTTTAGCAGAATATCAAATTCAGACAATGTTCCTTTGTATATTCCTAAAATATAGGTGCCATTAATTGGAATTTCACATAGCGGTTCCTGGCCTTTACATGACATTGAGATATTCTGATTTGCCATAATTCTTAATCATTTTAGTTTTTTTGAAATAATACCGTTTTCAAGATCTTTTATGTTGTACAAATGTTCCAAAACATCAAATGTTTCTTTCAGATTATTCTTTGCACTGTGCCAACCGCAACCATCGGTGAACCAAACAAATTTGAAATATCCCAAATCTTTAGTTTCCATGGTGATAGTTTTATAACTACGTGCTGTTTCATTTAACTTGGATCCACTACTGGTATAAAAGTTAGTTTCTATTCCATAAATTGTGTCATTTCCTTTTACTACAAAATCAAATCTTTTCTCTGCACCACCATTATTGGAAATCGAGGACAAATCTATTCCCCACTTGGCCTCTATTTCATGGATATACATTTCCTTGAAGTAATCGATACCTTTCACAAGTCCGGCTTTACAGAGAAAACTCTCTACAAGATTCTCCATAAGATGGCCACCACGATTCTTACGTCCGTTGGAATCAAGTCCAGTTTCTATACCAGTTACATAATCCACAAGATTGTTGACAATATGATTCTCCATCAAATCAAAAAGGCCGGTCTTTCTCATGAATTTTACATAATCTTCATTCGTGCAATTTGGCTTGTCAAAATGAAAATCAATCTGTCCTTCTTCGTCCATAGCCATAATATCAAGCTCACGCTTAGCTAAAAGGATAGGAATGCATCTTAAAGTTTCTGGATATTGTACTAAAATGTTTCTGAATTCATCCTCTATGTTTTTGGACCCAATAAGCGAATTCAAAATATTGAGTGGAATTTTAATAGCTTCCACGTTATTGAAAACTTTATCGAAATCAACGTAATATTTATAATCGGCAATAGAGGGCCTAAAACCGGAAAGCCATGTATCAAAATTTCTCATATCAGTAAGCATTGGCAACATTGGAAATCATTATTTCAGAGATAGCTCCACGTCCATTCCCTTTTGAATTTATCATCCTTGCAGCGGAAACCCGTTTAATGGAAAATCTCTTGTAAAGATGATCAAAGAAATTATCTTCATTATCTACATTTTGTGGATCTGAATTGCTTGCAACAAACAAGGATTTATGCTTTGATATCTGTTCACAAAAATCACGCAAACGCATCTGTTCGGTATCGTCAAAACCTTCTTTTGCGTAAGAAGTAAACGCTGAAGTATCTGTCAGAGGACGATATGGTGGATCAAAATAATACAAAACATTGTCATCGGCATACTTACCTGTTTGTGCAAAATCACCACAAAGAATTTCAACCCTCTGTAGAACAGCAGAATCTGCTCTTAATGTTTCTTCATCACAAATCTTAGGATTAGTGTACCTTCCGTGTGGAACATTAAACTTTCCTTTAGAATTCACACGATACAGTCCATTAAAGCAAGTTCGATTCAGGAAAATAAATAATGCGGCTGTTTCAATATCTGAATTGTTCTTTTCATTATAACGTTCACGTAGAGATAAAAAGTAATCTTTTCTTGCAATCTCATCCAGTGCAAGATATTCAGTCTGGATTCGTGTCAATTCAAGAATCAGGTTCTCAACATCTGACTTTATTACACGATATGTACAAATTAATTCTTCATTTATATCATTGATTATAGCCCTTGTTATATTCGGATACTCCTGTAGAATCCAGAATAAAACAGCTCCTCCACCAACAAATGGCTCAATATAAGTCACATCTTTTATCTGTGATAAATTATGGGGTAGAGTTTTCTTTATATCGTCAAGAAGTTGCGTTTTACCTCCAACCCATTTAACAAAAGGTTTTGCCGGATATGTATATAATTTCTTCATATGCTTAAAAATACAAAATATTACGGGGTATTCAACAGCTGTAATATTCTGCAAAAATACTAAAACTCGCTCAATTACGGATGGATTTGGAAAGAATAATGTAAACTGTAGAACTTTCAGGGAGATATACAGTATTATTCCACATTTTCTAAAATGTTGTATTATTTCACATAAAATTCAGAGTATTGCTCTATTACTTTATCTTTTAATAGCACTGTAATTCAAACTTAAGATTTCTAAAATCTTTGTTTTTCAGATCTTGATGGGAAATGTAGAAATAAATATTCCCACAGTCACCAAACAAAAGTTCATACGAATCATCTTCAATAGAAGAAAGTTGTAAAAGCAGAATATTTGCATTCAAATCGTTTATTATAGCATCATGTATTAAGTCTGCATATCCGAACATGGTTCCTATTGCATTGATGGATGGCTCTGATTCCAATCTGTTACGAGCTTCATTGAAACTTTCAACTTTATCTATGATGTGCTTATATTCAGTATTTTGATTGCTAAAATCTTGGAAAGAAGGGTAACTGTCTTTAGTTTTAAAAGATATGACTCGTTCTTTTAATCTAAACTCATTCGCCAATGTTTTTGGATAATCTATCCGATGCAGTTCTTTATGTTGTGTATCTATATATATAACACGAATGCTATTCTCTGCCCCTTCCCAATTTTGTTCGCCAAGTTCATAGAAAAAATATAAATGCCCGGATTTCGGCAGATAGTCTTCAGATGCAAGAGAAGTTAAGTCTGAACAGTTTATCTGAAGCAACATAGAGAGAGGGCGATTATTGTTATCCGAAGGCCATTGAAAATCTTCCGGCACATCTGGTTGACCTCCATATTTGGAACAACCTGTTTCTACGGCATCTTCCGAAGAAGCAAAACAAATCTCAATTGCCTTGCGCTTGAAAGGCTTTAATACTTCGATAAATTCACAAACAGTTTTTTCGTCTATTTCATCAATATCGTCCGTCTTTGCATTCATTTCTGCAACTACCAGTTTCTCCCACGCTTTCCAATAACGATAATATTGAATTATCAATACAGATTTTATTGCTAAAAATAGAAATGTGAATGCCCAAAACAGAGTAGAAGTACCAAACAATCCAAACACCAAAATAATGAAAAGGGAAAGTGAGGTACGGAAATACATTTCTTTAGGATGAAAGACTGTATGGAAAAATTCAGCAATAGAATTTACCTGTTGTAATTTTTTTTGCACTTCATCCGTTTCGGTGTCCTGATGGGTTGATGTCTTGAATTTATAAATGCGGTAACAACCATGGAGCATAAGTAAAATAAATCCTATATAGATTGTTCTCATCTTTTCCGCATCAATACCTTCTGTCGTAAAACATAGGAATCCGGAGATGATGATTAAAAGAGAACAAATGACGAATCCCAATAAAGATATAATATTCTTTTTCATAATATTATTGTTTTGTTTGTTGCTCATTCTGTTTTGAAATCTATTGCAAAATTACTTCTTTTTGTTCTTTGTGGAGTATGGTAGATTGGCGGCTTCATCTCCCATTTTTTCAAGATATGCATCGTACATGTCAAGAATCCATGCATCATTTTCTTCGGATTCTTTTTGATGAACTTTACCTTCGGGACCTTTGAACCACTCCATGTAAAAATCACTCAATCCAGGATATTTTTTGTCCGTTAAAACAGAATTAACCAATGAGTAAGTATAAACTATTCCATCAGGATCGTTGTGAAAACGTACACCAAAGTAGGTTTTGATTTCTTGACGAGACAGATTTTGACCTGCAGAAGCCAAAACATTCCACCAATATGTTGTAGCATTTTTACCAACCTTATTTACGCAGAATAGCCGTTGGGTAGTATTGTAACGACTACGAAAGTTAGGCCTGGCAAGTGGACGTGATTCCCATAACTGACCTTCCGGATTATTCTCAGTTACTTTGACAAACTTGACACTGGTTATATCATCAGCCGTGTATTCAATCTTTTCATCATCATCTGGGTTATGCGTCATCTTGAACATATAGTTCGGTTTTCTAAATGGAGAATTTTCAGGTTGCCAGTTTTGATAAATATATCCCTCTACTTTTTCACCTGATTTAAGGGTTACAATAACACGCCTGCTCTCATTGTCCTTTGGCTCTTTGGCGCTTGCTGTCTGAAATACGCTGATTACAGACATCATTAGTAGGAATGACAATAAATAGTGTTTCATGACAATATGTGATTAAAATTGTGTTACTAGTCTATTATTTCACATAAAATTCAGAGTTTAGCTCTATCTTCTTATAATTACCGTTACCATAATTATCATAGAAAGTCTTTTTTATTCTATATCTACCTGACGTAACCTCATAAATATGTATTGGAAAGCTGAATACCATATATTCAGGGATATTGATTGGCAGATACTCATCGTCTAATCTCAATACTGTTTTTTTATTTCTGGCTTTAATCCATACGTTGTCTTTCATATACTCCAGCTCCCAGTCGCGTCCGTAACTTAGTTGCCGCTTTTGAGGGTTAAAGACTATGGCATAGACTTCTTTAGTCGATGAATTATAATTCCCTTGAATTGTTTCCATTCTTACTTCCTGTCCTATGCTGTTGCTTGACAGAATTGTAGCGTCGCCCGTTGTACCCTGATACTCAGTTGCTTCCTGGTATTTGTTATCTTTACATCCAATGGATAAAAAAGTAATCAAAGTTATTATGAACAGAAAAAATAAATTACAGTTTTTCATATAAAAATATTATTTGATTATTCTAACTTAAATTTTGCCGACATGTACCATTCCTTCCTGGTGCCGTCAAAACCTATTCTCTTATAGACCTTATATGTCCCTGGCTTGTTGTCGTTAACCAAGTTGTACATATGGGCCTTGAAATTGTAGTCACGACCTTTCTGCATAAGGATACCAACGGAATTCCACACGGTGGAAGTGTTCAGAACAAGCCATTCGTTCCCTTCCTTTCGGGCAATTCCATAGTCAAGTCCAAAAAACAGCATCCGGTCGTTATTGTTGGATATTTTTACCGGAATTTCTTCTGTGCCAACAGGGTAAACAGGCTTTTCCGTTCTCATGCTGATGTCCATAGTGTCCGATGTCGTAGTGAAAGGGAGAGGTTCGGTTGGGGTTATCTTTCCGAAATCAAGGGCGGAGTAGTTCAGTATTCTTCTTCTGAACATTTCCTGATACTGCATGGCGTTGTTTATCAGACCAACCGATATCGTATCGCCGTCGTGGAGCTGACATGCGGTTGAGATGTTTTCACGTATTGTATCTGTGCGTGGAAGGCTCGTGACTTTCTTCCGCATACTGTCCATCAGCTTGCGGACATCTTTGTTGTCAACCATTTCAAACTCTGCGAATGCTACTTCCGTATCGTCGTTGAACGGCTTGTATATGCGATATTTTCCCGGACGGTTGGGAGTGATGTCAGTATAGATGTGTATGGTCTGCATTCTGACGTTATGGTGCGGCGATATTATCCAGAGCATATCCTCACTTATAGGATTTACAGGTAGTGGCTCCCATGTTTTGTCTTTCTCGTTATAATAGGCTATGCTGTACTCGTCTCCGCAGGTGTACTCCCTGCCTGATTTGTTGGTTACGAACACTGTTGTTTCATTTGTCGGGAGAGGGTAGTAGTCGTATTCCGTACGCATACTCAAAAGGGCAGGGGTGATTTCCTTGCCTGTGGGGATGCTATTGCAGTAAGGCACGATGACGGGTATGGAAACTTCCGCACTGTCATGTCTGGCGGTATCGGCAAGGACAGTGTCCGCTGCAGTTTCTTTCTGCGGCATAACGGTATCCGCTTGCAGTGTGACAGTATCTGCATGGCAGGATTCTGTTTGGCTTTTCCCTGCATTGCCGCAACCTGTCAGTAGCATTATGAGGACAAAGAGTAATGTGCTTGTAGTTTTCATATGGCAACAGATTTTATCTCTTCTAAGATAGATGAAATTTATGATAAAAGCAAGATATATATCAAAATGTTACTATCTTTGTCATTAGAATGATAAAAGAACAAGTGAAATGATTATTATGGAACATACATTGAGAAATCTCACGGTATCTGAGATTGATACACTAATTGCACAGGGATGCTGTGCCGAAAACTGGTCGGATGTAACTGTAGCCGAAGGCTTTGATGCTTCAAAAGTATGGCATGTAAGGATGTCCGGCAAGATAAGGATAGGGGAGTTGAACGGTGAGTTTACCCTTGCCGGTGGGGTGAAGAAATCCTCCGGAATAAGGAATGCCACTCTGCACAATGTAACCGTAGGCAACGGATGTTGCATAGAGAATGTGAAGAACTATATCGCGAATTACGTCATTTCGGACAGAGTTTTCATCGAGAATGTGGATTGCATGATTGTGGACAAGCGTTCCACTTTCGGAAACGGTACAGAAGTATCCGTACTGAGCGAAACCGGTGGGAGAGAGGTAATAATTCATGACAAACTTTCTGCTCACGAGGCTTATATAGCTGCCATGTACAGACATCGTCCGGACCTTGCCGCAAAGATGAAATCATTGGTTATGAAATATGCCGACGAGATAGCTTCGGAATATGGCTATGTGGGCAACGATGCGATGATTGTAGATACCGGATATATCAAAAACGTGCGTATAGGCAGTTTCTGTAAAATAGAGAGTGCCGGACGACTGAAGAACGGTAGCCTTAACAGTAACGAGAGTGCGCCTATCCATATCGGTTACGGTGTAATTTGCGACGATTTCATTATCTCCAGCGGCTCGCATATCGAAGACGGTACTATGCTGACAAGATGTTTCGTAGGTCAGGCATGTCATATGGGACATAATTATTCTGCGTCAGACTCTCTGTTCTTCTGCAATTGTCAGGAAGAAAACGGCGAGGCTTGTGCCATCTTTGCAGGCCCTTTCACCGTTACCCATCATAAATCGACATTGCTTATAGCCGGAATGTTCTCGTTCATGAATGCCGGTTCGGGTTCAAACCAGAGCAACCATATGTATAAGTTGGGGCCTATCCACCAGGGTATTATGGAGAGAGGTGCCAAGACTGCTTCCGACTCTTATATCCTTTGGCCTGCACGTATCGGAGCCTTCTCACTTGTTATGGGACGCCACGTGGCACATCCAGACACCACCAATCTGCCTTTCTCATATCTTATAGAAGAGAAGAATACCACATACCTCATGCCCGGTGTAAATCTCCGCAGTGTGGGAACTATCCGCGATGCCCAAAAATGGCCTAAGCGTGACAACAGAAAAGACCCTTGCCGCATGGATAAGGTGAATTACAATCTCCTCAGTCCATATACCATACAGAAGATGTTCAAGGGACGTGAGATTCTGAAAGACCTTGCGAGGGTATCGGGCGAAACATCCGAAACATATTCATATCAGAGTGCGAAAATCAAGAATTCATCTCTCAATAAGGGTATAAAGTTCTATGAGACAGGTATTACCAAGTTCCTCGGAAACTCAGTTATCAAGCGTCTGGAGATAACGGAATTCAAGAATAATGAGGAAATCCGCGAAAGACTCAAACCTGACACTGCCATAGGTACAGGCGAATGGGTTGACGTATCGGGACTTATTGCACCTCGCAGCGAGATAGACCGCCTGATGGCCGATATCGAATGTGGAGTGCTTGATTCGGTAGAAAAGATAGATGCCCGTCTTACAGAGATGCACAATAATTACTATACTTACGAATGGACCTGGGCATACGGCAAGATGCTTGAATTCTTTGGTCTTCAGGCAGATAAAATCACTAAGGAAGACATTATCGGTATCGTAGAAAAATGGAAAGATGCGGTAATCGGCCTTGACAAGATGGTTTACGAAGATGCGAAGAAGGAATTCTCTCTTTCTGCCATGACTGGATTCGGTGCCGATGGAACAAGAGAAGAGCAAAGGCTTGATTTTGAGCAGGTGAGAGGGTACTTTGAAAGCAATCCTTTCGTAGAAGCTGTATTGGAGCATATAAAGGTAAAAGGCGAGTTGGGCGATGAACTGATATCAAGGATGAACAGAATAAAATAGCATCATAGCCTGCTGATAGCTTGCTTTTATCATGTACAATGCTTATATTTGTGTTATAACATTTGGTATTATGGAAATGTACACAGAGTTCATAATAAGGTTGGTAGTAGCCAGTCTTATGGGCGTTATAATAGGCCTGGAGAGGGAATACCGCTCCAAGGAAGCAGGCTACAGGACTCATTTTCTTGTAGCTTTGGGAAGTGCCTTACTGATGATAGTATCTCAATATGGCTTTTCGGAAGTGCTTGAAACAGATTTGGTCAGGCTTGACCCGAGCCGTCTGGCTGCTCAGGTAGTCAGCGGAATAGGATTTATAGGTGCAGGTACTATAATATTGCTTCAGAAGCAGATAGTCAGAGGTCTGACTACTGCAGCCGGCATATGGTCCACATCAGGTATCGGACTTGCCATAGGTGCAGGAATGTACGTTCTGGGCATTACGGCAACGGTTTTATTCCTTATTGGTGTTGAGGTTCTAAATTATTTCTTCAAAGGCATAAGCCTGAGGAGTATGATTGTAGAATTCTCAACCCGGAATAAGGATTCTCTGAAAGATATATCCGCATTGTTCAGTTCAAGGAATTTCATCATAAGTTCATACGAGATGGAAGAAAAGACTGACGGCCGAGGTAATCCGGTTTATTATGTATCTATGGTTGTAAAAGCCAAGAACATGAATGAAGAAGGAATATTGCTGATGCTGCTTCATGATTTTCCGGAGATTACGGTAAACAGAATAATATAGTTTATAATTCAGTAAACAGCTGCAAGTAAAACGTCGAAGCGTTTAGACTAAAACGCTTCGACGTTTTACTTGTAATTCTTCGTCGTTTTTGTGGAGAAAGATTCTTGTGGATTAGTGGCAAATTTCATTGTAGAATCTAAACGGATAAAAGTTATATAATCACGATTATGTTTAATTGGAATTATGCCTTTTAATTATCTGTTTTATATCTTACTTCCCTTTCTCACTTTTTTACTCATATTTACTCATCTCTTGTTTTTTTTTCCGTAATATCTACCCTTATTTTTTCGATTCTAAGAAGATTCTCAGAAATTACTTCTCAGCAATAAAACCGCTCTGAGATTTCGTTTTTCAGGAAAAAATAAAATCCGGCTTGTAAATTTTAAATCTACAGGCCGGATTTTATTTTCTGTATTAGTTTTTCTGTATGCTATAATTTAACTTTCAAACCTTCGAGAACCTTACGCATTTCTTCGTATGTAGTAATTCTTGTAGGAACAAGAGGCAGACGCAGACGGTTCTCAATCATTCCCATCATGCTGAGCATTGCTTTAACTCCTGCAGGGTTTCCGTCTACGAACAGAAGCTTGAAGAGTTCGGTAAACTGATGATGTATCGTAAGTGCACTGTTGTAGTCGCCGGCTAAAGCAAGTCTTGTCATTCGGCTGAATTCTTTTGGGAATGCATTTCCGATAACAGAAATTACACCTACAGCTCCGAGAGTAATCAATGGGAATGTTATTCCGTCGTCACCCGAAATGACATCGAAGTTTGCCGGTTTCTTCTTGATAATCTCATCCATCTGAGAAATATCTCCTGATGCTTCCTTGATAGCTACTATATTGTCGAAATCGTAAGCTAATCGGAGTGTTGTAGCAGCAGTCATGTTCACTCCCGTACGTCCTGGCACATTGTACAGAACGATAGGAAGATTTGTAGATTGTGCTATAGCCTTATAGTGCTGGTATATACCTTCCTGCGAAGGCTTGTTGTAATATGGTACAGCTATCAGCAGTGCATCCACACCTGTCATATCGTCATTCTTTATGGTGTCGATTACTGTCTGTGTACAGTTGCTTCCCACTCCGAGAAGAATAGGAACCCTTCCGTTAACTCTCTCTATTACAAGTGATTTTATCTTTTTCTTTTCCTCTGCTGTCAGTGTCGGAGTTTCTGCTGTTGTTCCTAAAACACAGAGAAAATCTATACCGTTTTGTACCTGATATTCAACTAATCTGAGCAGTGAATCATAGTCTACACTTCCGTCTTCCTTGAATGGTGTGATAAGCGCCACTCCCATTCCTTTCAATCTTCTTTGTATCATAATTTAATTATATACGCATTTATTAGTTACAAAAGTACTAATATTTTCTTTTAAAACTATTTTTCTATCACTTTTTTTGGATAAATTGATGAAATTTTGACTCAAAATAATTCCAACTGTATGTTAGTGGCAGTTTTCTTCTTATTCTCATTTTCATCGGCTTTCGGTTTTTCTATCTGTACCGTATCTTCAACTTCCTTCTTCTCTACCACCTCTTCAACGTCTTTCTTTACTTCTTCTTCCCGCGCTGGAGTTTGTGTATTTTCAGTATGGCTGGAAATCATATTAAGAAACTCCTCCTCGCTCATTATCTTTATGCCTAAGGCTTTTGCTTTTTCCAGCTTGCTCGGTCCCATATTTTCTCCGGCAAGTATAAAGCTTGTTTTCTTCGATATGCTTCCTACGTTCTTTCCGCCATGCTTTTCTATGATGTCCTTGTATTCGTCGCGCGAATGAACCGCAAATACTCCGCTTATCACTACCGACTGTCCTTCAAGGATGTTTGAAGCCATGGAAACTTCTTCTGCCTCCATCTCCATCTTCAGTCCGGCAGCTTTCAGTCTTTCCACTAAAATTCTGTTTTTCTCGCTGCTGAAGAAATGAATGATACTTTCGGCTATTTTCTCCCCTATCTCGTCAATGGCAATGAGTTCTTCCTTCGATGCAGATATCAGGGTGTCTATATTTTTTACCGATTTTGCGAGCTTCTTGGCTACCGTTTCTCCTACGAATCTTATACCTAAAGCAAATATCACACGTTCGAATCCCACCTGTTTTGATGCCTCCAGGCCTGCCATTATGTTCTGTGCCGATTTCTCTCCGAACCTTTCAAGTTTTGCTATTTCCTGTTCTTTCAGTTCATACAGGTCGGCTGCATTGTTTATCATTCCTTCCTGGTAGAACAAATCGACTGTTTCAGGTCCAAGTCCCTCTATGTTCATAGCCTTTCGGCTTATGAAGTGCTCTATCTTTCCCTTAATCTGAGGAGGACATGAGTCTTCGTTTGTACAGTAATGTGCTGCTTCGTCTTCGAATCTTGTCAGCGGTTCTCCACACTCCGGACAGTGGGTGATGAATTCCACCGGTTTGCTTCCCGGAATACGCGATTCTGTGTCCACACCGGTGATTTTCGGGATAATCTCTCCGCCTTTTTCCACATATACCATATCTCCTTCGTGGAGGTCCAGACTGGCTATGATATCGGCATTGTGCAGTGATGCACGTTTCACTACAGTACCTGACAACTGAACAGGGTCAAGGTTGGCTACCGGAGTAATGGCTCCCGTTCTGCCCACCTGATATGTAACCTTCTGGAGTTTGGTCAGGGCTTTTTCTGCCTGAAACTTATATGCGATGGCCCATCGTGGCGATTTGGCCGTATATCCAAGATTCTTCTGCTGTCGGAGTGAGTTTACTTTCAGGACTATACCGTCTGTAGCTACCGGCAGATTCTTTCTTTCGGTATCCCAATACTTTATGAAATCGAAGACTTCCTGCAGTGTCTTCACCTTCTTTGTAGTGTCGGAGATTTTGAAACCCCATTTGCGTGCTTCCTGCAGATTCTCATAGTGTCCGTCGTGAGGAAGATTGTCCCCAAGCAGATAATACAGATAGGCATCAAGTTTTCTGGATGCCACAACCGATGAATTCTGCTGCTTAAGAGTTCCTGATGCCGCATTTCTTGGGTTTGCGAACAGTGGTTCTTCCTTAGCCTCGCGTTCCTTGTTCAGCTTTTCGAATACATCCCATGGCATGAGAATCTCACCTCTTATCTCGAAACTCTGCGGATAATTGTCGCCTTTCAGTACAAGCGGAACCGTGCGGATGGTTTTTACGTTGTCAGTCACATCGTCACCTTTCACTCCATCACCTCTTGTCACGGCTCTTATCAGTTTGCCGTTTTCGTATGTAAGCGAGATTGATGTACCGTCGAATTTCATTTCGCAACATATTTCGAACTCCTCATTCAGCGATTTTCTTACCCTCTCATAGAAGTCGGAAACCTCTTCTTCCGAATAGGTATTTCCAAGCGACAGCATAGGGTATTTATGCTCCACTTGTACGAAATCTTTACTGATATCGCTGCCCACTCTCATCGTAGGAGAGTTTTCGTCGTATGTTTCGGGATACTTGGCCTCGAGTTCCTGCAGTTCGCGCATCATGCGGTCAAATTCCATGTCGCTTATCACAGGCGAGTTCATCACATAATAGTTATAGTTGTGTGTGTGAAGTTCTTCACGCAACCGGTATATTCTTTCTATTTCAGGATTTGTCATAATATTTACGATGTTAGTAATGCAAATTTAGCAAAAAAACTTATCTTGCCGCCATAAGTACGGAGTATTATGTGTATTTTTGCAACTACTAACAACTACACAACTATAAAATATGAGAATAGACATTATAACCGTATTGCCTGAGATGATAGAAGGTTTCTTCAACTGCTCCATTATGAGCCGTGCGCAGAAGAAAGGTATAGCCGAGATACATATCCACAATCTACGGGATTATACCACGGATAAATATCGCCGTGTGGATGATTATCCTTTTGGCGGTTGTGCAGGTATGGTGATGAAGATTGAACCTATAGACCGATGTATTTCGGCACTGAAGGAACAGAGGCATTATGATGAAATAATCTTTACAAGTCCTGACGGTGAGAAGTTCGACCAGCCAATGGCCAACTCACTTTCATTGCAGGAGAATCTGATGATACTGTGCGGACATTTCAAAGGTATAGACTATCGTATCCGCGAGCATTTCATAACAAAGGAAATAAGTATAGGCGACTATGTACTTACGGGTGGCGAACTTGCTGCTGCAGTCATAGCTGATGCTGTTGTGCGTATTATTCCGGGAGTCATTTCCGACGAGCAGTCTGCTCTGTCTGACTCTTTCCAGGATAATCTGCTTGCTCCTCCTGTCTACACACGTCCTTCTGAATATAAAGGCTGGAAAGTGCCTGATATCCTTCTTTCAGGTCATGAAGCCAAGATTCGTGAATGGGAGTTCCAGCAGTCGCTCGAGAGGACTAAGCGTTTGCGTCCGGATTTGCTTGGAGAATAATGAATGTGTAAATAAAAGTTCCGTGAAACAAACTTGTTGCTTTACGGAACTTTTATTTATGAGTAAATCCTTAAGAGGAAAGAGTTAAACGTATTGATGTGTTTAACTCAGTGGAGCCTGATTGATATGTAATATCTCCTTTTCCCCAAAAGGATCAGTGTACTCTCTTTTTTTATTTAGCGTTTCAGTAATAGGCGGATTTAATATCTTTTTTATATGTTGCTAAACATTTTCCATTGTGTTTTTTGAAATGGAATTCTAAAATTCGATTCTTTGCTTGTATGGATATTTTACTATAATCTCCGTTTATAATTAAATTAAAGTCTTTTTTAAATTGAGGAGGTACAGTATAAGCATATATATAATATGCTTTGTTATTTATATATTCTTCGTATTTTTCGTATTTATAGTCCGATAGATTCCAATTTAATATTGGTTGATTCATTTCTCTACCATTGTATACTACTATTATTTTGTCTTCCCAATGTGGTTTATTAGTGTCTTTGTAATATACTCCTATTAGACCAGGGCATAACCATTTTTTGCAATCGCTAGTATCTTTTGCAATTAATGGTAATAATAATAATTCTGCTTTGTCTAAATAGTCTCTCATTATTTATTTGTTTCATAAATTATACTTCCAGCGCACCGATAATATCGCGTACAGATGAGTATCCGTGACGGTCAAGATAGTCATTTATACCTTCTGCCACTTTCACAGTAATGGCCGGATCAATGAAGTTTGCAGTACCTATCTGAATGGCTGTTGCTCCAGCAAGCATGAATTCCACAGCATCTTTCCAGTTCATGATACCACCGAGTCCGATAACAGGAATCTTTACTGCTTTAGCCACCTGCCATACCATTCGCAGAGCGATAGGTTTCACTGCAGCACCGCTCATACCGCCTGTTACTGTTGATAGTATCGGTTTGCGCTTTTCAGCATCGATGGCCATACCCAGCAGAGTGTTGATAAGCGATACACTGTCAGCTCCTGCACCTTCTGCTGCACGTGCTATTTCAGTGATTTCTGTCACGTTAGGCGAGAGCTTTACTATAAGCGTCTTGTTGTAAACATCTCTTACTGCTTTTACTACTTCGGCAGCACCTTTTGCTGTAACTCCGAAAGCCATACCTCCCTGTTTTACGTTAGGGCAAGATATGTTGAGTTCTATCGCAGGGATGTTGTCCAACTCATTTATGATACGTGCCGTTTCAGCATAATCTTCTATCTGCGAACCTGACACGTTTACTATCATGTTAGTCTTGATATCTTTGATTTTCGGATAGATATTATCCACGAAATAATGTACACCCTTGTTCTGCAGTCCCACGGCATTCAGCATACCCATAGGAGTTTCTGCCATACGTGGATAAGGGTTACCTTCACGATGATGAAGAGTGGTTCCTTTTACTATTATACCTCCGATTTTCTCAAGGTCAACAAAATCCTCGAATTCCAGACCGTAACCAAAAGTTCCCGATGCAGTCATCACCGGGTTTGCCATATTCAGCTTTCCTATGTTTACACTTAAATCTGCCATAATAATTTCTTATAATTAAATACCGGACCTTCTTTACATACGCACACATGACCTTCCTGTGTGTTCTCAACGCAGCACAGACATGCACCTACACCGCATGCCATAGTATTTTCGAGTGACACTTCACATTCGATGTCGTTCTCCTTGGCATATTTCGCTACAGCCATCATCATCGGTTTCGGACCACAAGTGTAAATCATGTCGAACTTAGTAGTTTTCAGAATGCTGTGCATTGTCACATATCCTTTCTCACCGGCCGAACCGTCCTCAGTAGTGGTATATACTTCGCCAAGAGCTTCAAACTGTTCCATCTGCAGCAGGTCGTTTGCCGAACGTGCTCCAAGCAGGAACACCGGTTTGCATCCCATCTTCTTCAACGCTTCTCCCAAGTACAGCATAGGAGCGGTTCCTACACCTCCGCCCACAAGCAGAAGTTTCTTCTCTGTATTCTCAGGCATAGAGAACCCGTTGCCTAAAGGAAGTACCACATTCACTGTATCACCTTTATTTACGGTAGCCAGTTTTCTTGTACCGTCGCCAACGAGTTGTACCAGGAACCATACTTCGTTTGTTTTGCGGTCTACATAATTAATAGAGATAGGACGTCGCAGGAAAGTGGTGTTCGAGCCATCTATTCTTATTTCTGCAAACTGTCCCGGAAGCATTTCAGGAAGCGGTTCCTCCTGTGTTAGCTTTATGAGAACATAATTGTTGTGCAAACGCACGTTCTCAGTTACAGTCAAATCTAAAATGTATTTTTTCATAAAAAATCTGATAAAATCGTTTTGTTATGCAAAGATAACAATTTACATTATATATAATGTGTTCTGCATATACCTAAATCAGTATTTTTTATGGAAAGCACAAATCTGCCCTTTACTTGTTTTCCGGTTTGAACACTTCAAAAGTTCCGTTATCGTAGAATATTCTTATTTCAGAGATTTTCGGTGCAGGCTTTTCTATATACCTAATTTCTTCTTTTACAGGATTTTGTATAGTCTGATTGCCTTCTTCTGATGGCTTCTCCTTGCGAAAATCAAGATAAAACGCCCCGTTGTCCGTATTTTGCGGATTCTCGTGGCTTTCAGCGCCCGTTTCGTCCCATAGGTTTCCTTGCGTAAATTCGTGATTCTCCTGTTTCTTGTCGTTACCGGAGTTTCCTGTAGAATACATTTCTCCCTCGCCATACATTATCCAGTTAAGGCTGATGTCCGGGAAAGATTTATGCAGACGCTTCACCATGTCCAGACTCGGATTGTTTCTTCCGCTGAATATATGAGATAGCGACGATGTGGAGATTCCTATCTTTTCGGCAAAGTCAGCATTGCTTAACCCCGCCGAACGCATGATTTGGATTATTCTGTCCTTCATTTACAAATGTATTAACTTAATATAATGACGTTACAAAGGTAATTAATGAATTTTACAAAAGCAAATTTACATGCATAAATGTAAAATATACATTTGTAATTACAACTGTCAATAACACAGAATATTTGTGGTTTACATTTGTTTGTAGCTTAAACATTTAATTCACAAAATAATAGTAAAACCTTGATTATATGATAGTTACACTTGTATACAGCCATACATCCCGCCTTTTGTATGTTTTATTCCTTTTTGTCCGCATATATATTTAAGCAGATTATAGGATATTTAGTGTAAAGTGTTGGTATATAGAGATAAAACCTATTATATACACCGTGCAAATATATACATTTTACATATGTGTATATATGAGAGATGTAAACAATACACCTACGCCTCTACTCTATTACATCTGTAAATACAAATATAAATGTACATAATCCTATATAATTACATACATTTGTAATCCTTTTACATCTGTAATTTTACAGTTCTACACTATTAATCTGCATACATGTGTAAACTTGATTATGTCTGTAATCCCAAATTGCTGAGAATTGAAAATTTTCGTCCAAATGTACAGTCGTGCGTAAATTTTCGATTCTCGTATAGATAAGAAAAAAGGCCCTATCTACCGTAGTAGATAAAGCCTTTATACCTCTTTATGCTGTAAAATCAATGTAGAATGAAATAGACGAGCTCTCTCAGCAGTTCTCCCTGTGTAAGTGATACATTACCTATTCCTTTAGATTTTGCGTCACAGAGCCTTATTTGCGTTATAATGTTCATCACCTTCACGCCGGTGTATGCACTCATTCCGGCCAGATACTCTTTTGCCAGCCATGGCGACTTCAGTCCCAGATAAGCTGCCACTCCATTATCCGTTCTTTCCGGAGTATAATATGCCACCATCAGATTGGAGAAATAGTTGAACAGTATAGCCAATGTCGGTTGTATAGGATTGTTCTTCGGATTGTCATTAAAGTATTTCACTATCTTGTTTGCCTTCAGTACATCTTTTGAGATAATGGCATTCTTCAGCTCGAAATTATTGTAATCCTTGCTTATTCCTATATTCTTCTCAATTTCGTCCGATGTAATCCTGTTTTTCCCCTGAGGCATTGTGATTATCAGTTTGTCCAGTTCCCCGGCCAGCCTGTTAAGGTCATTTCCCACAAAGTCCGCCATAAGTTCCGCAGCCTTGTTGTCAATCTCCATTTTCTTCCTCTTCAGATACGTCGTTATGAACGAAGGCAGCATATTCTCCTTCAGCTTCTTCGATTCGAACACTACGCCGTTCTTTTCTATCTCTGCCACCACTTTCTTTCTTTTGTCCATCGTTCCGTGCTTGTAGCATATCACGAGTATTGTCGATTCAAGCGGTTTCTGCAGATAGAAAGCCAGGTCGTCCCATGCCCTGATGTTCTGCGCTTCCTTCACCATCACTACCTGGCGTTCTGCCATCATCGGATATCTCTTTGCGTTGTTTATAATGCTTGCCATGTCTGTTTCCAGACCGTACATCACCGTCAGGTTGAATTCCCTTTCGTTTTCGTCCAGAGCCTTTTCTACTATGTAGTCGGCAATTCTGTCTATATAATAGTCCTCTTCTCCCATCAGCAGATACACGGGAGCAAACTTTTTGTTCTTTATGTCCTTGGCTATATCTTCGTATGTCATGTTTCTTTCCAATGTTTATTTACTTAGGCAATGATTTTACCGTTTCGTTCCGTTTTATTAAATTTGTACTGATAAATTTCCGTTACAAATAATCACGGTTAAAACTTTAAATGCAAATATACGAAATGTTATCATTAAACCTGCCATCCGCTGCTCTCAAAATAACCGACCGCAGTGGTAAAAAATATGTATTCGACGTGTTGAGGAAAAAATACGTCGCTCTGACGCCCGAAGAATGGGTACGTCAGCATTTTGTCCATTACCTTGTCAATCATCTGGGATATCCTGCCGGATTACTTGCCAACGAAGTGAGCATATCGCTGAACTCCACATCCAAGCGTTGCGACACCGTTCTGTATTCTCCGTCCCTTGCTCCACGTATGATAGTAGAATACAAGGCTCCGGATGTTCAGGTCACACAGAACGTTTTCAATCAGATTACCCGTTATAACATCGTTCTTCGCGTGGACTATCTCATCGTTACCAACGGCATAACCCATTATTGCTGTAAGGTGGACTATCAGACAGGCCGCTGCACATTCCTTTCTTCCGTTCCCCCATACAATAGTCTGTAAACAGAATGGGCGTAAAAATGTTTTACATAAAACACCTTTACGCCCATTATTCATTCAAGAATTTTCTCTATTTATTCTGCAGAGCTTGCAGTTCTTGTTCTTCTTGTTCTTGTTTCCTTTACTTCAGTTTCCACCGGAGCCACACCAGCCAGTTCCTGGTCAACCATTATTCTACCGCAATATTCGCAAACAATGATTTTCTTTCTCATTCTGATGTCCAACTGTTTCTGTGCCGGAATCTTGTTGAAGCAACCACCGCACGCACCTCTCTGTACATAAGTGATACCGAGACCGTTTCTTGAGTTAGATCTGATACGTTTGAACGCCTGCAGCAATCTTGGTTCGATAGTGCTTTCAAGAGCCTTTGCGTTTTCTCTCAGCTTTTCTTCTTCCTGTTTTGTTTCAGCAATGATTTCTTCCAGCTCATTCTTCTTGTCTTCGAGGTCCTTGCTTCTTTCTTCTACAGCATTCTGGCTCTTTACTATTTCCTCTTCCTTAGCCTTGATAGAAGCGTTAGCCTCTTTTATTCTTTTTTCGTTCAGCTCAACTTCCAGCGACTGGAATTCTATTTCCTTAGTCAGGACATCATATTCTCTGTTGTTTCTTACATTGTCCTGCTGAGCTTTGTATTTTTCTATAGAAGCCTTAGCAGATTCGATGTCTATCTTTCTTGTAGCCACGTTCTGTTTCAGTTCTTCTATTTCAGCCTTGATTTTTTCAATGCGAGTGTTCAGACCTGTAATTTCGTCTTCCAAATCTCTTACTTCAAGTGGAAGTTCACCTCTAAGAGTTTTGATTTTATCCATTTCAGAAAGGATAGTCTGCAGTTTGTATAATGCAGTAAGTTTCTGTTCAACACTTATTTCTGTAAGGTCTTTCTTTGCATCTTTAGCCATAGTTTTACAAATATTTAATTGGGTTCGTATTAATTCTTGTAAGTTCTATTCTCAGTGTAGGGAACTTGCTTTTCAGCACATCCCTTATAATTTCTTTAGTGTACTGTTCGCTTTCGTAATGCCCTATTTCCGCAGCCAGGATTTTATCTTCGTAGTAGAAATAGTCATGATATTTTATCTCTCCCGTCACGAAAGCATCCGCATGCTCTTTCACAGCCTTTTCCATCAGGAACGCCCCTGCTCCTCCGCATATGGCAACTTTCTCCACCAGTCTTCCTGTCAGTTTTGTATGCTTCACACATCCTGATTCGAAAGTTTTCTTCACGTGCTTCAGAAACTCGGTCTCCGTCATCGGCTCTTCCAGTTCGCCTATTGCTCCGGCACCTGCCGTTAGCCATTCAGCCATAGAGTTGTTGTCACCGAAGTCCTGCTGCATATACTCTTTCGGATCCAAAACCTTAACGTTTTTCAGCCCTATTTTTTCAGCTATCTTATAATTCACGCCGTTAGGAGCATTGTCCAGATTGGTATGCATCGAATAAATCACGATTTCATTCCTTATGGCGTTCATTATACATCTTTCAGTATAGTCTTTTCCCGTTATTGATTTGTAACTTCTGAACATCAGCGGATGATGCGATATAATCAGGTTAATACCCTGATTTATAGCTTCTTCTACTATGTCTTCAGTAACGTCCAAACACAACAAAGCCCCTGTAGCTTCCGCGTCTGTCAATCCTACTTGCAGTCCGGCATTGTCAAATCCGTCTTGCAGAGGCAGAGGCGCGAATATCTCAAGGGCATCTATAATTTCCTTAATTTTCATATTTGCGAATAAAATTCTACGCAAAAATACAAACAAAGAAGGTTGCATATGTGATGGCGAGAGAAGAATTAAGATTTTTTTGCAGGAATTAAAATCGGTTATGATGTTACGTTGTGAAGAAGCTGGAAGAGAGATATGATAACTGCAAAAAACAGCGTGTAGCTTCCACCACACGCTGTTTCCATATATTAATAAATACTGTTTTCCGGAGAATTAGTAAGCTCTTGCGAACAATACTCTTCTTGCAGAAGGTTTACCAGTCACCATGTCTACACCCGGTGTCAAGCTTTCCTCGTCAGCATCGAAAGGCAGACATCTGATAGTAGCCTTGGTTTCTTCCTTGATGCGGTCTTCAGTTTCCGGAGTACCGTCCCAGTGAGCCAGGATGAAACCACCCTTCTCAATCTGTTCCTTGAACTCATCATAAGTATCCACCTTCACGATATGTTCGTTTCTGTACTTCAGAGCCTTCTGATAGATATTTTCCTGAATTTCTTCAAGCAGATTCTTTACATATTCTTCTATGCCCTCGCATGAGCGTGTTTCTTTTTCCAGAGTGTCACGACGCATTACTTCCATTGTATTGTTTTCCAGGTCACGTCCACCCATAACAAGTCTTACAGGCACACCCTTCAGCTCGTAATCGGCGAATTTGAATCCCGGACGCTTGTTGTCAGCGTTGTCATATTTCACTGAGATACCCATGCTGCGCAGTTTAGCAACAATGCCGTCCACCTTTTCGTTAATCAGGTTCAGCTGTTCTTCGTTCTTGTAGATAGGAACGATAACCACCTGTATAGGAGCCAGATGTGGAGGGAGTACCAGACCGTTGTCGTCAGAGTGAGTCATGATAAGCGCACCCATCAGTCGTGTAGAAACACCCCATGAAGTAGCCCAAACATAATCCAGCTTATTGTTCTTGTCCACGAACTGTACGTTGAAAGCCTTTGCGAAGTTCTGGCCTAAGAAGTGTGATGTACCACACTGCAGAGCCTTACCGTCCTGCATCAAACCTTCTATAGTATAAGTATCGAGAGCACCTGCAAAACGTTCGTTAGCCGATTTCACACCCTTCACAACCGGCACCGCCATATATTTTTCAGCGAATTCACCGTACACGTGAAGCATCTTCTGTGCTTCCTCTTCAGCTTCCTCTCTTGTAGCGTGAGCTGTATGTCCTTCCTGCCACAGGAATTCTGCAGTACGCAGGAACAGACGTGTACGCATTTCCCATCTCATTACGTTAGCCCACTGGTTGCACAGGATAGGCAGATCTCTATAAGAGTTTATCCAGTTCTTGTAAGTACTCCATATGATAGTTTCCGATGTCGGTCTGATGATAAGCTCCTCTTCCAGTTTTGCGTTGGGGTCTACAATCACTCCAGAACCGTCTTCAGCGTTTTTCAGTCTGTAGTGAGTCACCACAGCACATTCTTTGGCAAAGCCTTCCACGTGTTCAGCTTCGCGGCTTAGATATGATTTAGGGATTAATAGAGGGAAATAAGCATTAACGTGTCCTGTTGCCTTGAACATGTCATCCAGTTGTCTCTGCATCTTTTCCCAGATAGCATATCCGTAAGGTTTGATTACCATACATCCTCTCACAGGCGACTGTTCTGCCAGGTCAGCCTTTACCACCAGGTCGTTATACCATTGCGAATAGTTCTCACTTCTTTTGGTAAGTTCTTTAAGTTCTTTAGCCATAGCCGTTTTTATTATTTAGATAGCTTTATGTTATTTGTTATAATTAGAGTGCAAAAGTAATAAAAAAAGCGTACAGTGTCATAACTGTACGCTAAAAAAGTTATTACTGATAATCATAATACCACCAGAAAGTATCTCCAAATTCAAGTCTCATTCTGTTTCTTTCCTCAGTTTCCGACTTGTATTTGATATTCCGTTGTTTGTCCCTGTATTCTTTCAGCCTTGACATGTACGTGCTGTCGTTATCTGCCGCCACATATTCCCACTTCGGATTCATCTCCTTATACATATGAATAGCCTCGCGATAATACCTTCCTGTGTCAGATGTTTTTACAATCTCTTCGGCAAATTCATCCATTTTTTTATCCAGCATCAGTCCTGCCAGATAATAGTCTACGGCCATTCTGCAACTGTCACCTCCCTCTATCGAAAGTCTTTTCAGAAATTGCATCCTGCTTTCTCCTGCTTTGGGGCTGTCTCCTAATAGTGCATATACCGAGTCGTTGGTGAATCTCAGCGTTTTCATCGAGTCAGAATCGAAGAACATGCCTTCCGCTCCAAAATTCTGCGGATATCTGAACAGCCATTCTCCCGACTTCCCTTCCTTAGCCATGGCCATCATCCTCAGAGCCGTCATCGTCCTTGTCGTTTTTAGCGATTTTCCTGCCACTTTCAGAGCCTCCATGTTGTTTCCGTCCGATATCAGCCTTTCCATTCTCAGCTCGTTATGGAAATACCTGTCCGTATTTCCCATACATACGGTTCCTACACACATCAGCAGCATCAGTGCGATATTGTTTATCACCACTCCCAATGTGCTTCGTTCGTTTGTTTCAGGCTTGAAATGTTTTCTTGCGGCCACCGTGACAGTCACAAACACAGCAGTCAGTACCGGCATAAGCCACCACCACATATATCTGCTTTCGCCCATATACACATCCCTTCCGAACGCAGTCATAGTCACCAGTCCTAAGAATGACGGTACATAAGCCACAGCATGCACGCTTCCTCTGAGTCTCATCAGCAGGTTCAGCCCCCACTTCAGTATCATCAGAATCACCGTCACAATAATGGCAGCCGGCAGAATCTTGAATTCGCTGTTCCCTTTTGCCGTCGACAGGTGCAGAGCCTCTATCAGGTCCCTCTGGAACACTGTCAGATAAACCATCGAGAATACCACAAAAATCAGGCTGCACACCATGTAGCTCAGGCGTGCAGCTGTTTTGTTGTATTTTCTTCTACTGTAATAATATCTGTTGTTATTCCACGCCATAATTATTCTTCACCCTTTTCAGTACCAGAGCAGTTCTTGCCGGCAAATAAAGTTTCAGCCACTCTTTTTTGTCTTTAGCATATAATGGGTCGCTGCAGGTGAAATGAGTGATTGAGTCATCATTGAAGCCGAATCCTCCGAAATCCTTGTTGTCCGTGTCAAGCACCACTTCGTATGCTCCTTTTGGAACCAGGAATCCGTAGTCCGTAAACGACCTTGTAGGATTAAAGTTGAACACGAAAATCAAGTCCTTTCTTCTGTATGCCAGAACCTGGTCACCATCGTTGTGCCATATTTCCACCACATCCGTTTTCTGTATGTTCTTCACCTTTTTTATGGTTTCCACCATTTTCTTGTCGAAGTCGCCCAGGTAGTGATAGCACAATTCCTTGTTGTCCACCAAATTCCACTGCCTTTTAGCATATTTGTACGACCATCCGTTACCTTCTCTCGGGAAGTCAATCCATTCCGGATGACCGAACTCGTTACCCATGAAGTTCAGATAACCGCCGTTGATAGTCGATGCCGTCAGCAGTCTTATCATCTTGTGCAGTGCGATACCCCTCTGTACCACACCATTTTCGTCACCCTTCTTGAAGTGCCAGTACATATCGGCGTCACACAGTCTGAAGATGATAGTCTTGTCGCCCACCAGCGCCTGGTCATGACTTTCGCAATACGAGATAGTCTTTTCGTCTTTTCTTCTGTTCGTCACCTCCCAGAACAGGCTTGACGGTTTCCAATCCTCATCCCTTCTCTCCTTGATAATCTTTATCCAGTAGTCAGGAATGTTCATCGCCATTCTGTAGTCGAATCCATATCCTCCATCCTCAAACGGAGCAGCCAGTCCCGGCATTCCCGACACCTCTTCAGCTATAGTGATAGCCCTTGGATTCAGTGAGTGTATAAGTTTGTTTGCCAGAGTCAGGTAGCAGATGGCATTATCATCCTGATGTCCGTTGTAGTAGTCGCCATAGTTGCAGAACGCCTCTCCTAATCCGTGGCTGTAATACAGCATCGAAGTCACCCCGTCGAATCTGAACCCGTCGAATTTATATTCTTCCAGCCAGTACTTGCAGTTCGACAGCAGGAAGTGGAGTACCTGATTCTTTCCGTAGTCGAAGCATAATGAATCCCATGCCGGATGTTCCCTTCTGTCTCCCTGGTAGAAATACTGGTTCGGGTCACCTGCAAAGTTGCCCAATCCTTCCACCTCATTCTTTACGGCATGCGAGTGTACTATATCCATAATCACAGCTATACCCATCTGGTGAGCCGTATCAATCAGCTGTTTCAGTTCGTCCGGTGTACCGAATCTTGACGAAGGAGCGAAGAAGCTCGACACGTGATATCCGAAGCTGCCGTAGTAAGGATGCTCCTGTATAGCCATAATCTGTATACAGTTATATCCGTCCTCAGCAATTCTCGGCAATATTTTTTCTCTGAATTCATTATAAGTGCCCACCTTTTCTTCATCCTGAGCCATACCGATATGGCATTCATATATCATCAGCGGTCCCACATTAGGTATGAACACCTTCTTTTTGAATTTATACGGTTTTGCCGGATCCCATACCTGCGCGCTGAAAATCTTTGTATTTTCGTCCTGCACCACTCTTGTGGCCCATGCCGGTATTCTTTCTCCGCATCCGTTGCTCCAGTACACCTTCAGTTTGTACAGGTCTCCGTGCTTGATAGCCTTAGCCGG
This sequence comes from uncultured Phocaeicola sp., assembly GCA_944320855.1. Taxonomy (GTDB): domain Bacteria; phylum Bacteroidota; class Bacteroidia; order Bacteroidales; family Bacteroidaceae; genus Phocaeicola. The sequence goes on from CALUJF010000024.1 coordinate 37,702, forward strand.
CAGTTCAATTTCCCAGTTTTCAGTTCTTTTAACTTTGTTAAGCTTATATTCAGGCAGTTCTTTCCATCCGTTGAAGTCCCCTATCAGATATATTGATGTAGCATTCGGTGCCCATTCTCTAAGCACCCATTTGACATCTTTACCATCTTTGATTTTATGTAATCCAAAGTATAAATGTCCTGATGCAAACTCTTCCAGCGAGCATCTTATTGTTAGTTCTTTCTCTTTCTGCTGCACCATTTCGTGTCTTCCATTGATTGCATCTGCATACGGTTCCAACCAAGGGTCATTTTTGATGATATTCAAAACTTTGTCCATATTGATGTAAGTTTTTAGGTTTTTAAGATCCTGAGTTATTATGAGTTAGCAAACTCTATCCACAAAAATACATTTATTTTTTCAGAAAAGGAAAAAAAGTATAGAAAAAAAACATAGGGAGGCTTAAAAAGTCCCCCTATTTACATTTTTTTATCCTCTAACAGTCTTCCATTCTTAAAAGTTCCTTTTCTTGTCACTTTTCCCGAAGCATCTTTTTCTACGAACTCACCGTCTTTTTTCCCGTTCTTGAATCCGCCTTCAAACACGCTTCCGTCCTTTTCCGTTATTTTTCCCTTTCCGTGTTCTCTTCCTCTATAGAAATCGCCTGTGTACACAGAACCGTCCGTCATTTTCAGTTTCCCTTTTCCGTCGGCCATATTGTTTTTCCATTCTCCTTCATACACATCCCCGTTAGCCCAGACATACTTTCCGTTTCCGTTACGTTCATTGTTCTTCCACATGCCCGTATACACAGCCCCGTTTGCCCATTTGAAGGTTCCCTTTCCATCCTGTTTCCCGTTTTTGAATTCACCCTCATACATATCCCCGTTCGGATAAGTATACACCCCTTTTCCGGTTCTTTCGCTGTCCAGGTATTCCCCCTCATATCTTTCTCCGTTATGGAAGAAGTACACTCCCTTTCCGTCCTGTACGTCATCCTTCCATTCTCCGGTATACTTGTCACCGTTCGTATATACGAAGGTACCATTTCCATGCCTGTATCCGTCTTTCCATTCTCCTTCGTAATAGGAGCCGTCTTCCCACGTCATCTTTCCGTTTCCGTCCTTCAGGTCATTCTTCCATTCACCCTCATACACAGCCCCTCCGGCCCATACATACTTACCGCTGCCGTCTCTTCTGTTCTTGCTCCATTTTCCCGTATATCTGTCGCCGTTGTAGTACTCCATGTCGCCTTCACCTTCCTGCATATCCTCCATCCACGTTCCCTTATACATATTGTTGTTTGCAAAATAATAAGTTCCCGTACCCTGCTTCATGTCCTCAGTCCATTGTCCGATATACCTCTCGCCTATGTTCAGCATCATCGTACCTTCACCCTCACGTTTACCTTTCACATATTCGCCCTCATACATATCCCCGTTCGGGTATACCGTCCTTCCCATTCCGTAAGGCCTCTTTCTCTTCAGCTGTCCGGAATATTCGGCGCCGTTCTTGAATTTATAATACCCCACCGAGAGTTGTGCCTGCACCTCTGCAGCCGTACCCGCCACAACACATATAGCCAATATATAATTCTTTAATCCGCTCATTATTATAATAGTTTGAAAATTAAATATTCCCTGCCACAACCTCCGGCATCCTGTTCCAGTCCAGATACTTGTTGGCCAATTCCATAATCCTGTCTTCCGATATATTTCTGATAGACTCCACCGACCTCTCATAGAAATCCATGTCCACCCCGGCCGTGAGCACATAAATCCATGCGTCCGACACCGACAGCGCATTTTCATACGCCCTGCATATATCGCCCATCATATAGTTCTTCACCATCTCCAGCTCATCCCTGCCGGCCTTTTCATTCTTCATCCGCTCCACTTCGTTCCTCACCTCTTCTATTACCCTCTCCACATACGCATTGTCCGTTTCCGTACTTATCACCAGCAGGCTCTTTCCCGGATAAGTCACTATTCCCGAGCCGATGCCGTAAGTATATCCCTTGTCCTCCCTCACGTTCTTCATCAGTCTGCTTCCGAAATACCCTCCTAACATAGTGTTCATCACCTTCAGGTCAGTATAGTCCTCATGCATCCTGTCCGGTAGGAACAGGCCTATCTTCACCGAACATTGCATCCCCTCGTCCTTTTTCACCGTCACCCTCTTGTCTTTGAATCCCCGCGGTTCCGGCAACACGAACTTCTCCTTCCTCTTGTCAGTGCCCCATGGCTCTTTCCCGAAGCATTCCTCTATATCCCTCATCACATCATCCGTCACCTTTCCGGCTACGAAGATGGTACAGTTCCCCGACGAGTAGAACCTGTTGTAGAAATCCCTCAGCATCTCCACTCTGATATTCTCATAGTCCTTCATCTCTGCAAATCGTCCTAACGGATGCCCCTCTCCGAACATTTCAGTGTTGAGCCTTTTCCTTGCCATCACCTCCACTCTCTCCGAGTTCACCATATACATCTGCCTGTTCGATTCCACCACGATTCCGAACTCCCTTTCTGGGAAAACAGGTTCCTTCACCATTTCAGCCAAGGTCCTTATCGTATGAGTGAAGAATCTTCCCAACGAATACAGAGTCACGAATCCGCTGTTCACAGACGACGACAAGTCCAGCCATGCACCATAGAAATCCAGTTTTTCCGCTATTTCCGTCGATGTCATGTTCTTTGTGCCCTCTCTGAGCATCCTGTTTGTCATCACCGCCTGCAATGGAAAATCCTGGTCCACCTGACCACATCCCATCACTAAATCCAGCCTTATCACGTCTTCCTTTCCTGTGTCCAACACATTGACTTCTATACCGTTAGGCATGCTCCTCTTTACAGGTCTTTGTATGTCGAATTCGGCTATGCCATTGATAGCCGGTGCCAATTTTCTATCCACTATTTAAGATTATAAGTTAATGATTGATATGCAAATTTACGAAGAAATTCATAATTTTGTATTATAAATAATCTAAAAGAAGAAAAAGCCAATGACATCATCCACTGCCGATCAGCCCGTTGCCTGCCTGATATGCATAGGCACCAACCATAATCCCGAAGCCAATCTTTCCAGAGCAGTCAGCACACTTTCCGACATTTTCCCAGACATCCATTGGGGCGAAACAGTCATTACCCCGGCCGAAGGACTCCCTTCCGGCATCACCGCCCCGGATTATCACAACCGTGCAGCCACCTTTTCCACCACTATGGACATTGCCGCACTGAAATCCCTCTTCAAGGAAACGGAAAAAGCCTGCGGACGCACCGTGAGTTCCAAATCAACAGGCCTTGTCTCCCTCGACATAGATTTGCTCCGTTACGGCAGCCAAATCCTCAAACCCAATGACATGAAATCCACCTACGTCCGTCAGGCAATCATATCTTTAGATAGTTATTAGTTTTTAGTTTTTAGTTATTAGAGCCATGCGGATGCCCTCTAACAACTAATCCAAATTAGCTTTTCCTGTTTCTTTCAGCTCCTCGATAACCTTCAGCAGATACTGTCCGTACTGATTCTTCAGCATCGGTTCCGCATTCTTTCTCATCTGCTCCTCAGTTATCCATCCCTTACGGTAAGCAATACCCTCTAAGCAGGCAATTTTCAGTCCCGTACGTTTCTCCAGCACCTCTATATAAGTAGAAGCCTCGCTCAGCGAGTCATGCGTACCAGTGTCAAGCCATGCAAAACCGCGTCCAAGAGTCTGCACTTTCAGCTCCCCGTCCTCCAGGAAACGCTGGTTCACGGTAGTGATTTCCAGTTCACCGCGTGCCGACGGCTTGATGTTCTTTGCCACGTCCACCACCTTGTTAGGATAGAAGTACAGCCCCACCACCGCATAGTTCGATTTCGGTTTAGCCGGTTTCTCCTCAATGCTCAGACAGTTGCCGTCCTTGTCAAATTCCGCCACCCCGTAACGTTCCGGGTCGTTCACCCAGTATCCGAACACCGTTGCCTTCTTCTCTTCCTCAGCATTGCGTACCGCCTCTTTCAGCATACCGCTGAATCCCGCTCCATGGAAGATATTGTCGCCCAATACCAGACATGCAGAATCGTCACCTATAAACTCCTCTCCTATGATGAAAGCCTGAGCCAGTCCGTCCGGAGAAGGCTGTTCCGCATATTCAAACTTCACCCCGAACTCTGTACCGTCGCCAAGCAGACGTTTGAATCCCGGCAAGTCATGAGGAGTCGATATAATCAGAATCTCCCTTATACCTGCAAGCATCAGCACAGAGATAGGATAATAAATCATCGGTTTGTCAAAGATAGGGAGCATCTGTTTGCTCACCCCCTTTGTGATAGGATACAGTCTTGTTCCGCTACCACCAGCAAGTACGATACCTTTCATATTTTTTGAGTTTTTAAGTTCTTAAGTTCTTGAGTTTTTAAGTTTTTTGAGTTGACTAGTTGACGAGGTAAAAGTGTTTCTTCATTATTAATTTTTAATTTTTCATTTTTAATTAATAAAAGCCTTGTCAACTTGTAACTGAAGCCTTGTTACCTAATAAAGATTTTCATTATAGTCGAACAGCCATTCCGCATCCTTCAGTCTTGGATGATGCTTATCCTTTTCAGACAGAATCACCTTATCAGCCGGGATACCCCATTCGATACCTAAGTCCGGGTCATCCCATGCTATAGCCCCTTCCGCCTGAGGAGCATAGAAGTTATCACATTTATATTGGAAAATCACCTCCGGAGTCAGCACCGCAAAACCGTGAGCAAACCCTCTCGGCACGAAGAACTGCCTGTGGTTATCCTCCGTCAGCTCCACCGCCACATACTTACCGAATGTAGGCGAGCCCTTTCTGATATCCACTGCCACATCCAGCACAGCCCCCTTTATTACCCTCACCAATTTACTCTGGCAGTAAGGCGGTTTCTGGAAATGCAGTCCCCTGAGCACCCCATATTGCGATTTGCTTTCATTGTCCTGCACGAATCTCACCTCGCGCACCTCCTTGCAGAAATCCCTTTCCGAAAACGATTCGAAGAAATATCCCCTCTCGTCATTAAATATGCGTGGCTCAATAATCACCACACCCTCTATATCTGTTTTTATGACGTTCATAATCCGATTCTTTTTGTACAAAAATTTATATCAATAACGCAAAGATACATAAAAACCTGATAAAAACCATATTTGTGTATAGAAATACGCCTATATACACGCCAAAGGCCCTGCAGCCATGTTCCCATATGCTGCAGAGCCTTTTCACTCAGCCTTTAGTCCGTCACGTCAGACTCCGGCCGAAGGTTCTTCCACCTCCTCTTTCTTCTTGTACTTCTGTTCCACCTTTTCAAACTTCAGTGTACCGAGCATATTGTTAAGCGTCTTACCGCCTCTGAAAAGGATTTTCGCCTTTTCTATCAGTCCGTCGTGATATTCATCTTTCGTGTTGGCACCGCTACCGCTCAGGCTCACCTGCAAAGAGCCAAGTTCACCGAGTCTTACAATCTCTCCGTTTGCCAACGAATCCGACACCACATCTTCCAGCGCAATGAGCACCGCCATTACGTCCGCACGTGTCACCGTACACATCTGCTGTATTCTCTGCGACATCTCTCTGATGCCAGCTTCACCTCTTGCCTGTGCCTGTGCATAAAACTTACCTTGTACCTCTGGAGCTGTTGGATCTTTACGTTCTACTACCGAATAAGTCAAATACTTGTCCATAATTTTTTTCCTTTCTTTTTTTAATCATTAATATTAAGTTTAATTTGCGCAACCGTTCCGGTACATCCGGCTTCCACCTACCTTCGGGCCCATATTCAGTAAGTTTCCCGCCCTTACCTTTCCGATTACGATACAAAGGTATGCACACTCCCCGACCCACTGTCAGCCTTTGTCCTCCTTCGTCAGTATTTATATGCTGAAAACGGTTGATATCCGTTCACCCAAAACGGTGATATCCGTTCACTTTTCATACTCTTACCTATGGCGAT
>CALUJF010000025.1 GCA_944320855.1 uncultured Phocaeicola sp.
GGAAGAGTTTTTCCATAAGCTGTTTCAAGTATGATAGCCCTGTAAAATTTCCCGGCCTTCATTTTAAAGATTTTCTCGCCTTTCTCATAGTTTATATATCTTACGGCTTTCATGTCGCCATCCTCGCACAGACCTTTGTTTCCATCAGTCCCATAAGTTGAACTGTAGTAGGTTTTTCCAATCAGGTTCACACAATATGATAATGTTTCATCCTCACCACCACTTCTTATGATTCTTTCCGTTACCTCATTCTTCATTGTTGTAATATCCGATATATGAAGTAATGTATAATCTCCTGAAACAACCACATTATGTAGCAGTTTCTTGTTCTTTATAAAACTGAGCAGGATTTTATTCTTTCTGCTTTTGTTCCCATTTCCATGTTTTACGATTCCGAAAAGCTCCTTGAACTCTTCGTAGTTTTTGAATTTATAGTATATCATATTATCCTTATTTTTAAGTTGTTGTTAATAAAAAAAGGAGGACACATGACTTATACATCACATATCCTCCGTTGTTGTAGATTCGCTTATATTTATACAGCTACACCATGCTCTACAATTTCATGGTAGCTTAAAGTACGCCTGTTATTATCTCAAAAGAAAGCTAATAACATATATTCGTTCTTCTGGTCAGATACAATCAAGAGCTTTTCCATTATTTCTATGATTTTCTCAACAGGTTCATCAAGTTCATTCAATGCTTCATCAATTTTCGTTCTTACTTCCGCATTAAGTTTGTCATAGGATTTCAGTTTCTCCAATCCCTGCCTGAAGTCCTCTCTATTAACTTCTACGTCATCATCCCAGCTTTCTCCATTATAAGAAATATCGAGTGCTGTCAAGAGGTTATGAAATTCAACCACTTTATAGTTAAATCCGAAAGAAGATGAATATTCGATTTCATACTTCTTCGCTACATGTAATCTTTGTCCCATATTTGTCTATCCATTTTTGGGCGGCTGATAGAGTAGTAAATGTTTTACTCTCAACCTCACCGTCCTTGTTAATAATAAATGCTTGAAAATCATTGGAAGAGAAACATACTATCTTGTTCCCTTTATATATTATCTCATCCATTTTCCAACGCTGTTTTTATAAGTTCTTTTTTCTCATTAGGGCAGGAATAGACAATTATAGCATCATCATCTTCCATACCGCTCCAGTTAACCTTTAGAATATTTCCACCATTTTCAGTTATAATATCAGTGAAATGGTTTATGTCCCCGGAATGCTCACAGTCAGGAACAATAAAATAATTCTTAACGTCCATAATATTCCTCCATATAGCACCTTTCACACAAGCTTCCATAATCATTTACTTCGGATCTTGTCATCGGTTTTCCGCAATACTCACATTCTCTGACTGTCTCATGATGGGTTTCATAGACTGTCTGGTACATTGATTTCTTGGCATTTTCCTTACCAAAAAGAAATTCCATACTTTGCTGTTTCTTATTACTTTTCTTTCTCATTGTTTTCTTCTGTTTTAATTATTACTTCTGATTCTGTAAAGTCTTCATCGCAGTAAGAGCATTGAAAACAGTAACCTTCGATTTCTGACTTTATTAGTTCTCTGCCGCAAATAGGACAGTAATATATCTTCTTCATATTCATAAGTTTTATAAAAGAAAAAGACCGGAGAGACATCATATTATTCTTGTTGTTCTATGATTATCTCCCCGGTCTAAGTTTCCGAGTTATTAAATGGCTATTACTAATGCCCCAGCCACTCTTGAGGTTTTCATGTAGGCATCAAAATCAATATCTGGATGATCTTTCTTGAATGCCTGTAGGTCGAAAGAAGTTCTGATTCCCGGTAATTTTCTGGTAAGTCTCATCGTATCTGTAAACCACGACTTGACATCCATCATTTCCATTTCTAAAAGAATCTTTGATTTGAGGGCACTAAGTCTTTCCTCAATTTCATTCTTTGTCTGAATCAATTCCCTTATTTCCGATTCCTGATTTCTGATTTCTTCCGGTATGCTGTAAGGGTTTTCAAATTGTTCCCCTCGTAAATCAGAGTCCAGAAGTTCTTTACAAATTTCAGATGGTATTCGACTTACTGGTATTAAATCCGCTATATGGTCAAATGTTCCATCCTTCTTTGGTTTGTTTCTAAGGTGCATTATAAAGAGTTTTCCTACTTTAGCCTTCTTGTTCTGAAGTTCAAATAAGTAGGCATAAATACTGAGTTGCCATCTTGCTTTCTCAAGTTTTTCAGATGTCATTGTTCCATAGGTCTTAATATCACCTATGTCAAATGTAGTATCATCAACTCTGTAAACCTTATCGATATTGCTTGCCCAGTTTTTACCGTCTGTGATTGTATATTCCGAGCATTCATGAACCAACCCATTGTTTTTACAGATTTCAATATAATCAGCTACTTCCTGGGTTCCGTCATTTATCCAGTTCTTATCAAAATCTTCTATTGATATATGAACCTGAGTACCATATTCTGCTGCTTTAACTATCATATCCTCCGGCACTCCATCAAATTCATTTGGGAATAACTGTCTTTGTAACATTCCTGTGATACCTGACAGTTCTTTACCATCAATCCAATACTGGTGCAGTTCTTCATTGAAAACCACACCGCTGTCCTTAAGTTCTATTCTTTTTGTTGCCATAATTAAACTGCCTGATTAAGTTGTAATTTTCGTTCTGTAAATAATGCTTTGATTTCTGTATTACCTGTTACTTCATTCTGATGTTGCTTATAAAGTTCCATCAGTGAGTCTTGGGTTTTACACTGTTGTAGAGCTATCCTTATTCCGGCATATTTTTCCTGTACCGCCTGTTGAGGTGTTCTACTCTTTCTTGTTCTCTTTGGTTGTTCCGGTATTGATTCCTGCTGATTGGTATTATCATCATCCATCTTTTCCGGAATATCTTCTCCAGCATAGATATAAAGTCCAAGACCAAACATTGCCAGGTTTTTCACTAAGCATCTCATAATGGTCTTATTGATATCAAACATGGAAGCTGCTTCAACCGTTCTTTCAACATATTCCTTCTTGAACTTATCATAAACTTTGTAAGTGTATGGTTCAAGTTTCATCGCCTTATTGGAAGTATTCATTACAGGTAACCACATTTGATGGGTTATATTATCTACCGTAACTTCCGTATATACAATAATCCCAGTTCTTTCATCTGCAAAGTATGGAAGGTTTGTGATAGGATCCTTCACGATTCTATAGGTTGCACTAGGATAGGCTCTTTTAAATTCAGCCCAGGCATTTGCCCAACTCAGGTAGCTAAGATTTTCTCTCTTTTCTACCTTATCATTCATATCAAGTGAATAAAGAGCATCAAAATAAATTTCTCTTCTTTCATTTTCTGTACTTCCTTGTGGAACTTGAGGTCTTATAAATTTACACATGGTATTTGGATTTTAATTGTTAGTACTAAGTTTTGATTTATACTTGGTGTTGACGTATTCAAGACAAAAGCTTCTTAAAACTTCTGCCTTATCTTTCTCATCATACACATAATAAAAAGTCTGGGGATGACCGTAACGATCGTCTCTTTTTACCGTTCCTTTAAAATCACCTTTCTTAAAGAAATACTGAAATGGTACTATTAAACTGGTGTCTGTATTGTCAAATTGGACATATACCATAACACTTAGCTTTCCTTTGTAGAGCCATATTCCTTCTACCACAGAATTCCAGTTGTTCCCTTTTCTTCTGTCTGGGTTTACATAGAATTCATAATCTCTTGTACCTCTTATTCTCCGACCTGTCTCTTTTACTATCCTGAGTATGGTTTCTTCCGATAATCTGCTTAATTCGTCCTGTGTCAGATTATTTACTATCTCAATCTTTTTCACAGGTGCAGTTCTCTTGAAAAGTTCTGTATTTACGTTTATCATTTCTGTTATTATTTATTGGGTGAAACAAAAAGAGGAGGTATAGATATCTTGGTTTAATAATTCTGTTTTCTTAATAAACTTTGATATCTATACCTCCTCCGGTACTTGTAAAGGACAAAAAATGCCCTTATATTTCAATGTAGGAACCAGCTATAACCTTCGGTATCATTACCTTCTATGGCATTCTGTATTCCTAATGCAAAATCAGTACAATTCTGGTTTCTATCCAGCCAGGTATCAATATATGACCCCTTCACTGCTTCGTTAGCCAGTTGTAGTAGATTCCAGCAAGTTAAAATCTCTCCCTCTTTCTTTCCGAAATTTGGGTTTGATACATAACCTTTCACCATCGCATTGACAGCTTGATCGCCTATTTCCAACGATGGTAATGCTCTTTGTTCGTTCACAGGCAGGAACTGATATAATCTGAGTCTGCCTATAATCTTACAAAATAGTTCCTCTGAGATTTCTGTATTTCTCAGATTCTCCAAAAGTCTCAATGTTTCTTCTTTGTGTGGATTAAAACCATTAAACAATTCCAAAGCCTTCTGCATAATGTCAGCCTCGGTCATACATTCTATGGTTCCTGAAAATCCGTCACATGTTAAACATAGATTTGAACATACTCTCACTTTCCAGCCGACAAAGATTTTAAATTTCATTGCGGTCTGAGTTCTGTAGAGTTTGTCTTCGCTATAACTTCTCACTCCACCTATACAAAGATGGACTGTTTGGTTATTTATGGTACGAGTGATATTCTTTACATGTGCTACCCATGCTAAACGCTGATAGAACACTGTTTTTTCATCTTCTCTTAGTTCACTCGCTTTCTTGTGTGCTGCTGAGGGTATTCTTCCTATGATGGGATGTGATACCCTGCATTCTACTGGAGTTAATTCCCCAAAAACCTGTTCAGCAACCTTACTTACAGCACCTATAAAATTCTGGTGCGAAATAGTCAGTGTGTTGTCGCTGAATGTCGGTATTATATTCTTCGTAGTTAAATCCTCAAGCGAAATTGCCGAGGTATTAGATTCGATAAAGTTTGGGTGATTGTCTCCATCCCAAAACTCATCTTCAATAATTTCAGCATCCGTAATATCTTCATTACTTCTGATGCTAAGTTCTTTTCTTGTTGCAGCTTCCCCTAATATGACAGGTTCAGCTATTTCTGATGTCTTCTTTTTCATTGTTAGTACATCGTTTTTTGTTAGTAACCGGGAAAGCCTGTATTACCAGCTTTCCATATACTATTCTCGAAAAAATAATTGAAAGCTACTTTTTCTTTCCGCTCCCAATAATTTGTAATATGGCCGTTAATATCTCAAGGCCGATTCTGATTAGTTCTCTGTTCATTCTTCTCTTTTCATTGTTTCATATTATTTAAATTGTTAATTATTAATTTCTTATCTTATATATAAGGGTTTCAGGGATTATTATACGGACAAAAAAATAGCAGAATACCGATTTCTCAGTACTCTGCTATTGTCATTATAAGGATAATATGAAACAACTTCTAAAACCAATCATCATTCGGTTAGTTTTAGAAATGGCTTCTAATGCAAATCTTTTTGCATATAGATATTATCCTCATATATAAATGAAGAACCTTGTCTGAAAACTCTTCGCTTTAACTTGGCTCTTCGATAGGCATTCAGATTTCATTATAAAGACTGTAGCTCTATAGTTACTCTCTGACGCACATCCTTCCAATCCTATTCATGGCATCCTCTGAACATGATAGGACCAGGTATCGTATTTTTGTTTTTGATTTATTGTTTGATTTTTCTATTGTTATTGTTTATTTCATATATAAGGGTTTGAGGGGAATGGGAGAGGGAAGAAAATTATTGCAGAGTTCGGTTTATTTGCCTTTCTTAACTCAGACAAGGTTAAACTTGCATAAAATACAGGGGGAGTAAAAAGGGGAGTAAAATGAATACATAAAAGAAAAACCGCTGAAAATCAGCGGTTTACAAAATGTGTCGTGGACCTGGAGGGAGTCGAACCCTCGTCCAAACAAGGAAGCCATATGCTTTCTACATGCTTATCTCTGCCTTCAGTTTTCGTGCATAAGCAAGACCAGAGCCACCCACTTATACCTTAGTCCTTAAATTTCGCCGGAGCCGCAGGACAAGACTCAGACTATTCCCGATTTTGCTGCACCGCTATATCAAACGCTTCGGAACAAGAGCTTTTGAGCGATGTCTCGTTTCTGTCACTGTGACAGAAATAAAGCTAATCTACTGTACTTCGATTAAGCAGCGAGAGCATAGTTTTCGTTGCCAGATAATTGTTCAGTAACTGAGATTATAGTGCAAATCACTGACGCACTGCATGCTTACATACCACATCTCTCGCTGTCAAAACCAAACAAGCCCAAGTTGTGATAATCGTTTAACACCGCAAAAATAGATAAAAATAATATTATTTGCAAAAAACATGTAATAAATCTTTCGTTTGGCAATGTATATTGTTCTTATTTTTATACGCTAATGAAAGATTCAGTGAACGGTAAATGAACGACAAATAAACGGCTAATGAACATAAAATGAAATTCTAATGTCTTTCGAATGTGGTTCTAATGTCATTCGAATATCGTTCATTTACTGTTCAGTAGCCGTTCACTGAGTGTTTGTTGCTGTCTTTAAATTATACATAAGTTTCCAGGAACTTCACTTCGCCTGAAGGTACAACTTCGAGGTTCTGTGTCGCGGCCGGGAAAAGTATTGACTCGCCTGCCTGCATTTCTATCGTGTTGCCCTCGTTGTCCTTTATGGTGCATGAGCCTTCCATGCATATGTATATCACGAAAGAATCGAGTTCTGAATAGTCCATGGTCATTTGCTCGGTGAGATTATATACAGAAGTAGTGAAATATGGACATGAAACCAAATCTACCGGACGGTCCTTGCAAGGAGTGTATTGTGTGCGATAGTCCTGCTCTACGCTGTAGTCGATGGCTTCTTTTGAGAGTTCTGTGTGAAGTTCGCGGGTATTGCCGTTTTTGTCTTTGCGGTTGAAGTCGTAGATGCGGTATGTGATGTTTGAAGTCTGCTGAATTTCAGCGATAAAACATCCTGCACCTATGCTGTGGATTCGTCCTGCCGGAAGGAAGAATACGTCGCCCGGCTGTACGGCATAGTCTGAGAGGGCATCGCAGATGGTATTGTCGGCTATCATCTGTTCATACTGTTCCGGTGTGATGTTTCGGCTTAGTCCTGAACGGAGCCGGGCTTTTCCTCCGGCATTGTCTATCACGTACCACATCTCGGTTTTACCCATTGAGTTGTGGCGTTTCATTGCCAGTTCGTCATCAGGATGAACCTGGATAGAGAGGTCGTCGCGCGCATCGATGAATTTTATCAGAAGCGGGAAACGGCCGCCGAAGCGTGTGTAGTTTTCTTCGCCCACCAAGGCTCCTTTATACTCACGGACCATCTGAGTGAGGTTCTTTCCTGCGTCTGCTCCGTTGGCTACTACAGATTCGTGGCCCGGAACATCTGATATTTCCCAGCTCTCGCCTACATTCTGCTGTGTGCAGTCAAGGTGTTTGAACGGAATGATTTTGTCGCCCCCCCATATTGTAGATTTCAGGATGGGGCGGAATTTCAGTGGATACATAATCGGTAAATGTTTTCAGGGTTATTATAAATTAGTGCAAATGTATCATTTTTTATGATATATATCAAAAAAACAGGGGGGCATATCGTTTCCTTTGATATGTCCCCCATTGGGTAGTTAATGTATTCGTGTGTTTTTAGGAAATCAATTTTTGATTAGATTTCGTATCCTGTCCATCCGAAGATTGAAGAAGAGCAGCCTGTGTTGCCTGCTTCGATTCTGACTGATGCATATCCATCTCCGTTGATGTCTACTCCATCTTTAATTCTTGTTCCTGTATTGCTGTTTGTAATGCTGACGGAAGTTGCTGTATCGGCATTTCCCTTATCGTCTTTCAGGTCGATGATATCCTTGCATGCTCCCCGGCCTTTCACTAATGCGTTAGCGACGGTAGCTTTAGCACCACGGCGTACTTTAATTACATCGTGCATGTAGTATCCATTATTTGGGTTGTTGGCAAGGCGGAGGTCGATAGTCATGTTTGTTACCTTGAAGTCAGACTGTGGAGTGTGTTCCGGATTCTTACCGTCGAGGTTACCGTCAGCTTCGATACCGCGAGGGTCTGATTCTGTGCTTGTATATCCGTCTTCCCATATTCCGTAGCAGTCTTTCAGTTCACCGTTGTAACCCTGGGTGAAGTCGAACATATCGTCGTCAGGATTTACTGCAAGGAGGTTAGTTACGTTTACAGAACCGCCGAAGAATTCAATAGCGTCGTCTGCGCTTTCCAATACATAGATGTGGTCTATCTGTGTGCCACTACCTACACCGTTGAGTGTCAAACCGTTGTGCTCGATGTCATCACTTCCTGAACTTGCACCTGCATATTCTATCTTGACGTATGTCAGGCGGCCGGAATTGTCAGCAGCGTCAGTACCGCCATATACATAGTCATTGTTGATTTCTGTTGCATATGTACCACCACCTGAAAGAGGAGCTTTACCGTTGATGATAATACCACCCCAGTCACCTGCTTTAGGCGAGCTTTCTGCTGATGTGAATACTACCGGTTTTGATTCAGTTCCTGCTGCTTCGATTTTACCGCCTTGAAGAATTAGGATATATTTATCGAAACCTTTTTCACATTTAACTGTTGTTCCTGCGTTGAATTTGAGTACACCTCCGTTTTCTACAAGTACAGTCTGTTCAAGGGGCTTTCCGTCTTCCCATGTGTATTCTCCTTTGATGCAAAGCTGATTGTCTTCGTTTACATAGTATGCATCGTCCGGATTTGGAGTTTCATTTTCTTCGCTGCATGATGTAAGTACAACCGGTGCGCAGATTGCACAGAATGCCAAAGCATTGATAAATAACTTTTTCATAATTGATAAAATTTAAAAATGTTGTTTGATTATTTTCTTAATTAAAATTTGTATGTTAAACCTATTGAGAAGTTTCTTCCTTTTGTATAGTCGTTCAGGATAGTTTTGTCTTTATTGCCTGCCGAAGCTTCACGTATCAGCTGATATGAAGGATTTATCAGATTTTTCATCTTCAGGTCTATGCTGAGATGTTTGTTTATCTGTCCTCCAAGAACGATGTCGAGTGTCGGTATGCCTTTCTCTATGATGTCATTATATCCGTTTGTACCTATTGTATAGACACGGTCGGAGAAATAGTTGCATACTATGGTACCAGTCAATCCGAAATCGTTACGTTTATATTGGTATGACAAATCTGCATTACCGATGAATGGGGCTGCGCCTTCCAGCTGTGAACCGGACTTGTCTGTGGCTATATCTACCTTTGCCATGGTGTATGTATATGCTCCGTTCAGTCCGAAGTTCAATTTGTGGCTTGCATCAGCTACAGTATGCTTGAAAATGTCTTTTCTTAATTCAAATTCTACCCCTGCTGCTGTAGCATGATCGGAAATGTTTTCGTATGAAAGATAACCTCCGGCACTTGCAATCTCTATTCTTGATATAGGGTTCTTAATCAGCTTATAGAATGCTCCTATTGATATGACTTCGCTTGCGGAAGGGTAGAAGTCCCATTTCAGGTCTGCGTTATAATTGTCGCTTGGTTTCAGGTTCTTGTTACCCTGACTTCTGAAGTTTACGCTGACATAGCGGAATGGTGATATTTCCTTGCTCTGCGGCAATGTATATGTCCGGCTCAGTCCTAATCTTATACTGTGTTTTTCTGCCACGTCGTACTTCAGGTTCAGACTTGGAAGTATGAATGGTTTGTCTATGCCTCTTTTACCATTGGTTCCACCATATATGTTATAGTTTATATCCATGTCTACATAGTCCATGCGTACACCGATGTTTCCTGTAAGTGATTGGGTCAGGCGGTATGTTACATCGGCATATACTGTGTTTATGAGTTTGTTTACTTCGTACCTGCTCTCACCAAGTCCCGGGGCAAAATCTCCGTTGTCAAGGCTTGTCTGATTGAAGTAGCTGTCGAGCTTTAAACCATCGAGGCTTATGTTTGGCAGACTCATTGGTAACAAGTCATATTGCTTTGCTTCAAAATTGTCATTAACCATGCGTCCTGTGTATCCGAATACAAGGCTTGAGGTGTTATCGAATTTGTCAGGCAGTGAGAATACGGCTTCTGCTTTAAAATTTATATCGTGTTCTTTAAGTTCTGAGAAGTATCTCTGCTGTGAGCCTGTACCGCGTGTAGGGTTATATATATCTTCTGTTGATGTTTCAGACAGATAGTTTATTCTTCTGTCCGGTTCATTGCCTGATATGTAGTTGTATGATACACCTGCATTGAGCTTCCATTTCTCTGATAGAGTCCATTTTGAAAGCAACTGGTTCACTAATAGCATGTTGTCGTTGGCCTGTTGGCGGCGCATGAAGCCATAGTTCCTGTCTGAACTTTCGAATATACTATTCTGACCCAGGTAGTCGGCTACATACTGGTTGTTGGAATGTATCATCATAAGGTTGTAGGCTATCTCGCTGTTGTCCTTCATCATATAGCTTACATTACCCATTATCATCTGCGAGATGTTGCGTTCGTATTTCTTTCCTTCCTGATCCTGATAGATAGTACCGTCGGTGGTAGTATTTCTTACAATCTCGTCAGTGAATGAATTGCTCTGTGAATAGTTTGCAAGTACAAGTATGTTAAGCGGATTGAGGTCTTCGCCCACATAAAACTTGTTTCCGGCCGCTACTGAGTAGCTGTGGTCAGGATTGAAACTTATCTGTGACGGGTCAAGACTGTTCTTGAATCCATATACGGTTTCATAATTATTCCCCGGACGGGTCTTGTTGGATATACCTAAATAGTTTGTTCCATCCTGTATTAAGAAAGGCTGGTTTACAGTCTGAGTATTTACTCCGAATGAGCCTCCCACTTCAAGCAGCTCCTGTCCGATAAGTTCTTTCGACTGGATGTCTATAACGGCTCCGGCCGCATCGCCTGCTCCGGAAGCAGAGAATACTTTGTTTACTCCTACGGACTGTATCACGTCTGTGTCGAAGAATGAAAGAGAGATATTTTTGTATTCA
This sequence comes from uncultured Phocaeicola sp., assembly GCA_944320855.1. Classification (GTDB taxonomy): domain Bacteria; phylum Bacteroidota; class Bacteroidia; order Bacteroidales; family Bacteroidaceae; genus Phocaeicola. The sequence continues at coordinate 10,983 of CALUJF010000025.1, forward strand.
GGATCCTCGGAAGGAATAGGGAATCCGTTCAGCATTGTAGTGTTGTATCTGTCGCCCAATCCGCGTACGAACACGTTCTTTACACCTTCCTGTTTGCTGATACCTGAGATTTTCTGTACAGCTCCTTCGGCATCGCTGACTCCTTTTCTTGAAAGTTCCTTGGCTCCTACAGCCTGACGTGAAAGAACAGATTTCTTTTGCTCTAAAAGAAGAAAGTTTTCACTCTCGCGGTTAAGGCTGGCAACTACTTCTATACCGCCTAACACCACAGATTCTTCCTCAAGTTCTATATTGTTGATTGTTTCCCCTTTAACCTTTACGTTTTCGAGTACCAGATTCTTGTAGCTCACGTATCTGACTTCGATTTCATATTCTTCGCCATCAGGTACATTGATTTCATAGTTTCCATCGTAGTCTGTGATTGCACCGATGTTGGTACCGGCCACAGTAATAGTAGCCCCTATAATAGGTTCACCTGTTTTTTTGTCTATAACACTTCCTCTTAATATTCCGGCGTTGGCTTCCATCGCAGATGCCATTGCTGTTACTCCTAAAAATAGTTTGATAAGATTATTCATTCTTTCTACCCTTTTGTTTTCGAGGGCAAAATTACTGTCGTTATGTTACTTGATTGTTTCCTTTTCTTTATAAAACGTTTACAAGATGGTTACATATTGATTACATCATTTTGGCTGGAGATAAAAAAAGACACCTGCAGATGACTCTACAGATGTCTTGAAATAATATTTATGTGTGTTTGCAGATTATAATCCTGCTACAGCCTCTATTCCTCCATATACGCTGCTCAGCAGTCCGAGGAGAATTATTCCGGCAAGACAGATTGCCAATGATGCGCGTGTGAGCCATGGGCTGCGGAATGTCGGCAGAGGATTATCATTTGGAGTAATGTACATCGCTTTTACAACAAGCAGATAGTAGTAGAGCGAGATTACCGTATTGACAAGGGCAAGGAAAACTACCAGCCAGTGACCTGCATTGAATGCAGAGGCAAACACGAAGAATTTGCTGAAGAATCCTGCAAACGGAGGGATACCGGCCAATGAGAACATAGCCAGTGTCATGACGAATGTCAGACGTGGATTAGTGCGGTAAAGTCCGGCATATGCACTGCGGCTGACTGCGTATTCCGATTTCACGGTTTCTTCAGAGCGTGACAATGCATTTTCCGGTTGTACGCCTTCTACCTTATCGGCGTTGGCATAGTTGTCACCTAATGTATGTCTTTCTATTGCTCCTATAACACCGAACACTGCAAGGTTGGCTACTATATATACAGTTATATAATAGATGAGTGATGTTGTACCCTGAGTGTTGCCTGCCATTACTGCTAACATGATGTAACCTGCCTGTGAGATACTACTGTAGGCCATGAAGCGTTTCATGTTGTCCTGCAGGATGGCAAAGATGTTTGCCAATGTGATAGTCAGTACTATTACTATGCTGAGCATCAGTTCCCAGCGGTCAGACATCGGAGCGAATACCTTTGTGAGGATGCTCATCAGAGTGAAGGCAGCCGCACCTTTTGATATTACTGACAGATATCCTGCTACGGCTGTAGGTGCACCCTGATATGTGTCAGGAGTCCACATGTGGAAAGGTACAAGGCTCAGTTTGAAGCCCAATCCGGCAAAGAAGAACACCATGGCGAGAATCTGCAGCGGAGTACCTGTCAGTGTGTGTGCCATATCGGCAAAGTAAGTTGTGCCGCATGTACCGTAGACGAGTGACAGTCCGAAAAGCATCAGACCGGAAGAAAACATAGAGTTAAGTATGAACTTGGCTCCGGCTTCCGCACTGTGATGCTTCCATTTGTCGAAAGCTATCAGACACGCCATAGGAATACTGGCGAGCTCCAGTCCCACATAGAACAGGATGAAACTTCCGGCACTCACCATGAAGTACATACCTAGGAGTGTGCTTATGGTTATTACATAGAATTCGCCAGCCTTGTGGCGTGTGTCAGGCGATGAAATCCATTCGCCTGCCTGCATGAACACGAGGAGAGTACCCGCAGTAAGTATTGTCTTTACAACAGATGCAACAGGTGTGCAGTTATACATCCCGCCGAAATATTCACCTGCAGAGGGCTGGATGTTAAGTATTATCTGTACCACTAAAAGACCGCAGGCGATGGTCTGCAATGTCTTGTTGTGAGGCTCTTTCATTATCAGGTCTGCCAGAAGAAGTATTACCATTATGGCTGCCAGACTGATTTCTGCTTGCATTGGTATGAATTGAAACATGTCTTTTTAAGTTAAGAATTAAAAATTAATAATTAATAATGCTGTTCAATTAAAAATTAAGAATTAAAGTTGATGTAATCGCTCTTCATTTTTAATTATTAATTATTCATTATTAATTATTTAATTATCGCCGAAATAATCGGTTCCACACTGTGACTGATAACATCGCTTACCCAGAACGGTGCAAGTCCGAGTCCTGCTACGGCAGCTATCAGACAGATAACGGTGAAACGTTCGTCCCAAGTGGCATCTGTAAGTTTCAGATGTTCCGGATTCTCGCATGTGCCGTAAAGAATCTTTCCTACCACACGGAGTATATACACAGCTGTTATAACGATACTCATTGTGGCAATCACTGTACATACACGGTGGAAATTGTCTGGATTCTGGAATGAGCCTACAAAGACAGTCATTTCAGCAATGAAACCGCTCAGTCCCGGAAGACCGAGGTTGGCAAGACCGGCAATGACGTAACCTACAGCAAGGAATGGCATAATCTTCATCAGACCTCTCAACTGGCGGATATCGCGTGTGTGGGTTCTGCCGTATATCATACCGATAAGGGCAAAGAACAAAGCTGTCATAAGTCCGTGGCTTAACATCTGAAGTATAGCTCCTGTGGCGCTGACCTTAGTCATCATCAGAAGTGCAAAAAGTACAAGACCGCAGTGACTGACAGATGAATAAGCGTTGATGTATTTCAAGTCTGTCTGAACTACGGCGCTGAAGGCTCCGTATACTACAGAGATAGTAGTCAGTACGAGGAAGAAATCTCCCCAGATGGCAGCACCTGTAGGCATGAGATACATGGCTATGCGGAAGCATCCGTAACCTCCTAACTTCATCAATACTCCGGCATGTAGCATAGATACTGCGGTAGGTGCAGAAGCGTGACCGTCAGGACTCCATGTGTGGAACGGGAAAAGAGCTCCCAGCACGCCGAAGCCGATAAATATCAGCGGGAAGAACAGACGCTGGAATTCTGTAGGTATCTTGTGGTTCACAATCTCAAGTATGTTCATTGTTTCCGCACCGGCACCGTAGTAGATGCCAAGGATACCGATAAGCAGGAATGCAGAACCACCCATCAGCATAAGAGTAAGCTTCATGGCTGCATATTCCTTCTTGCCGCTTCCCCATACTCCGATGAGCAGATACATAGGGATGAGGGCAACCTCGTAGAACATAAACATGGTGAAGAGGTCGGTAGATATAAAGAATCCGAAAACCCCTGTGCTGAGCAGGGTGAACCATAGGAAGTATTCCTTTGTCATCGGTTGCAGACGCCATGAAGCGAATGTTCCGGTAAATACTATGATTGAACTAAGCAGAAGCATGACAACTGATATTCCGTCCACTCCCACTGAGTAGCAGATGTTCAGCGGTTCGTACCATGGAGTACTTGCGGTGAAGAGCATTTCTTCTGTAGCTCCTCCATTTCTTAGTCCTATGTAGGCCACTGTGAGCCATACGGACAGCCCTAACAATACAGTTGAGCCTGCCACCATTACCGCTCTTACCTGATTGATGCCTTTTGACAGCCAGAGGCCTAAAAGCATTATCAGAGGGACTATTACAAATAAACTTAGTATATTCATTGTTTTTTGAGTTTTTAAGTTTTTTAGTTTTTTAGTTGACAAGTTGACGAGGTTGCCGTCCGGATGGAGAACCTTCTAACAACTTGTAACTGAAGCCTTGTCTCCTATAAAATAATAAGTGCAGCGGTAAGTATGATTATACCACCTAAGAACCACATTGTGTAAGTCTGAATCTTTCCGCTCTGTATAGGCTGTGCAGTTTCTCCGGCTGCATTAGTACCCCATGCCATGAAGTTCATGAACTGGTCGATGACGTGACGGTCAAACCATGCGAGAGGAGTGGAGATACAGCGGAAGATAATCTTCTTTGTCACGAACAGCCAAAGCTCGTCCATGAAGAAGCGTTTGTATGCAGCGTAGTGCAGACGGCTGAACTTCTTCTGAAGCATGTCGGCTACAGGCTGAGTCTTGCCGGCATACATCCATGTTGCAATCAGTATGGCAACCACAGCTACAATAATGCTGGTAGTAGCTACAGTAGTGTCAAGATGAATATCGTATGCATGTCCGTTGCTTGATACGAAATGTCCGAAAGGCATTATCCATCCGGCAACAATAGTGATGGCTGCAAGAATCATCAGAGGTAAAGTCATTACCACCGGACTTTCGTGTGGAGTATGGTGGGCGTAATTATCTTTGGCTTCGCCCAAAACAGGCTGCGCCTCGGCATAGTTCAAGCGAGCTTGACTCTGCTCTCGGCTTGCACTGTTATTGTCCTTTCCCCAGAAGATGCAGTAGTAAAGACGGAACATATAGAAAGCAGTCATTCCGGCGATTATTGTCATTATCCATCCTGCCACAGGGCTGAAACGGAAGCAAGCCGTAAGAATCTCATCCTTTGAGAAGAATCCTGAGAACGGAGGAATACCTGCGATGGCAAGACACGCAATCAGGAAGGTGATGTGAGTGACAGGCATATATTTTCTCAGTCCACCCATGAAAGACATTTCATTGCTGTGGACAGCATGAATTACGCATCCTGCGCCGAGGAAGAGCAATGCCTTGAACATGGCGTGAGTGAACAGATGGAACATAGAAGCCATATATCCAAGTCCGCCTTCGTGAGGGTCAAGACTTGTACATACGCCGAGAGCTACCATCATGAAACCAATCTGCGAGATGGTAGAGAACGCTAATACGCGCTTGATATCACTCTGTACGCATGCCACAGTGGCGGCATAGAAAGCTGTGAACATACCGATGTATGCTACCCAATGAAGAGTTTCAGGCGCAAATCCGATAAACAGTGGGAACATTCTTGCTACGAGATACACACCTGCCACAACCATGGTAGCGGCATGAATCAGAGCCGATACAGGAGTAGGACCTTCCATGGCATCCGGCAGCCAGATATGTAATGGGAACATCGCACTCTTTCCGGCACCACCCACGAACATAAGTCCAAGAGCCCAAGGCAATACCATTCCGGCCTTCATAAGCTGTTCTTCTGAAGGTGTGAAAGTGAATGTCTGCATGTAGTAGCCGTAAATCAGGATACCGATGAGGAAGCCCAAGTCGGCAAAACGTGTGACGATGAAAGCCTTCTTAGAGGCTGCGATAGCCTCAGGCTTGGTGTAGTAGAAACCTATCAGAAGATAAGACGATACTCCCACAAGTTCCCAGAAAACATACATCTGGAAAATGTTTGTAGCCACTACGAGGCCTAACATTGAGAATGTGAACAGTGACAGAAACGCATAATATCTCTGAAATCCGCGTTCCCCTTTCATATATCCGAAAGAGTAGATATGAACCATCAGTGAAACAGTAGAAATCACCACAAGCATCATTACAGATATCGGGTCGAGCATTATACCCATGTCGATGTGCAGCGACTCAGTGAACGGCAGCCACTGGAAGTTCCACGGAGTAGATACAGGCAACAGTCCTTCGGCTGTACGTGTCGCGCCGAAATAGCCTATAGCCGTGATATAGCTCAGCACGGTGACAGCCGCCAACGACAGAGTGCCTATCGCTCCAGCCACCTTGTGCGGCATTTTCATTCCTGCCAGAGCCAGAACGAGGAAGCTCAGCACAGGCAGGGCCAGTATAAATATTGTATATTCCATTATCTTTAAGTTTTTGAGTTTTTAAGTTTATAAGTTTTTGAGTTTTTAAGTTGGTTGTCGTCAACAAACTAACAAACTAATAAACTTACAAACTTACAACTGATATTTATCCTTTCATTTCCGAAATATCGTCGGTCAGAATCTTGTTGATATTTCTGTAGACATTAATAATGATAGCTATTGCCACCGCAGTTTCCGCCGCAGCTATTGCTATACCGAACAGGCTGAAGAAGTGCCCTTCCAGTTGTCCGGGGAAGAGATATCTGTTGAACACTGCGAAGTTGATGTTTGTAGCATTCAGCATCAGCTCTGCAGAAATGAGCAGGGCCAGCAGATTCTTGCGTGTGAAGAAACCGTAAATTCCGCAGAACAGCATCACTGTGCTTATCACCAAGTAATGCAAAACGTGTACTTCTATTTCCATTTTTCTATTTTTTTTTAGTTGACAAGTTGACGAGTTGACAAGTTGACGAGGTTGCCGTCCGGATGGAGAACCTTCTAACAACTTGTAACTGTAGCCTTGTCCCCTTGTAACTTATAATCTATTTCCTTTTTCTTGCTATCATTATTGCCCCAATCATGCAGGCTAACAGCAGCACACTCATCACCTCGAAAGGAAGGACAAACTGATACTTCTCTGTTCCGATAAGTGCTTTACCGATTTTCTCTACCGGCAGTTCCACACCCTGAGGAATGATGTTCAGTGCAAAGCCGTTTGTGGCAAGTATAAACATTACCAAAGCCATACCGACGAGAGTTGTAAGCAGTACGCTTATCATCTTGCCTCGCCTTATCTTATATTTCATCGTTCCGGACGAACGTGTCAGCAGGATGGAGAACACGTACAATACTATAATACCACCTGCATATACCATCAGCTGCACTGCACTCAGGAATGTATAGCCTAATATGGCATAGATACCTCCTGTGCCCAAGAGTACAAACAGCAGATAAGTGGCAGAGCGCAGGATGCTGTTGGTTGTGACTGCCAGCACCGAGAATACTATAATGCACAGAGCCACCACATAAAATGCTATTTCAAATAGTGAAAACATGTTTGTTTTAGTTTTTAGTTAGTTGACGAGTTGACAAGTTGACGAGTTGACGAGGTTGCCATCCGGATGGAGGCCTTGTTCCCTTGTAACTGTAGCCTTGTCTCCTGTATTTATTCATTTAAATTCATCACCAGCTTCTCTCTCTCGAAAACAGCGTTCTCGAAATGATTGCTGAACTCTATCGCACCGTGTGGACAAGCGTTTACACACAGCTGACAGAACATGCACGCACCGAGGTCGTACTCATATTTCACGAGGAATTTCTTTTTCTTTCCGTCTTCAGTCTCGCGCGTTTCGCTTACGATGTTTATCGTGCCGTTAGGGCAAGCCATCTGGCACAGTCCGCAGGCAATACATTTATTGTTACCGTTCTCATCTTTGGGCATCACCAGCATTGCGCGGTGGCGTTCCGGAATGTGCAGAGTCGTATGTCTGTTTTCCGGATAGCGTTCAGTCACCTTCTTCTGCATAAACACCTTCATGGAGGTGCGCATGCCGACGAGCAGGCTTTTCACGCCCGATGCATATCCGTTTATATATTCTTTAAAAGTACTCATTTTTTAAGTTCTTAAGTTTTTTAGTTGACGAGTTGACAAGTTGACAAGGTTTTTTTCAGGTGACAAGTTGACGAGTTGACAAGTTGACGAGGTTGCCGTCCGGATGGAGAACCTTCTAACAACTTGTAACTGAAGCCTTGTAACTAAAAAAAGCCTTGTAACTCATATTAAAACACCAGTCCGAATACCTTCATCACCGTCATAATTATCAGTACGAGCAGCGACAGCGGCATCAGATATTTCCATTCCAGGATAAGCACCTGGTCTATTCTCAGACGGGGGAAAGTCCATCTTATCCACATCAGCAGGAACACCACGAAGAAAGTCTTACCTACGAACCATATCACTCCCGGAATATAGTCCATCACCGCATTGAAACCTTCCAGCCCGGCAATGTGCAGCGGCATCCATCCGCCTAAGAAAAGCGTAACGGCTATACCGGCTGTGATGAACAGGTTAAGATATTCAGCCAGATAGAAGAAACCGAAGTGCATACCCGAGTATTCTGTATGATATCCGGCTGTAAGCTCTTGCTCTGCTTCAGCGAGGTCGAACGGTGCACGGTTTGCTTCCGCATTTCCGGCTATCAGATAGATGATGAAAGCCATTACCGCAGGCAGATGTCCCTTGAAGATGTTCCATCCGTTCTCTTGGTAAGCCACAATCTCCTGGATGTCCATCGTACCGCACAGGATAACCATGGTCAGCACGCTGATACCTATTGACAGCTCGTAGCTGATTATCATCGCACCGCTTCGTACGGCACCAATCAGCGTATATTTGCTGTTACTGCTCCATCCGGCCAGCAGGATACCCAACACACCGATTGATGATGCTGCCAGCACGAAGAAGATACCTATGTTCATATGCAGAATCTCACCTCCTTTGTTCCATGGCAGACACGAGAAGGTCAGGATAGATGCCATGATTACCAGGAAAGGAGCCAATGCATAAAGAAACTTGTCTGAATTTTTCAGAAAGATAATCTCCTTTGTCAGGATTTTGATAACGTCGGCCGGCACCTGCAGAAGTCCTCCGCGACCACCAACACGGTCCGGTCCGATACGGCACTGGAAGGCCGCACACACTTTACGCTCCATATATATAAGTATGATTGCCAGCACGGCATACATCACCATGATGAAGATACCCACAGCTATACCCTCAATAGTGAAGGCAAGCCATTCAGGCATTATTCCGCACATGGTTCTGTGTATCCACATAAGGAGCGGCTCAAGATTATAATAGTCGAACATATTTTGAGTTTTTAAGTTTTTAAGTTTTTTAGTTGACAAGTTGACGAGTTGACAAGTTGACGAGGTTTTTTTAGTTGACGAGTTGACAAGTTGACGAGTTGACAAGGTTGCCGTCCGTATGGAGAACCTTCTAACAACTTGTAACTGAAGCCTTGTAACTTATTCTCACCTGTCTATATCCGGAATTACAAAGTCCAGCGTTCCGCCTATCGCTATAAGGTCGGCGATTTTCTGTCCGCGGCACACTGTGTCCATCGTATCTACCAGCGGCAATCCCGTAGAACGGTAGTGCAGACGATACGGATATTTGTCGCCGTGACTTTCCAGCATTACTCCGAACTCTCCCCGGCTGCTTTCTACAGATGTAGAGAAGTTACCTTCCGGCAGTTTGATTATCGCTTTCGTCTTGACGCGCACCTCACCTTCAGGAATGTTGTCTATCAGCTGCTCGATGATATGGCATGACTCCATAATCTCGTCCATACGCACCATGTAGCGTGCAAACGAATCACCTTCGGTACGTGTAATCTCGCGGAAGTCCACCTTGCCGTACATTGCATACGGATGATGCTTTCTTACGTCGTTGCTCCATCCCGATGCACGTCCCGTACCACCTGTGGCACCGAGCGATATGGCATCTTCGCGGCTCAGCACACCTACTCCGATGAGTCTTTGGCGTGCAATCACATTCCCCGTGAAGATATCATGATAGTCCTTGATGACTTTTCGCAGATGCGCGATGAACTCCTTCACCTTGCGCCGGAAGTCAGGATGAATGTCAGCCTGTACACCGCCTATCACATTGTAATTCTGAATCAGTCTTCCGCCCGTAGTTTCCTCCATGATATCCAGAATCATTTCCCTCTCCCTGAATCCGTAGAAGAAAGGAGTAAGTCCGCCCATATCCATCACCAGACATGAATAGAACAGCAGATGCGAGTCTATACGCTGCAACTCGTCCATTATCGTACGGATGTACTGCGCACGTTCCGAAATCTCTATTCCTGCAGCCTGCTCTATACACATGCACAGCGCGTGGCGGTTCTGATGCGCGCTCAGATAGTCAAGCCTGTCCGTCAGAGTTAGTGTCTGCGGATAAGTCAGGCTCTCGTTCATCTTCTCTATTCCGCGGTGTATATACCCAAGGATAGGGTCTATGCGCTTGATATTCTCTCCGTCGATACTTGTACGCATACGCAACACACCGTGAGTGGACGGATGCTGAGGACCGATGTTCACCACGAAATCCTCGCTGCCGAACACTACGTTTTCCCTGCCCTCTATAGTTCCGTCAGGGCGCAAAGTATATTCTTCCGTAACATCCGCATTGACTTCATTCTCCATATTAAGAGGATTGGAATCCATATCGTAATCCTTACGAAGCGGATATCCTTTCCAGTCCTCGCGTAGGAACAGACGGCGCATGTCCGGATTTCCCGTGAAGCGTATGCCGAAGAAATCGAATACCTCACGTTCCTTTATCACCGCCGTTTTCCAAAGGCTGCACACGGAAGGAAGAAACGCGTTCTCCCTGTCGGCCGCCACTGCCTTCAGCACACGGCGTTCGCCCGTGGCCGTACATTCCATATAATACAGGGCTCCAAGACCCTCTTCGCCCCAGTCCATACCGACGATGTCGCGCAGGTAGTCCATGGGCTGTGCTTCGTCATATCTCAGCCGGGAAGCCTCGTTGTAGAGATCTTCCGCCTTTACCAGTATAATATTGTCAGCAGTCATGTTGTTTGAGTTTTTTAGTTTTTAGTCCTTAGTTACAAGTTGACGAGTTGACAAGTTGACAAGGTTGCCGTCCGGATGGAGAACCTTCCAACAACTTGTAACTGTAGCCTTGTAACTGAAAAGAAGCCTTGTAACTTAAAGAGCCTCCTTCTCCTTCCTGTTCACTCCTCCCAGGAACCGTTCCACCTTGATTTTTCTCTGCAGCTGCATCATTCCGTAGTAGAAAGCCTCTGGTCGTGGAGGACATCCCGGAATGAATACATCCACCGGAATAATCTTGTCTATACCGTTTACTACATGATATGACCGCCTGAACGGTCCGCCGCTAATGGTACATCCGCCCACTGCTACTACGTACTTCGGTTCGGCCATCTGGTCATACAGACGTTTCAGTACCGGAGCCATACGGTGAGTGATAGTTCCCAGCACCATAATCATATCTGCCTGACGAGGTGAGTTACGTGTTACTTCAAATCCGAACCGCGCCATGTCATAGCGTGCGGCTCCAAGGGCCATAAACTCTATTGCACAACAGCTCGTACCGAATGTGAGCGACCACAGCGAGTTGCTCCGTCCCCAGTTTATCAGCTCGTCGGCCGTACCCATTATAATCCCCGCCCCGTCGCGGTTCAGCTCGTCTACCATGCGCTCCAGGTAGTCATTGTTGCGGAACTCGCCGTACTCCATACTGCGTATTCCCGTGCGTTTCTTTATTTCCATTCCAGCGCTCCTTTCCGCCAGGCATATGCCAGGCCCAAAATAAGTATCCCGAGGAAGAATGCCGCCCCTGCCAGTGCGTACACACCGGTCTGTGCCACCACCACTGCCCACGGGAAGAGGAACACCGTCTCGATGTCGAACATCAGGAACAGGATGGCGAAGAGGTAGTAGCCTGCCTTGAATTTCACCCACGATTCACCCCTCGTAGGGATACCACACTCGTATGGTTCTCCTTTCTGAGGATTGTAAGAGCGTGGTGCAATCAGCATGGCAATAGTCATGGCTGCCACCACTAAGGCTATTGCCGTAAGAATCACTACGATTAAAAAGATAAAATACATGATTTTGAGTTTTTAAGTTTATGATTTTGAGTTTTTAAGTTTTTTGAGTTTTTTGGGTTATTGTTTCTCTGTATCCCATGTGTGCGCACACTGAGTGTGTCTTCATGCTTATATGAAGACGGATCGTGGAAGAACATGTCTAAATGACGATTCTTTCCAACGTATAGATATAATAATCCTTAGGTAAATGAACCGGATTATGCGAATAGCGGTGGGTCTGTGAATAAATATTGTGGTATGTGTCTGAATTACTACCTTTCAGCAGTGTACCGCTTAAATGAAGAGTATATTTGTAGTCATTATTATCCTTTCTGCCTGCTACAATGGCACACATCGGAACAGAAAGGTCTGCATATCCGGACTTAAGTATATGATTTATAGTGCGGATAAGATAGTTGTCCGTAGTCGATTCAACTAATAAGATATCATTCCCTTCATTGGTTGGAAATAGTGTTTCTGCACATGTGCTTGTATTGCATACCGGAGAAATTTCTTCCGATATTCCCTGGTATGCAAATAAAGACATTACACAAACAAATATTATCTTCAACCAATAAATCATATAAAAACCGTATCTTATTCTATCCAGCCTGCAAAATATATTTTGCGGAAAAACAATTATCCCTGCGTTTAAAAACATATTATCCGAAATATTTCTCCAATTTCTTAATCATAGCTCCAAGGCAGAACACTACCACGTGGTCATCTTTCTGAATGGTGGTATTACCTGTCACGAGGATACCTTCTCCATTTCTTATTAGTCCACCTATTGTAGCTCCCTTAGGCAGACCGATGTCTTTAACCTGCGCTTTGGTTATCCTGGAGCCTTCTTTTACAATGAATTCCGCCACATCGGCATTCGCAAAAGTCAGACATTTCACGTTCGACACATCAGCCTTAAGCATCATCTGGTAGATATGGCTCGCGGCGATGTATTTCTTGTTTATCACCGTGCCTATGTCCAAGCTTTCGGCCATGCTTATATAATCCACGTTCTCCACCTCCGCCACAGTCTTGCTCACCCCCATGCGTTTGGCGGCAAGGCAAGACAGGATATTCGTTTCCGAGTTCCCGGTCAGGGCGACAAAAGCTTCCGTATTTTTAATACCTTCCTCTATCAGGAGCTCCATGTCGCGCCCGTCGCCGTTTATCACCATTACATCATCGTCCACAATCTCCGTCAGCCTGTTACACCTGCCCTCATCCATTTCTATAATCTTCACCTTCATATATTCAGGCAGATACTGGGCCGTGCGGACCGCTATTCTTCCTCCGCCCATAATCATTACGCTCCGTACGTCGGCCTCGTTCTCGCGTCCTGAAATCTTTCTGATGTATGGGATGTATTTTTTGGTAGTAGTAAAATACACTATGTCGTTCAGTTTCACATAGTCGTCGCCACGGGGGATAATCGTCTCATTCCCTCTTTTTATGGCCACTATATGGAACGGTATGCCCCGGCCTCCAAGCTCATGGAACGGCACATTCAGTATTTCGGCCTGCTCTCTCATCTTCACACCAATCATTATCAGCGCCCCTCCTGCAAACTCCCACCACTGCTTTATCCAGCTCATCTTTACCGCATCCACAATCTCCTTTGCGGCCAGCATTTCCGGATAAATGAGTGAATGTACGCCAAGTCCGCCGAAGAATTCCTTATGTTTCGGCAGCAGATATTCGTAATTGTCTATACGCGCCACCGTCTTTTTTGCTCCAAGGTTATTGGCGAGCATACAGGCTGTCATGTTACGGCTTTCGTCCGGCGTTACGGCTATGAACAGGTCCGCTCCCGCCACTCCGGCTTCCTTCAGTCCGTTTATCGAGGTAGGAGAGAAGTTCGCAGTCATCATGTCCAGATTACTGCTCATCTTTCCCAACCTTTCCTGGTTCTCGTCTATCAGTATGATGTCCTGGTCCTCACCTGCCAAAAGTTTTGCCAGATGTGTGCCCACTGCTCCTGCACCGGCTATAATTATCTTCATGAGTTCTTTATTTTTTCATAAATGCTATCTTCGTCAAGTCCGCATATTTTGTACAGTTCGTCCACGGAACCATGCTGCACGAAATGGTCTTCAATTCCCATCCTTACGACCCTCGTATCATATCCGCCATCGGACATGAATTCCATAACCGCACTTCCTGCCCCACCTGCAAGGATACCGTCTTCTATAGTAATGACTTTCTTGAAATTCTTTCCTATGTGTCCTAACATTTCAGTGTCAAGCGGTTTTACGAATCTCAAGTCGTAATGCGCCACACTGATACCAGATTCCTGCTCTATTCTTTCTATAGCCTTTGCTGCTCTATATCCGATAGGTCCCAATGATATCACAGCCAGGTCCTTTCCTTCTTTCAAAAGTCTGCCTTTACCCACAGGTATAGCTTTTAGATTGCATTTCCAGTCGGTTATCATGCCTCTTCCGCGAGGGTATCTTATAACGAACGGTCCCATATCCGGCAACTGGGCTGTGTACATCATCTTTCTCAATTCATGTTCGTCCATCGGAGCAGCCACAGTCAGGTTGGGAATGCTCCTCATGTATGCAATATCAAACATACCATGGTGCGTTGCCCCGTCCTCTCCCACGAGTCCGGCTCTGTCAAGACACATCACGACATTCAGTTTCTGTATGGCTACGTCGTGTATAACATTGTCGTATGCCCTTTGCATGAAAGTGGAATAGATGTTGCAGAACGGCATTAATCCGTCTTTTGCCATTCCGGCAGAGAATGTCACTGCATGTCCTTCTGCAATACCTACGTCAAAAACTCTTTCAGGCATCTCCCTCATCATAATGTTCATCGAACATCCGGAAGGCATGGCAGGTGTAACTCCCACTATCTTGCTGTTGGCCTGTGCCAGTTCAAGCAGAGTATTGCCGAATACTTCCTGAAACAGTGGAGGCATACCTTCAGCGGCAGGCTTAATTCTGATACCGGTCTCCTTATCAAACCGGCCGGGAGCATGCCATTCTGTAGCACATTCTTCGGCCGGTTTATATCCTTTTCCTTTCACGGTGTGTATATGCAGTATCTTCGGACCGTTCATATCCTTTATTTCGTTCATAACCCTTATCAGCGACAAAGTGTCATGTCCGTCTATAGGGCCGAAGTATCTTATATTCATTCCCTCAAAGATATTCTGCTGTTGCATCAGCAATGATTTTAGGCTGTTGTTGAACCTGATTATGGCATTTTTCCTTTCATCAGTCAGAAGTCCCCACTTCATCATTTGTTTCGACATTGCATTGCGGAACCTGTTGTAGCCCTCCGACGTATGCAGATTCAGAAGATACTGTTTCATACCTCCCACACTGCGGTCTATTGCCATGTTATTGTCATTCAGGATTATAAGCAGATTATTTGGCGTAGCCGAAGCATTGTTCAGTCCTTCGAAAGCAAGACCGCCGCTCATAGAACCGTCGCCTATTACGGCCACGATATGTCTGTCTGATTCTTTTTTCAGATTTGCTGCTACTGCCATTCCCAGGGCTGCAGATATGGAGTTCGAAGCATGTCCGCATGTGAAAGTGTCATATTCGCTTTCTGCCGGCGATGGAAATGGCGCAAGTCCGTTCAGCTTTCTGTTTGTACAGAATCTGTCACGTCTTCCTGTCAGTATCTTGTGTGCATATGCCTGATGCCCCACATCCCATACTATGCGGTCGTATGGTGTAGAGAATGTGTAATGTAATGCGACGGTAAGTTCTATCACTCCCAAACTGGAACCAAAATGTCCCGGGTTACGTGACAGTTCATCTATTACCATCTCACGTAATTCTTTACACACCTCGGGCAAAACTTCTACCGGAAGCTTGCGAAGGTCGTCAGGACTGTCAATCTTGTCAAGGAATTTATATGAAGTGTTATGTTCCATCTATACATTAATTAAACATTTCTTCCACAAAAGTACTATAAATATATATAATGTGGTTACATTTGTACCAAAAAATAATAAGTATAGAGTAATATGGAACTGATAACCAGAACAGAACTGCCTGCCGGACAGTGTGAAATAAAGCATTCTGACAGATTATTGCTCATGGGGTCATGCTTTACTGATAACATAGGAAACAGACTGTCCGATAGTAAATTCCGGTGTGATGTTAATCCTTTCGGCGTGCTTTATAATCCAATGTCCATTTTCCAGGCATTGAATGAACTTGTTGACAGAAAGGTGTATTCTGATGATGATGTAATGGAGTCACGCGGAGTCTGGTTCAGCCTGATGCATCACAGCTCTTTTTCTTCTCCTTCCAAAGAATCGTGTCTGGAGAACATCAATACACGCATCATGTATAGTTCTGACTTCCTTGCCAAAGCAGACTGGCTTATTCTCACTTTCGGAACAGCCCGTGTCTATCGGTGGAATGAAACCGACTGTATAGTAGGCAACTGCCATAAACTCAATGAGAAACTCTTTTCACGCACCCTTCTTGAAGTAGAGGATATTGTAAGTTCATATACAGCTCTGATATCGAAAATCAGGAATTTGAATCCTGACATAAAACTTCTGTTTACTGTAAGCCCTATACGTCATGCCAAGGATGGAATGCATGGCAATCAGATAAGCAAATCCGTATTGCTTTTGGCTGTAGACAAAATCTGTTCGTCCAATTCCGGATGCTTTTATTTCCCTTCTTACGAGATTATGATGGACGAGTTGCGCGATTACCGTTTTTATGCCGACGATATGCTGCATCCTTCTTCGCTTGCCGTAGACTATATATGGGAAAAATTTTCCGAAACATATTTCAGCAAACCTACCATGGAAGTTATAAAATCATGGAATGAAATAAAGCGTGCTCTGGGACATAAGCCTTTCAATCCGGAAAGTGAGGCATATGGTAAATTTTTAAGTCAAATACTGTTAAAAATTGGAGCACTAAAGGAAAAATTCACGTACTTAGATGTCGAAAAGGAAATAGAATTATGTCGAACACTATTGAAGAAATAACCTCTGTATTAAATGCGGAACGTTTAGGAAATACGGAAGCGGCGATTGACTGGATACTTACAGACAGCCGGTCATTGTGCTTTCCGGAAGAAACGTTATTTTTTGCCCTTAAAACCAAGCGTAATGACGGTCATAAATATATAGACGAACTTTATGAGCGTGGAGTAAGGAATTTTGTGGTAAGCGATATCCCTGAAAATATATCTGAATACAATGAATGTAATTTCTTAAAAGTCTCAAATCCGCTCAAGGCTCTCCAGAAGCTTGCCGCACACCATCGCGAAAAATTTGATATTCCTGTAATTGGAATTACCGGAAGCAATGGTAAGACTGTGGTCAAAGAGTGGCTCTATCATATTATCAGTCCGTATAAGGTCGTGACACGCTCTCCAAGGAGTTATAACTCTCAGATTGGCGTGCCTCTTTCCGTGTGGCTGCTGAATGAAAATACAGAGATTGGAATTTTCGAAGCCGGTATTTCCGAAATGGGAGAGATGGAGGAACTTAAACCTATCATACGCCCTACTATTGGGGTAATTACCAATATCGGTGGTGCTCATCAGGAGAACTTTACATCTGTGCAGGACAAATGTATGGAGAAGCTCCAGCTGTTCAAGGACTGTGATGTAGTGATATACAATGGCGACAATGATATGATAAGCAGTTGTGTCACAAAGTCTTTGTTCGGCGCACGCGAGATAGCATGGTCCACTAAGGATATGGAACGCCCTCTGTATATCGAGAGCATAGAGAAGTCCAGTGACCATACGGTAATCAAATACCGCTATCTTGGTTTTATGAAGGAATATCGCATTCCTTTCATTGACGATGCATCAATAGAAAATTCCATAAACTGTCTGGCTGTAGCCTTGTATCTTATGATTTCTCCTGAGGATATAGCCGAGAGAATGCTTACTCTTGAGCCGGTTGCAATGCGTATGGAGGTTAAGGAAGGAAAGAACGGCTGCATACTTATCAACGACAGTTACAATTCCGATTTTGCCTCTCTTGATATAGCACTTGACTTCATGTCACGCCGGACTGAGGATAAAGGCAGAAAACGTACTCTTATTCTTTCCGATATATTGGAGAGCGGACAGACCAGCAAACTTCTTTACAGGCAGGTTTCGGAGTTGGTGCATAATCGTGGTGTGGACAAGATAATAGGTGTAGGACCGGAAATTTCAGCCTCTGCATCACGCTTCCAGATAGAAAAATATTTCTTTAACAAGACATCAGAGCTTATAGAGTCCGGCATACTCGACACTTTGAGGAATGAAGTCGTTCTTATTAAAGGTGCACGTATATTCCATTTCGATGATATCACAGACTATATGGAACTTAAGGTGCATGAAACAATCCTTGAGATAAACTTGGGAGCCTTGACAGCCAACCTGAATCATTTCCGTAACAAACTCAAACCGGAAACCAAGATGGTATGTATGGTTAAGGCTTCAGCCTACGGTGCCGGTCCGTTTGAGATAGCAAAGACATTGGAAGAACACAGGGTGGACTATCTCGCAGTAGCTGTGGCCGACGAAGGTGCTGATTTGCGCAAGGCCGGTATTCATTGTCCTATTATTATAATGAATCCGGAACTAACCGCTTTCAAGACAATGTTCGACTACCGTCTTGAACCGGAAGTATATAGCTTTAATATTTTAGAAGAACTTATCAAAGCTGCCGAGAGGGAAGGAGTGAGCAATTTCCCTATTCATGTGAAAATAAATACCGGAATGAACCGTCTTGGGTTTGAGCCTTATCAGGTGCCGCAGTTGGTAGAACGTTTGAAGCGCCAGTCGGCTGTAATACCTCGTTCGGTATTCTCTCATCTTGTAGGTAGCGATGCAAGTCGTTTTGATTCCTTTACACGCCGTCAGATAGAAACTTTCGAAGATGCGGCAGCAAAACTTCAGGAGGGATTTTCATTCAAGATTCTGCGCCACATCTGCAATACTGCCGGAATAGAACGTTATCCGGGAGCGCAGTTCGATATGGTACGTCTTGGAATCGGGCTGTACGGAATTGACCCATATACGGGTAAGATGATAAACAATGTAAGTTCGCTAAAGACCACCATACTTCAGATACACGATGTAAAGGCTGAAGATACTGTAGGGTACAGCCGCAAGGGGATGCTGGACAGAGATTCACGTATAGCGGCAATTCCAATAGGCTATGCGGACGGTCTGAACCGTAAATTAGGTAACGGAAGAGGATACTGCCTTGTGAATGGTCAGAAAGCTCCTTATGTAGGTAATATATGTATGGATGTGTGTATGATTGATGTAACAGATATAGACTGCAAGGAAGGAGATAAGGTGGAAATCTTCGGCGAGAACCTGCCTGTTACAGCTTTGGCCGAATGGCTTGATACTATTCCTTACGAAATACTGACCAGTGTTTCAATGCGGGTAAAAAGGGTTTATTATCAGGACTGATTCGTTAGGCTTGCCTTATAAATCTGTTGTCCGACAGCTGTCAAACGTATGTTTGACAGCTGTCGGTTATTTGTTTGACACGTGTCGGACATACGTTTGACACCTGTCAGACGATAGAAATGAAAGGCAAAAAAAAGTCTGTCTATCCCGTATTTGGAACAGACAGACTTTAAATATGACTTATATACCGTTATTATCTCATTTCAGTATATTTGATTTCGTCTTTATCGCTGTACTTCAAGTTTTCACCGGCCATACCCCAGATGAAAGTATAGTTGCGAGTACCTGCAGCAGCGTGGATGCTCCATTCAGGAGAAGTGATAGCCTGTTCGTTGTGAAGCCATACCAGACGTTCTTCTTTAGGCTCACCCATCAGGTGGCAGATAGCGTTACCTTCTTCAACATTGAAGTAGAAGTATGCTTCCATACGACGAGTGTGAGTGTGAGCAGGCATTGTGTTCCATACAGAACCCGGAGCCAATTCAGTAAGACCCATCTGCAACTGGTTAGTACCACCGTTCTTTACTCTTTCAAGAACATCTTTTACGATAAGCTGGTTTACTACACGGTCGTTACTGTCTTCCATCTTGCCGTAGTGGTCAGAAATAGCCAGAGCATATTTCTTAGGCTGAGCTTTCTGTGCTTTAACGTCAGTTGTAATCAGCTGAGTGACATACTGTTTGTAAGCAGGAGCAGAGTTGATGTAGAATTTAGCCGGTTTGCTTGCATCGTTACTCTTGAAAGTAACTTCTTTGTTACCACAGCCAACGTACAATGCTTCTTTATATTTCATCGGATATTCTTTTCCGTCAACAGTTACTACACCGTCGCCACCAATGTTGATAACACCAAGTTCGCGACGTTCAAGGAAATAAGTGATTTCAGGACCAAGTTCACGGAAAGTTTCAAGTTTCAAAACCTTGTTTACCGGCATTACACCACCGTAAATCAGACGGTCATAAAGTGTATAAGTTAAGTTGATTTCGTCCGGAGCCATTACTTTTTCCATAACGAAAGCGCTGCGCAAACGTTCTGTATCATAATGCTTAACATCCAGTGGATGGCAAGCTGTTTGCACTTTGTAGTTCATCTGTGCGTTTGTAGAGATGGCTGCTAAGCCCATCATCATTGCTAATGCTAATTTTTTCATGTTTTTGTTGTTTTATTTAATTTAGGTTATTACGATTAATTATTGCTGTGAGCTTTTGCTTCCTTGATAATGCGTGTTCTGTTGTAGATAGCCATGATAAGTGCGATAGCTACCAATGCAGCAGAACCTACATACTTGAAGTTGTAAATCAGATGGAAGATACCCCATGAGAAGATACTTGAAGCGAAGTCCAATGCACCACCCTGGAATCCGTCAGGAATCTTAACGGCAGCATCGCCTGTCTTTATAAATACATCGTGAGCAGCCTGAGTAAAGAATGGAGCCAAGTCTGTTACGAAGTACAAACCTACGATGAGGCTAACCAATCCGATAAGGAATGTTTTCAATACGTTACCCTTAGTGATAGGGAGTACGGCCGGGAACAGGTAGAACATTCCGGCAAGCGAAGCCAATGGAAGGAACTGGTTTCCCGGGAGTATTACTGAAAGGAACAATGCAACAGGAATAAGAAGAAGCGATACAACCAAAGTTGTTGGATGACCGATAACCAATGCAGGGCTCATACCGATGTTAAGGTTGGCACTGTTCTTGAATTTGCGTGCGATAAGCTCGCGTGTAGCATCCGAAATAGGACGAAGACCTTCGATGAACAATGAAGTGATACGTGGGATAAGTTCCATTACGGCACCCATCTTGATACCCAACCCGAGGATAGCCGGTATATTGTCTACCATTTCCTGACCGTTCTTGCATGCAAGCATACCGATACCGCAACCTACAACGATACCAAGGAAAAGAGGCTCACCCATGATACCGAACTTTCTTTTCATTCCTTCTGCGTCAATATATAATTTGTCGAATCCGGGAATTTTATCTAAAGCCTTGTTGATGACAAGAGCAAAAGGTACAAATCCCTGACAGAAAGGTTGTGGGATAGATATACCGTCCATTCCATCATAATATCCTTGGAACTGTTTGCAAGTAAGGTCTGCCATAACAAGTGTTATGATGTAGCAGATGACGGCAGCAAAGAATCCCCACCAGATATTCTCTGTAGCGAAATATACCACAGCTCCGATGAAGGCAAAATGCCAGTAGTTCCAAAGGTCGATATTGACAGTCTTGGTTGTTTTGGTAAGAAGCATTACAATGTTTACAGCCAAACATACAGGAATGATAAATGCTCCTACAGAAGTGTTGTATGCCACGGAAGCTGCAGCAGGCCAACCCATATCAAAAATACCTAAACTTAAACCGTAAATTTCGGTTACTTTCTTAAGTGGGTCACCCAAACTGCTTGTCAGCAAGGCTGTCACAACTGACAGACCTACGAAACCGACACCCACTAACAGACCGCTCTTGAGAGCCTTACCAAATTTAATTCCGATACACAAGCCTAAGATTGTAAAAATGATAGGCATCATCACCGCAGCACCCAGCCCAATGATGTAACTGAAAACTTGTTCCATGCTTTTTTTCTACAGATTTTACTCTAATTAAGATTTAGTTATTTATTTTATTTGCCAAAAATAATGTCTTTTATTGTAATTTCCAATCTATTTTCGACTATTTTGGACTATTCCTCAAATAAATAACATATTTTTCGTTATCGCACACGAATAATGTATCTATTATGGAACATAAATAAAAAAATATCGTTTATAGAGAAAACTCTTTACAAACGATATTTTTGTTATACGGACTTATTGTCTTTATATGTGTTAAAGTTTATAGTCCCATTGTTCAAGGGCAAATGACCAATGCTTCTCAACCAGCTCTATTGTTTCCGGTTTGTATTGATATTTATTTTTCTTGTAACCCTTTTTCTTATTTACATATGCTTCAATTGCAGAACGTGCTTCATCGAATCCCGGCAATGAGAGTTTTTTGTAAATGTCTTCGGTCATATCGAAAGCATTCAGCTCATAGTCCTCAAATTTTACTTCTACCAGATTACCTTCAGGGATGAATTTCTTGTCTTCTTCATACTTGTGGTATAGTTTTGAATATACCTCCAGTATATTTGCCTGAAGTTCCTCATTGCTGATATTCTGTAGCATCAGAGGTTGTATTGTATTGGTGAAGAAACTTCTTGTTGACTCAAACACAGTGTATGGATTACGCATCAGATAAATGAACTTGGCATTAGGGAACATCTTTACCAGTTCTTTTACACGCCCTGTGTGAGGAGGGTTCTTGCTCAGGAACTGTGTGCCTTTAGTGTTCCATAATGATATCTTGATTAGTTTTGTGAAAACTTCTTCAAATGTCTTCAGTTCATCATCAGTAATATCATTGAAGAGCAGATATTTGTCTGCATATTCCATCATATGCTTAGGAAGGAACCAGAAATTATAATATGTGCAAGGCATCATATTTGCCAAAGCGAATTCTTCTTCCTGTGGCAGGTCAACAGCCAGCTCCATATTGTCTGTCGGACGTTTGTCAGGCATAAGCCAGCTCATGTTCTTCTTGAAGAAAGGCTGTCCCCACATCATCAGGTGAGGAAATACTGTCTGGTAGGTAGTATTATATCCGAAATGCTTGTCGCATGAGAACACATTATGCATGAATGTTGTTCCGCTGCGCCAGTGTCCTAATATGAATACCGGATCGTGTTCAAGAGGCTTGTCGGCAAGCAGCTTTTCATATCTTTTGTCCTGTAATGGCTTGAGTGAAGACAATAAGCGGCATACAGATTTTGTAAGTCTGTATTTGTTCTTGAATCTGTCGTCTATGACTCTTCCTTCTGTTATTTGATTGAAAGTTTTCCAGTCAGCCCCAACCATCGGGTTTACAGGCAACTTGCTGAATTCTAGTAATCCCATTATTCGTATTTATTTTCTTATTTCAATATCTATTCCTTGACGTGACAGCTCTTTCACAGCTTTTTCTATAGCTTCATAGTGTTCAGGGGCAATACCAAGTTTAGGCAAATCCAGAACAGGCAATTCCATCTGATTGTGCATATCCTTGTCTGCCACCTGATTGATGATCATACCTACGGCACTTGTATTGTTTGTTATAGGGTCTATAAGTATGAATGCACCTGTAGCCTTGTTGTCAGAATATGAGTCGAAGAACAGTTCCTTTGACGAAGTAAGGACGACCTTTGCTATCTGGTTCAACTGCATTGGAACATCTTCTTTTGCAAGGCGGCCGTTTTCAACACTCAGGTGTTCCATTGTGTTGATATCTACCTTATATTCTATGCTGTCGATGCGTGTACGGCTTGTATTAGTGGTATGTTTCAGGAAGAATGATTTTTCCATGTCCATCTTCTCTTCGTCCATCCATACCAGCATGGCTTCGAAGTTACGTCCTATCATAGGAACATTGTCCGGATGTACAAGCATTTCACCTCTTGACACGTCTATTTCATCTTCCAGTGTTATGGTTACAGACATAGGAGGGAAAGCATAGTCTATCTCACCTTCATAAGTGACGATACTCTTTACGTGAGATTTCTTGCCCGATGGAAGAGCCATGATTTCGTCACCCTTGCGGATAACGCCCGAAGAAACCTTTCCGCAGAATCCGCGGAAATCGAGGTTCGGACGCAGAACGTACTGTACCGGATAGCGGAAATCCTTCAGATTGTGGTCGTTACCGATATGCACGGTTTCAAGATACTCAAGCAATGATGTACCTTCGTACCATGGAGTACGGTCCGACTTTTCTACCACATTGTCACCTTCAAGGGCTGACAGAGGGATACACTGTATGTCAGGAATATTAAGCGGCTCAACGAAAGACTTGTAGTCGCTTACAATCTTGTCGAACACTTCTTTTGAGAAATCCACAAGGTCCATTTTGTTCACAGCCAGAACCACATGCTTGATACCGAGCAGAGATACTAAGTATGAGTGACGTTTGGTCTGAGTGATTACTCCCGTACGTGCATCTACAAGGATGATTGCAAGGTTGGCTGTAGAACCGCCTGTAATCATATTGCGGGTATATTGTTCGTGTCCCGGAGTGTCGGCGATGATGAACTTACGGTTGTTTGTAGAGAAATATCTGTATGCCACATCGATTGTGATACCCTGTTCACGTTCAGCTTTCAGACCGTCGAGCAACAAGGCATAGTCGATGTGTTCGCCTGCGTTACCTACACGCTTGCTGTCGCGCTCAAGCGCGTCAAGCTGGTCTTCGTAAAGTTTCTTGCTGTCGAACAGCAGACGGCCTATAAGAGTTGATTTACCGTCGTCAACAGAACCTGCAGTAAGGAAACGGAGCAAGTCCTTCTGTTCGTCTTTCTTTAGGAATTCCTCTATGGACATATTTCCGCGTGCTTCGCCTTCCATAGGGTTTCCTGATTTGTTTTTATCTAAAGTTTCCATTTTACTCGATTAATAATTAATAATTAAAAGTGAATAATGAACAATTAATAATTATAACAGAGGCGTTTTTAATTATTAATTCTTTAATTTTTAATTATCTAAAAATATCCTTCACGTTTTTTCTGCTCCATGCTGGCTTCCTGGTCGAAGTCAATCACACGTGTAGTACGTTCGCTCTTTGTAGTAGTCATCATTTCCTCCACAATCTTTTCGATAGTATCGGCTTCGCTTTCTATTGCTCCGGTAAGTGGCCAGCAGCCAAGAGTACGGAAACGTATCTTCTTCATTTCTATTTTATCTTTGTACTGTTCAGGCAGACGGTCGTCGTCAGGCATAATTAGCTGTCCGTCGATGTTGATGACCGGTCTTTCCTTTGCGAAGTACAAAGGAACGATAGGAATATTTTCAAGACGTATGTACTGCCATATATCAAGTTCTGTCCAGTTGCTCAGAGGGAACACACGGATGCTTTCTCCTTTTCTGATGCGGGCATTATAAATGTCCCAAAGTTCAGGACGCTGGTTTTTAGGGTCCCACTGGTGGAACTCATTTCTGAAAGAGAATATACGTTCTTTTGCACGTGACTTTTCCTCGTCGCGGCGTGCACCACCGAATGCTGCATCGAATTTGTATTTGTCGAGTGCATTAAGCAAAGCCTGTGTCTTCATCAGGTCTGTATGGACTTTACTACCGTGAGTGAAAGGACCTACACCGGCTTTGAATGCCTCCATATTGCTTTCTACAATGAGATTCCAGCCATATTTTTTTGCATATTCATCGCGGAACTGAATCATTTCCTTGAATTTCCATTTTGAGTCGATATGCATAAGAGGGAATGGTACCTTGCCCGGTGCAAAAGCTTTTTCTGCCAGACGTACCATTACAGATGAATCCTTGCCTATACTGTAAAGCATGACAGGATTTTCGAATTCGGCAGCCACTTCACGTATAATGTGGATAGACTCAGCTTCCAGTTCCTTCAAGTGGCTAAGTTTATATTCTTCGATCATATTTTTATTTTGTTTTTAGTCTTTTTTGAATGATATTTTAGGAAGTATAAGTTCCAGAAGTTTGTTTACAGACTCCTCAACACTCAGTTTTGACGTATCTATAGACAAAGCCGGGTTAGCCGGAGCTTCGAAAGGTGCTGATATACCTGTGAAGTTCTTTATTTCTCCACGTCTGGCTTTTGCATAAAGGCCTTTCACATCTCTTCTCTCGCATTCCTCTATAGGTGTGCTTACAAATATTTCAAGGAAATTTTCTTTTCCTATAATATTGGCAGCCATTTCACGAATGTCATTGTTAGGACTTATAAAGGCTGCAATAGTGATTATACCGGTATCTACAAACAGTTTTCCTATTTCGGCTATGCGTCGTATATTTTCCACTCTGTCTTCTTCAGAGAATCCCAAGTTGTTGTTTATTCCGCTGCGGATATTGTCTCCGTCAAGAATTCTGCATAGCAGACCACGCTTTTGCAATTCCCTTTCAAGAGCTATTGCAATCGTGCTTTTACCTGAGCCGCTCAGCCCCGTAAACCATATCATCACGCTGTGCTGGTTGAGCAGAGCTTCCTTGTCGGCTCTGGTGAGCATCTTGTCGAATATAGGATAAATGTTGTTTTTATTTTCCATATATGTCTAGTTTTTATTTATTTCTTAAAATGGCCAAATTTGCGGTATAAGCAGTACCGAAATTATGAAAGTAATGATATTAAGCGGCAGACCTATGCGTACAAAGTCTGTAAACTTATAATTACCGATACCCTGTACTATAAGGTTTGTCTGATAACCGATAGGAGTGGAGAAACTGGCCGAGGCTGCCACACATACGATGACAAAGAACGGCATAGGGCTTACTCCAAGCTGTTGCGATAGCGACAAGGCAAGCGGAAACGACAACGCTGCAGCCGCATTATTTGTTATCAGTTCGGTAAAGATGTTCGTTATTATAAACATTGCCGCCAGCAATACATACGGACCATAACTATGGCTAAGTCCTATAATCTGGCTCGCTATCAGGTCGGAAACCCCCGAATTCACCATAGCTTTGCTGATACCGAATGCACATGCAATGGTTATCAGCACGTCCCATGATATGTATTTGGTGTATTTGCGTGGAGGAAATATCTTTGTCCATGCCATAATAACTGTAGTTACCGACACGAAGAAGAACATATCCAGCTTGATTCCTTCGGGCAACATCTTCTGTACGGCAGGAAGTTCGCCTACTGTAGCACCTATAATCATAATCAATAATAATGTAAGGGCAAGCCAGCGCTTTTTCTTTCCTACAGGTTCTACATCCTTTCCGTTTGCCAGCATGATGAAGACAGACGATTCACCCCATGTCTTGATGAAACTGTCGTCTGCCATTATTACCAGAGTATCGTTCTCGCGGAAGTGCATCTTCGAAAGATTGGTATATGTGTTACCGTTTCTTCTCAATTCCTTTATCTCTGCACCATAGTGGCGTTTGAAGTCGAAATCGGAAATGCGGCGATTGATACCGGGGAAACGTGCACCTATCACTGCTTCTATCGGGTGTAGCGACGGGTCTTCTTCTCCGGCTATAATCTGGTCCGGACGCTGAGCCGGAAGCAGTTTCTTTGAAAAAATGAACAGATAGATGATACCTGCCAAAGCAATGAATATTCCTACCTTTCCTAATTCAAACATGCTGAAACCTTTCATTCCGGCATCCTGTATCATACTGTGCACCACTAAGTTGGTAGATGTTCCTATCAGAGTACACATACCTCCTAATATAGTTACGTACGACAGTGGTATAAGGAAATAAGTGGCAGGCAGCTTGACATAGTTTGCCCACCTCTTTATTATAGGTGCAAAGATTACCACCACAGGAGTGTTGTTGAGGAATGCGGATATAAAAGCTATGCTTGGCAGCATTCTCAGCTGAGCCTTGAATACATTTATATTCTCCACAGGCAGAAGCCTCTTTATCAGCTTTGTGAGTGCGCCGCTTTGTCGCACCCCCTCGCTCACAAGGAACAGCATAGCTACTGTTATCATACCCTTGTTGCTGAAACCCTCAAGCATCTCTTTCGGTGTGAGTATTCCGGTACACAGGAAGATTACCAGTACGGAAAACAAAATCATTCCCGGTCTCATCTTGTCGGCTATAAGAGCAGCAAGCATTCCCACAAGAGAAACAAGAACTATGATTATTTCGTGTGACATTTTCTTGCTCTTTTATCTTATTTGGCTATGAACCAAGGATTTAATAAATCTTCTTTATTATATGACAGCGGTGTCTGTTCGTCTGTGTGATACACTTCCTTGCCGGCAGCACGTATTATGGCATGTCCTGCTGCAGTGTCCCACTCCATTGTAGGTGCGAAGCGCGGATATATGTCAGCCTTGCCTTCCGCTATCAGACACAGTTTCAGTGAACTTCCCTTTGATACCGTTTCTATATCATTGTGAAGTCCTTTCATCTTTTCTATAAATTCCTCAGTTTCAGGAGAAAGGTGTGAGCGGGATGCCACTACAACAAATTTGTCCCTATCTTCTTTTAAAGGTAATTTCACAGCCTTGTCTGCCAATGAAGAGAATGTTTCATCTTCAGACACGGAGCTTATGTTTTCCACCTTGAAAGCCCCACATTCGCAGTCGCCAAAATACAGCTCCTCCTTCACCGGAATATAAATCACCCCTGCTTCCGGTGTACCGTTTTTGACGTAAGCGATATTTACGGTAAATTCTCCGTTCTTCTTGATGAATTCCTTTGTTCCGTCCAATGGGTCTACTATCCATAGCTCATTCCATCCCTTTCTGCTTTCAAACGGAAGTTTCTTTCCTTCCTCGCTAAGCACAGGAATATTTGTAGCCGACAGTATTCCACTGATAACTTCGTGTGCTTTTCTGTCTGCTATTGTCAGAGGCGAGTTGTCCGCCTTCTTTTCTACCTCGAAATCAGCATTCGGGTCCGTATATACACCCATAATTTTCGCACCTGCTTCTATTGCAGCACGGATTGCGAACATTAATATATTTTTATCCATAATCTATAAATCGCTGTAAAATAAGTACTTTTTTTCTAATGATAAATAGTAGAAAACTCTGATTTCCTGGACAATGTTAAGTTTTATAACTTATTTTAAGATATGAAACATCATAATTGAACCGGTTTTGAGTGTTTCCACATTCTGTACATGTAGTAAGCACAATGAGTCACGGCAAAAACAAAGGATATTGTCAGCAGCGTTTTATCGGCTTCCCAGCCTACTGTCTGCTGATGCCACAATCCGGTTATTATGCTCATGACCGATAGTGATATACCCATGATATTCAGTACCATATCACCCTTTCTTATCTTTACTCCGTTTCCTAACTTGCTGTGTCTGATGCCGTACGATGCATATACATCCAGCCCTATAAGCATCCACAATACAAGTCTTATCCATGTATCTGCCGGTAGGAAACACATCATGCACAGGCAAGTCAGTATTCCTAATATTGGAACAACCGGCACGAAAGGAGTCTTGAATGCACGTGGTGCATCAGGCATAGTCTTCCGAACTACCAGTATTCCGGCACAAACTAATGTAAATGCAAGCAGGGTACCTATACTTGTCATTTCTCCTGCCACCTGTGCCGGTACAAATCCGGCCAGTATGCTTACCACTACCATGAATAACAAATTGCTGTGTACCGGTGTTCTTGTCTTTTCGTTTATTTTTGAGAAAAATTTCGGTAATAGACCGTCGTGGCTCATACTCAGGAACACACGGCTCTGTCCCATCAGAGTGACCATTATCACCGAGCAATATCCGAATAGAATAGCCAATATAATAGCTTTGTTCAGCCATGGATAAGCCGGAGTTATTATTCCTGAAGCATCTGCGGTACCCATATTCTCTATAGCTACAGCCACCGGGGCTATTCCTACGTGGCCTTCAAATTCAGTATAGTGTGCCACTCCTGTCATGACATGGGCGAACAAGATATACAGAACCGTACATACCAGTAGGGAAACTAAAATACCTATCGGCATATCCCTCTTAGGATTCTTTGTCTCCTGAGCAGCAGTACTGACGGCATCAAACCCCAAGAAAGCAAAGAATACGATTGCGGCACCGCGGAATATTCCGGAAATACCGAATTCACCCAACTTGCCCGTATTCTCCGGAATATATGGAATATAATTGTCTGCCTGAATGAATTTCCATCCTAAGGCAACAAATACCAGGATTACCGCTATTTTCAGAAAAACGATAAATCCGTTGAAGATGGAACTTCCTGCCGTACCACGCATCAGTATGATACTCATCATTATAACTATAAGTATTGCAGGTATATTGACTATCCCCCCGTCCCACGGACATGCCGTCAGATTATGAGGAAGATATATTCCTAAATTCTCCAGAAAAACCACCATGTACCTGCTCCAGCTTATGCTGACTGTAGTTGCAGCTACGGTATATTCCAGAACCAGGTCCCAGCCTATAATCCAGGCTATCAGTTCTCCCATTGTGGCATACGAATATGTGTATGCACTTCCCGACACAGGAATCATGGATGCGAACTCAGCATAGCACAGTCCGGCAAAACAGCAGCCTATTGCAGCTATGATGAACGACAGCGTAATGGCAGGTCCTGTAAACTCTGATGCCACTGTACCGGTTATGGAAAACAGTCCTGCGCCGATGATAACTCCCACTCCAAGCGCCACAAGACCTACCGGGCCAAGCACCCTTTTCAGAGTCTTGCTTCCTGAAGCCCGAGCTTCTGCCTGCAGGCTTTCAATGCTTTTTCTGATGAATAGTCCCATTCTGTTTTAGTTGTAAATGTATTAATATTTAATAGGCCGAGCGGTATTTGCCGTCCTCTTTGTCATCAAGAATACTCAGGTAAGAAGTGTATCTTGATTCGCTGATATAATGTTTTTCCACAGCCTCTCTCACGGCACATCCAGGTTCATGGCGGTGCGTGCAGTTACTGTATTTACAGTCGGCAGAGAATTTAAATATTTCCTTGAAATAATGTCCCACCTCTTCTTCTTCCATATCGAAAGTTCCGAATCCTTTTATACCCGGAGTGTCAATTATGTATCCTCCTCCGTTCACTGGGAACATTTCGGAGAAAGTGGTAGTGTGCATACCCTTGTTGTGTACGTTTGAAATATCTCCTGTTTTCAGGTTTTGTTCAGGCAATATAGCATTTATCAGTGTAGATTTTCCTACACCGGAATTTCCGGAAAACAGAGTTATTTTTCCAGCCAAAGCTTCTTTGATATCATCTATGCCTGTATTGTTCAGAGCCGAAACCTTATAGCACTTGTAACCTATGGTGTTATATAAGTTTATAAGCCCCTCCAGATATCTGTTTTCATCCTCCGAATATCGGTCAGTCTTGTTGAACACTAAGCACACCGGTACGCGGTACGCTTCGGCCGAAGCAAGGAAGCGGTCGATGAAGGTAGTCGATGTTTCAGGGTAGTTCACTGTCACTATAAGCATGCACTGGTCAAGGTTTGATGCAATGATGTGTGATTGCTTTGAAAGGTTTGAGGAGCGTCTTATAATATAATTCTTTCTGTCTTCTATTTCTGTGATGAAGGCAGTCCCTTCCTGGTTGCGTATGATTTTCACCCGGTCGCCCACAGCTATCGGATTAGTGCTTCTGATACCTTTAAGTCTGAAATTGCCCTTGATTTTGCATTCCACTTCGCTTCCGTCGTCTGTCTTAACGAGATACCAGCTGCCTGTATTTTTTATTACTAAACCTTTGTCCAAGAGATTCTGTTTTTTATGTTGATGAATAAATGATAAAAGAAGAAACTGCCTGTCTTAAAACCTTGTTTTGCAGAAATCGGGCAGATTCTTCTTTTATATTAATGTGTGTATAATACTCTTCTCGGCGTATTATACAGTCATGATTTCCTTATCCTTGGCAGCAAACATATCGTCAATCTGCTTTATAAACTTGTCGTGTACCTTCTGCAGTTTGGCTTCGCTGTTCTTCTGCTCGTCTTCAGGCATACCTTCTTTAACTGCTTTCTTCAGAGCGTCGATAGCGTCACGACGTGCGTTGCGTACACTAACCTTAGCTGTTTCCACTTCAGCTTTACACTGTTTTGACAATTGTTTACGGCGTTCCTCTGTCAATGGAGGTATACCGATACGGATGATTTCGCCATTGTTTTCAGGCATAATTCCAAGTTCTGAGTCGATGATGGCTTTCTCAATCACGCGGAACATGCTCTTGTCCCAAGGCTTGATAGCTAT
>CALUJF010000026.1 GCA_944320855.1 uncultured Phocaeicola sp.
GGGGGAAATACTGTATATAATCATTTGTCAAATGGTGCAAGAGTGATAGAATTGTCAGAAGACGGAACTTCTTTTACTACATGGATAACTTTAGAGAAAGGTGAAAGAATTAATAAGGCTGTTTGTCCGGATGATTTTATAAAAGATAAAAATAAGAACATGTAGTAATAAAGGCTGTTTCTTAAGTGCTAATTAAATCACGAAAGAAACAGCCTTTTCTGTATCTGTATTTCTGTTTATTTCCACTCCTTTTTTTTCCTTACGAAAAACATCCAGCGAAGTATGGATGCCGGGATAGTATGACTGAATGAGTTTACTTCGTCTGCACGTTCATCTATGTTCTCCAAAAGAGGTTCAGCGTCTTTCTCTGTTATTATTCCGTTGTTTATCATCTGTCTTACGGTACGCTTTTCATTGCTTAGCAGCATACGGATAGACTTCAGCGTAAGAGCATGTCCGTAAGCTTTCGGGAATTCATCTGCGAGGGTATTTATTACTACGTCCATGCGCGAGATGTTGTTTTCAATTTCCGACTTCAATGTACCTAATACGGCTTTTTGACTGTCGTCCAGAAGATTGGAAGCCTTAAGTTCGTCTATCAGTTTCAGGTCTTCTTTCTGAAGAATGATGAAACCTCGTCCCAAATCATATACCACAGTGATACGCTCGCGGAAGTAGAAACTTATCCAGTTGTTTATAACAGGAGTTTTTCTGAGTGCATTTATGCTATTGCTCCGTTCGCAGAACTTGAATATTGAGTTTCTGAAGTCAAGTGTGTATTTACCATCGTGGTCATACAGTTCGTCCAGCGAGTTCATAAGTCGTCGGAAAGCTGTTTCCGAGATTATACCTTCTTCGTAGATGGCTTTGCAGGTAGCTTTTTCACGGTCGAGAACCTTCAGACGTATTTCGGAGATAACGTCCTTTTCCTTTGAAGCTACCATTGGAACTTTAGGAGCTTCAGCCATATAGTGTTGCACTTTCTTCCAGTTAGCACCGGTCAGATGATCTCTCGATTTCAGTTTCTCCAGATATTTCTCTGAATTTTCTCTGATATGTTTCTGGATATTGTATTCTAATTCTACCCTTGCCGAAGGAACATTGATAAGCCCCATCTTGTTCAGCAACCAGCGCATTGTCGTGGCATTTATGCAAAGGGTAAGTGTTACGATTCCGGCTGTGAAGAAAAGAATCTGATTTCTGATGTCTTCCGGTATGGCTTCAGTGTACGAAACCATCAGCGCAAGAGTCATGGCAAGTGCACCACGCAAACCTCCCCATGTGAGTATCACCGATTCACGTTTTGTAAGTCCGTAGCCCATTCTTTTCATCACCGGATAGAGCATGGAAATCATGGCGTAACGGAACAGATTGAGGAAGATGTATATCAGTATAAGCACTCCGAATGCGCTCCATGAGAAAGTGACTTTTTCGGAAATCACTATACCTACGATGATGAAAATAAGAGTGTTCGCTATATAAGTGGCAAGCTCCCAGAAATGTTCCATGAAGTTGTTTACCTGTGGTTTCAGACGAGGTTTACCAACGTATGTCACAGTGAGTCCAAATGCCACGAGAGCTATTACTCCCGATACCCCAAGATAGAACTGCGACACGATAAATGTGACGTATGCCGACACGATGATTA
This sequence comes from uncultured Phocaeicola sp., assembly GCA_944320855.1. Classification (GTDB taxonomy): domain Bacteria; phylum Bacteroidota; class Bacteroidia; order Bacteroidales; family Bacteroidaceae; genus Phocaeicola. Next base: position 1,649 of record CALUJF010000026.1, read on the forward strand.
CGCTGTTCTGTATCATTTCTTCCGAGTTTATTCGGGTAATAAACCATATAACGAGGCGTGCAAGGAAATATCCGAGTATGGTACTTATGCTTATCACCTTGATAAATTCCATTATAGGAGAACTGTCCGAACCTCCTGTAGCCGCATATACTCCGAAGAATAGCATAAAGCATACGATACCGGTTCCGTCATTTAGCAGAGATTCTGCATCAACCAATGTGGAGAATCGTTTACTGGTTTTCAGTTCGTGAAGCAGTGCGACTACGGCCACAGGGTCAGTGGCGCTTATCAGTGCTCCGAACATAAGAGCGAATGCCCATGTCCAGTTTTCATATCCGGGGATTGTCAGTCCGATACCTACCATGAGCACTCCTGTAAGAATCATGCAGATGACAAGTCCCGGTGCGGCAAGCAGTGTGGCATTTGCCAGTGTTTTCTTGAAGATATGCATGTTCAACTCATATGCGGCATCGAATATCAATATAGGCAGAAACAGATATAGGATAAGGTCCGGATTGATATTTGCCACGCTGTCTACTGCCACAGTTATCTGTGGAAGTGAATGGAACACTCCGGAACGGTTTAATACCCCTACAAGGAGTCCGATACCGAACAGTCCTACTGTATAAGGGAAACGACTGTGTTTTAATAGAGATTTAAGTAATGCTCCTATTACAAGTCCTGTGATAGTGAGCAGCAAAGGTTGCAGAAATGCAAATTCTTCCATGGTAAGGTTTATTAATTGTTACAATAATTATGGTAATGAAACAAAGATAGTAAATTAAGACTACATATATATAATGTTGACAAGAAAAAAAGTATCAAAATATATGTAAATTACTACCTCTCTGTTACGATAATGTAAAACGAATGTATTAAAAATCGTTTCTATAGTTGTGTACGTTTGCTTCAATGGACTATTTTTATGAAAAAATCATCTGAAAGCCATTGTTTAATTTTAATAATCGTATATTTGTTCCGCAAAACGAACTGTTCATTATGAAAGTGTCAAAGTATTCAAATTTTTCAGACGAGCAATTATTCAATCTTATAGAAGGCGGAGACAAGATGGCTTTCACCGAGGCGTACAATAAATATCACCGTTTGCTCTATTCCTTGTCCTACCGTTATCTCATGGATAGGGAAAAAGCGGAGGAAGCAGTGCAATATGTTTTTGTACGTCTGTGGGAATACCGTTCGGATTTGAATATCGGTATAAGTCTGAAAAACTACTTGTTTACGATGACAAAGAATTATGTATTGAACGTAATCCGAAATGAAAATACTGCGATAGAAAAACAATATGAATTAGCACAAAGAACGTCTGAGTTTGAAGATGATTTTGTAGAGAAACTGGAAAAAAGGGAGAGAATGGATATTTTCTATAAGGCATTGGATAAATTGCCCGAACAGAAACGCGAGATATGTCTTCTGAAAGTACGCGAAGAATTGTCTAATAAGGAAATTGCTGAACGTATGAACCTGTCGGTAAATACCATAAAGACACATTACTCGGAATCATTGAAACTATTGAGAATGTATCTCAAAAAAATGTTAATGATTATACTTTTCCTTATACTTTTAGGCGTTATGGGTGTCTAATCAGATAATAGAGAATATAGAATATGAACAGACCAAGTGATAATAAAATAGAAAAAGTGTTGGCAGGATTAGCCACTCCGGAGGAAGCGAGAGAGGTGGCAAAGTGGTTTGCTACGGATGAAGGCTCGGCATACATATCGAATAATTTTGATGCCGACATCAATTCCATACCACTTGAGGATGCCGATTTGCTGATAGACCATAGTGTTCCGTCCGAGAAGATGTTTCAGAAAATAAACGCACGCATCAGAAGTAAATTAATCAGGCGTTGGACATTCCGTGCCGCAGCTGTTCTTCTGCCGTTGGTGCTTATATTAGGATTATACCTTCATCTTAACACCCGTGTGGATATATTTGGCGCAGGCGAATATGCAGAAATATACGTTCCTAAAGGCGAACGTATGCAAATGATATTTCAGGACGGTACGAAAGTGTATATAAATTCAGACTCATATATGCGTTATCCGCGTAAGTTCGGCATTTCTGAACGTACGGTAGAACTGAAAGGAGAAGCATACTTTGTGGTGGCAAAAAACAAGAACCGCCCGTTTGTGGTAAATCTCAATGGCCCGTCAATCCGTGTACTTGGAACTTCGTTCAATGTTGAGGCCTATCCCGAAAATGACGATATAAAGGTAAATCTTGATGAGGGAAGAATAAATCTAAAACTGCTCTCCGATGTAGAAGTTCCTGTATCCCCAGGCGAGTGTGTGGTATATAATAAGAATACAAAGTCTTATCGGGTTAACAGAAACACAGACACCGGCGCATCTTCGGTATGGAAAAGCAATGTCATATCGTTTAAGGATACTCCTTTGGATGAAGTGTTTTCCCGTCTCGGACGTTGGTATAATGTAGATTTTGAAGTGGAAAATGACATACCTTCAGATTTGCATATAACACTTGTTTCCAGACATACTCTTATAGAAAAGGTGCTGGAAGATTTGGCAAAAATCTCTCCTCTGTCTTTCAGATATGACGAACAGTCGGCAAAGGTGTATGTATCTTTGAAAAAATGAATTATTTAAGAAAAAAGTTGCCTTGACAAATAGACGTATTTCTGATGTCATAGGCAACTTTTATTTTTTTATACCGTTATAATACGGTTATGCAGTCTTTTGATAGGGATGGAAATACAACCAGTCCCTTTCTCATTTGGCTTTTTGAGCCTTTTTCTTGTCTTGGTGATTGAAGTAAATTACACCTGCGATTGCTACAATTGTAACAAAAACTGAAACTACGATTGCACCCATAATTAACTTTCTTTTTTTTCTGTGTTACCAATTAGCCAAAGTCCGGCTCCCAATGTTGATGCCGAAGCAACAACACATGCCACAATCAGCGGATTATTCATATTTCCAAAGGTTGAAGACAGTAAAAGTGCCGTAACCATATATTTGGCTATATCCATTAACCATTTGCCAAATTCTTTTTTCATAAGCCAATAAAAAAACTTCTGTGGTTTCGTACTGTACAAATATAGCGTTTTTGGTTGTATTATGCATGTAAACAGTGAAAAAATGGTGTTTTATCAAGCGTTTTCTTATAATAACTGATTTTTTTGTAAATGTAATTGCTTGATTTTTAGACTTGTCATACTTTTTTTAGTACTCAGATGAAAAAAACTTCATATTTCTCTCACCCATTTTCTGTTTTCGTGTGTCAACTTAGAAAACAAATTACTATTTTTATTAATTAAATTCTAATGTATGAGAATCAGATTTCTATTAGCATTATTATGCTTTAGTCTGGCTTCCGGCTATTCAGCCTTTGCCCAGAAGGTGACAATCAATCTACAGAATGTCAAGTTAGAGAAAGTGTTCGATGCCATCACGCAGCAGACAGGTTTGAGTGTGGCTTACAGTCGTCCTACGGTCAATCCGGATCAGAACGTCAGTATCAGTGCTACAAATGAAGAATTGAGCGAAGTCTTGAAACGTCTGTTTGCAGGTACAAACGTCGCTTTTGAGATTGGTGAGGAAAAGATTTATCTTAAGGATGTTAAGTCTTCTTCAAAAGAAAGCAAACCGGTAAGGACAAAAACTGTATCGGGAGTAATAGTCGATACTAATGGCGAGCCTGTAATCGGTGCAAGCGTGTTGGTGAAAGGAACAAACAACGGAACGATAACAGACCTTGACGGTAAGTTTACGGTTAACGATGTTCCTGAGAATTCCACTCTTGATATATCCTATATCGGTTATAAGACACTAACATTGAAAGCTACTGACAAGAATCTTGCACGTCTTGTTCTGCATGAGGATACAGAAGTGCTGGATGAGGTGGTTGTTGTGGGATATGGTGTTCAGAGGAAGCGTGATGTTTCAACAGCGGTTTCATCGGTAAAGGCTGAAGCATTAGCAAATAATCCGGCTTCTGATTTTCGTCAGGCTCTTGTAGGTAAGATGCCTGGTGTGCAGGTGACTACTCCAAGTGGTGATCCTGAAGGTAGTGTCAGTATTAGGGTTCGAGGTATTAGTACCGTAAATGCAGGTAGTGATCCTTTATATATAATTGATGGTGTTCCAATGGAACGAGGTTTTGCAAATTTAAACTCTAATGATATTGAATCTATTGAAGTTTTAAAAGATGCTTCAGCTGCTGCAATATATGGTAGCCGTGGTTCGAATGGTGTTGTTTTGATAACAACTAAAAAAGGAACGTCAGAGAAGCTTACAGTTCAGTATGATGGGTATTATGGTATTCAGAATGTTTCAAAGAAACTCCCAATGATGAATGCTTATCAGTTTGCTGAAGTTGCACGAGACGGACATAATAATGCATATTTGACAGAGGTCCCAGGTGCTTCACCTGATGATCCCAATAGTGTTAGACCAAAATCTTACCATCAGATTCCTACAGAGCTTTTTCCATACTTGGAGGGGCAGCCAGGTTTGACTGATACTGATTGGCAAGATGCTATATTCCGTACGGCAGGTACAACAGGTCATAATATATCACTGTCTGGTAAAACTAATAGTGTGAATTATTTTGTGTCTGGTAACTATATGAGTAAAGAAGGAATTATCATCAACTCTGACTTTAAAAAGTATAGTATGCGTATGAACTTAGACGGTAAATACAAACGATTAAAGTTTGGGGTAAATTTTGCTCCTTCTTATTCAACATCAAATAGTGTTGATGCTTCAGGAGCAGGTGGTATAGTACAATCTGCATTAATGATGCCTCCTGTATGGCCTGTATATAATGAAGACGGTTCATATAATTATCAGGGAAACGGTTACTGGCGTATTGGTACAGATTATCAACATAATGAAGTTTTGAATCCGGTGGCAATGGCGAACTTGCAATCTAATGTTACTGACAGAATGTCTATAATAGGTAAAGTTTTTGCGGAGTTGGAGCTTTATAAAGGGTTGACATATAAGATATCATTTGGTGGTGATTATTATGGCGCTCATAATGATAAATATCGTAAGTCAGAGTTACCTCTTAAGGGAAAAAATTATTATGATACGCCTTCTAATCCGGAAGGATATAGTTCCTCAAGTTTCTATTTCAATTGGTTGATTGAAAACCAGTTGACATATAATACGACTATTAATGAAAAACATAATCTGGCTGCTATTTTGGTTCAGTCTGCTCAGAAGGAAACTTTTAAAAGCAATAATGTGACTGCAACAGATTATCCTAATGATTATATTCAGACTATATCTGGAGGAACTGTAACAAAAGGATATTCTGAAAAATCTCAATGGTCTATTGCTTCTTATCTTGCTCGTGTACAGTATAGTTTTTCCGGGAAATATATGTTCTCAGGTGCTATTCGTACAGATGGTTCATCTCGTTTTGGTAAAAATAACAGATGGGGTTATTTCCCTTCTGCATCTGCGGCATGGAGAGTAACTGAGGAGGATTTTTTTAAAGAACAATCAGCTTTATCTTTTATTAATGACTTGAAGCTACGTGTAAGTTATGGAATTACAGGTAATTTTCAGATAGGCAATTACGAACATTTAGCTACAATGTCTCTTGATAATTATATATTGGGAACAGGTAATGGAACATTGTCTAATGGTTATAAACCGGATAATATAGAACGTGGTGATTTGAGTTGGGAGAAAAATAAGATGGTTAATGCCGGTGTAGATGTACAGATGTTTAATGGTTTATTAGGGTTTACTGTAGATTATTATAATACGAATACTTCTGATATGTTGCTGAGTGTCCCTGTTCCATTGATAACTGGTTATAGCACTTCATTGATGAATATAGGAAAGGTGAATAATCGTGGATGGGAGATAGGATTGAGTTCACAAAAACATGTATCAGACGATTTTGGATATTCGTTTAATGCAAACTGGTCAAAGAATACCAATGAAGTAAAGGCATTGGGGCCAAGTAATGCACCTATTATTTCTTCAGGAAGTGTTGAACACGCATATTATATCACTGAAGTTGGAAAACCTATTGGTAATTATTATCTTTTGGTTCAGGATGGTATTTTTGAGACAGAGGAAGATTTGAAGAAGTATCCTCATTTTGATAATACTAAAGTTGGTGATTTTCGTTTTGTGGATGTAGATGGCGATGGAGTCTTGGATTTGGATAAGGATCGCACTGTTTGCGGAAATTATATGCCAAAATTTACATACGGATTTGGTGGAAAATTGTGGTATAAAGGATTTGATTTTGATATTAATTTCCAAGGTGTATTTGGAAATAAAATATTGAATCTGAATCGTAGATATATTGATAATCTTGAGGGTAATACAAACGGAACAACAATAGCATTGGACCGTTGGCAGAGTGAAGAACAGCCTGGAAATGGTCAGGTGAATAAGGCAAACAGAAAACAGACAGGTTATAACGGAAGAACTTCTACTTGGCATTTGGAAGATGGATCATATTTGCGTTTGCAGAATGTATCATTTGGATATACATTGCCTAAAAAATGGACAAATCGCTTTTATGTGGAGAAACTTAGACTGTATGTATCAGGACAGAACTTGGCAACATTTACAAAATATAGCGGATATAATCCGGAAGTTAATGCACGTCCTGACAGTGCGTTAACACCTGGTGAAGATTATGGAACTTATCCTCTTGCAAGGACATATATGTTTGGTATTAATGTAACTTTATAAAATGATTTATTATGAAAAGATATAATTACATATTAATATTGGTAGCATCGCTTTCATTGATTTCATGTTCTGACAATTTCTTTGATTTAGAGCCTTCTAATAGTGTTGTTACAGATAAAATTTATAAGACGGCAAATGATTTTAATGTTGCTGTTATGGGTTGTTATTCAAAGTTACAAACACAGGTTGACTTTTATTTAGAATGTTGTGAATATAGAAGTGATAACTTAAATCTTAGTGCTCCAACTGCTGGAACACAAGACAGATATGATATAGACCATTTTATGGAGAAACCTTCCAATGGTATTTTAGATGATTATTGGGCTAATTTCAATAATAATGTTTATCGTTGTAATATGATATTGGACCGAATAGACGCTGCTGATTTTGATGAAAAATTGAAAAAACAATATAAAGGCGAAGCGATGTTTATACGTGCATTGAATTATTTTAATATGTATCGTATTTGGGGTGGAGTGCCTGTGACTAAGAAAGTTGTGACAGTGGATGAAGCCATGAAAATATCACGTGCCACTGATGAGGAAATGTTGGAATTTATAGGAGGTGATTTGAAAGCAATCGTTGAAGAAAATATGTTGCCTGAGTCTTATTCTGGGGAAGATTTGGGGCGTGCAACTTCCGGTGCAGCTATGGCTTTGCTTGGTAAAGTGTATCTGACTTTCCATGAATGGGATTTGGCAAGTGATGTGTTGTCACAGTTGATAGGTAAGTATGAACTTATAAAGCCAGTTTCAAAAGTTTTTGATGTTGAAAACAAGATGAATAAGGAAATTATCTTTGCAATTCGTTTCAATAAAGAAGTAGAGGGTGAAGGTCATGGTTATTGGTATAGTATAACCAATCTAACAGACGATTCAAATCAGTCTGAGTCATTGGTAAATTCTTATGCAACAAATGATGATAGAAAAAACTTGATTACTTATGTTAATGCAGCTGCCAATGTTTGTTTGATGAATAAGTTCTTTGATGTAAAAAGTGACACTTACAATGTGGTGGGTAATGACCAAATACTATTAAGATATGCTGATGTATTATTGATGTATGCTGAGGCATTAAATGAAATTGGTTATGATGCTTCCGAAGGTTCTGTGGCATTGAAACAATTAAATGATGTAAGAGAACGTGCGGGCTTGGGAAAACTTTCCAATGTAGAACTTCCTGATCAGTCTTCGTTTAGGAGGGCTATACTTGATGAGCGTCAACGCGAGTTCCCTTACGAAGGACATAGGTGGTATGATTTGGTTCGTATGGGATACGCTAAAGAAATTATGAAAAATGAGGGCTTTGAAATCCAGGATTATCAATTGTTATTCCCTATTCCGCAGAATGAAATAGAGAAAATAGGGAACACTGAAATCTTATGGCAAAACCCCGGTTACGGAAATAATTAATTTATAGGAGAAGATTATTATGAAAAAGATATTATATGGTATTTGCATGATTGTTACGTTATTGACTTTGTCATGCGAAGATAAATTGCCTCAAGCAAGTTGGGACTTGAATGAAATCACAAATTTGTCTGCAACGCCGATGGATGAATCTGTCATCTTGAATTGGGAGGCTTCTTCAGATGCTGTTAATGATGGTTATTATGTTTCATGGACACCATCTACTACAAGTGTAGAAGGCGGAGAAATAACTACTGACAAGAGCTCAATAACTATAGAGAATCTCGTTAACAAGGTTTCTTATACATTTTCTGTACAAGCTGTTTATGGTGACAAACGTTCTGGAAAAGTGTCTGTAAAGGCGATTCCGGTTACTTCCAGAAAAGAACCTTTGAATTATCAGGCAGTAGCAGGTGATGGAAAGGTTAAATTAATATGGGAAAAACCATCGCAGGATGTAAAAGGGTATAAGATAACAGTTTTGCCTGATAATAAGATTATTGAAATAAATGATGCAAATGCAGAAACTTATATTGTTTCTGAACTTAATAATGGAACAGAATATACAATATCTTTACAGGCTGTGTATGATAAAGGTGATTCTGATGCCGTGTCCGCAAATGTTACCCCCGGAAGTATAGAGCCGATAACCGGATTTAAAACATATATTCTTACTAATGAGTCTATGGAATTGTCTTATAATGATATGTATTTCATGGGTGAAGTCAAGTCTGTCAATTGGACTTTTGGAGATAATACCCAAGGACAAGGAAATTCGGTTGAGAAATCTTTTGCAAATGGTGGTGAGTATAAAATTAAGATTGAAGTAACATACTCTGATGAACAGGTTGAAGTGGCTGAAAAGACTGTTTATGTAATAGCTAAGAGGTGGACAAAGGAAACTGCTAATTATGTTAAGACTTCTAATCCTGTATTCTCTATGGATGAAAAAACATTCTATTTGCCTACGGCTGATAAAGGTGGTTTTGGACTGAATGCGTTTAAACTTGATGGTACGATTAATTCATTCAACGTTTTTAATTCAAAAACTTATGGTGGAGGTTCAGCTGTAGGGACAGATGATGTTATATATCAAGGTGCGCGTGATGGAAAGTTATATGCAATAAATAAAGGCGGCACTCAAGAATGGGTGTACGATACAGGTGCAGCGAATAAGAATCTTGATTGTTTCCCTGCAGTAAAAAGTGATGGAAGTATTGTTTATATTCTTGACGGTGATAATGTACTACATGCCATAAATACATATAACGGAAGTAAAAACTGGTCTCAAAGTTTGGATGGAACAGCAAATAAGGCAGGTGCAGTTGCAATAGATAAAGATGGCAGGATTTATGCAGGAACAAGAAGCTATATATATGCTTTTAGTCAAGACGGCGAACAATTATGGAGGGCTTCAGCTACAGTAACGGAGATTGGCTCATTTGCTATTGATGGTTCTACATTATATGCAGCACAAATATCAGGTGCAGGACTTGTAGCTATAAATACAGCGGATGGAAGTATTAAATGGACTGTTCCTGCTAATGGCGATGCATATGCTCCGGTTGTAGGTAAGAACGGAAATGTATATTTTGTTGATAAAGGAGGTAAATCTCTTTATGCTGTTAATTCACAAGGTGTACTTGAATGGAAATTCAATGCCGGAGCGGCTTTGACATATTGTTTCCCTGTATTAGATGAAAAGGGCATTCTTTATTTCGGCGCTTCTGATGGAGTTATTCATGCTGTTGACACTTCAACAGGTGAAGAAGTTTGGAATATGACAACTGATGCAACAGGTGATAATAAGAAAATTATGGCTGGTATGACAGTCGGTCCGGACAAGAATTTATATGTAGGTTATATTGGAGGTAATGTAGTTGCTATACCGGTATTTGCAGGTCCTGAAACATCAACATGGAGCTGTAGAGGTGGTAATATTCACGGAACTAACCAGTATTAATAAAAATCATGCTGTTTAAACGGTGTTTAAATGGTTTTTAAATACTGTTTAAACGGCATCAAAATTTATGTAAAATGAAAGCACACTTAATTTTTATATCCCTTTTTATTCTATCTTCTAATCTTTTTTCGCAAGATTTTGAGTATAATGTCGGAACAACGTCTGCTTTATGGAAGAATCCAAAAGTTGAAGATTTTAAACATGCAAAAAAGCAAGGAATAGATTTTATAGAAGTAGCCTTTAATCAATGTTATAGAGGAGTTCCTGCTGATGAAGTTAATCAACGTATTCAGGAAATGAAACTGAAAGTTGACAGTGCAGATATAAATGTTTGGTCAATACATCTTCCTTTTTCGAGAACACTTGATATTTCCGTATTAAATGATTCTATTCGTAAAGAGAATGTTAAGTTTATGGCTGAAATGATAAAACGTGCTGCTATTTTCAATCCGCAAAGATTGGTTTTGCATCCAAGTTCTGAACCTATATCAGACGAAGAAAGGGATGAACGTCTGAAGAACGCCAAGGAATCTATCAAACAGCTTAAAGAATGTGCAGATAGCCTAAGACTTCAACTTTGTATAGAAAATTTACCTCGTACTTGTCTCGGTAACTCACCGGAGGAGTTATTGTATATAATTGAAGATATACCAGGTTTGAAAGTCTGTTTTGATACCAATCATTACTTTGGTGGAACAATTAAACATTTTATAGATGTGTTAGGTGATTATATAGGTACAATTCACGCTTCTGATTTTGATTTTAAGAATGAGCTTCATTGGTTGCCGACTCAAGGTAATATTGATTGGAAAGAATTGGTATTGTTACTGCGGCAATCTGGTTATAATGGTGTTTTTATGTATGAGGCAACGAAAGATAGGTTTGCAAAAAACAAACGTTTGACTCCGGAACAGATAAAAACAAGTTTTGATAATATTCGTAGTCAGGTTGTAAAATAAAAAATATAAAATGAGAAGATTATCGTTCTTTAATCCTTTATTATTATTAGTAGTGTTATTCATTTTCTCTTGTAGTAAAGAAACAAAAGAGGAAATTGAAAAACCTTCAGAGGAATTGACTGTTCAACAGAGAGAAGGAAGGGAGTTGGCAGAGTTATTATGGACTACTTCGCCTTTACAAGAACAGCCTCTTGACGAAAACAGGACATTGGCTTTTGAAAGAATACAGGAATACGCGGACAAGTGTACGTCAGATTATTTCGAGAGCTATCTTAAAAGTATAGATTTAACTTCTGAAAATCAGGAGAAATACGATGTATTGCTTTATTATTATAGATATGCATTTGACAGGATTCTTAATGATATTAAAGATGAACAGGTAGAGGATGGAACAGCGCATATATGGATGTTGTATAATATGGGATATGTAATAAAAACTCCTTCATGTTGTTTCGCAATTGACATTATGCACAGATGGGCAGAGAAGTTGGCCCCTTATTTGGATTTTCTTTGTCTTACGCATAATCATCAGGATCATTATGATACTAAACTTATAGAAGCTATGTTGGCAGAAAGAAAACCTGTGATTTCTAATTTTATAGAGGAAAGTGAAGAATATTATTCTAAAAAATCTTCTAATTATACAATAGGTAAAGTTACTATACATACGTCTATAACAGATCATAATAATTCTGGATTATCGAATTTTGTAACGGTATATTCAATTGATTGTGGAAGAGATAGTGGCAATCTCACAATTATGCATACGGGAGATTCAAACTATAAACCTTCACAGTTTACTAATATTCTTAATAAAGTTAATATATTGATACCACGATATGCCCCTAATGCATTGACTGAAAATAATATAATTGGTGATGGAAAAGGACAATTAATACCTGATTATGTTCTGTTATCTCATATTCTGGAACTTACACATGCAGATGTGGAAAATTCGAGATGGAGTTTGCCGATGGCTTTGGAGAGAGCCTCACTAATAAATTGTGAACAGACATATGTCCCAATGTGGGGAGAGAAATTAATATGGAAAAATAATAAATTATATTCGGTATTATGAAGAAGATTATATTTGTAATAAGTTTGGTGGCTGCGTCCTTTGGATGTTCAGCACAACAAAAAGTTAATGGTATTTTAAATGATTTAGATAAACATGCATCTGAGAATGTTTTAGTAGTTTCTCATCGTGCAGATTGGCGTAATGCTCCTGAAAATTCATTGCAAGCTATTCAGAATTGCATAGATATGGGGGTGGATATGGTTGAAATAGATTTGAATAAAACCAAGGATGGTCAATTAATAGTTATGCACGACAGAACTTTGAACAGAACTACAAACGGTAAAGGGTTGGCAAGTGAGTATACTTTGGATGAAATAAAAAAAATGACTTTGAAAAATGGAGCTGGATGTAAAACTCGCCATAAAGTCCCCACTTTTGAAGAAGTAATGCTGTTATGTAAAGGTAAAGTAATGGTAAATGTTGACAAAGGGTATGAGTATTTTAAAGAAGTATACACCATACTTGAAAAGACTGGTACTGTAAACCAGTGTGTTATCAAGTCAGGTCATCCTTATGATAAGGTGGTAAAGGAGAATGGAGATGTTCTGAAAAAGGTCTTGTTTATGCCTATAGTACATATTGATAAGGAAGGTGCTGAACAGATAATAGATGACTATATTGCTAATTTGAAGCCTGTGGCATTTGAACTCGTTTTTAAAGATGACTCTCCAGAAGTATTGAGGTTAATAAAAAAAGTTAGAGATAGTGGTGCAAAAATATGGATTAATACTTTATGGCCGGAACTTTGCGGTGGACATGATGATGACAGAGCCGTGGAACTTAATGAACCGGAAGAAAGCTGGGGATGGGTTATAAATCAGGGAGCAAAACTCATTCAAACAGATAGACCGGCATTATTGTTGGATTATCTTAGAGATAATAAATTACATAAGTAATTTTTTTAGACTTAAGTGTTTGATTAATTCAAATAACTATGATTCAATTTGTAAAAAACAATGGGTAAAATAAAGAACATAATTTTTGATTGGGGTAATGTCCTTATAGATGTTACAATGGAGCGTTTTAATGAATCTTGTAAAGAGGCAGGAATCGTTTTTACTGAAAAAGAAGTTAACAGTACGCATAAAGATGGATTTTTCTTAGAATATGAAAAGGGGATAATTTCAGACGTAGAGTTCAGGAAAGAATTAAATCTTAGAGCTAAAGCAAATATTTCAGATGAAAAAATAGATTATATTTGGAATACTATGCTTGGTAGTGTACCTCTTGAAAAATTGGAATTATTGAATTCATTGAAAGAAAAGTTTGATCTATATCTTCTAAGTAATACTAATTCTATACATTGGAATACTTATTCCAAAAAAGTTTTTTCTTACAAAGGCCTTAATGTTAATGACTTTTTTAAGAAGGTATATTTATCTTATGAATTGCATGTACTTAAACCTGATACATTGATATTTGAAAAAGCTGTTGTTGATGCAGGGATTAATATTGATGAAACTTTATATATTGATGATTCATTGATAAATTGTGAAGCAGCCAAATCACTTGGTATGAAAGTTATACATTATATTCCAGGAACTGATTTAGGAGATTATTTCTTAAATTTAAATTAAAAGAATTTAGTCATGTTTAGGTCTATACTGAATTTTTACAAGGTCTCGAAAGCGAGGCCTTGTAGCTTTGCTTCGCCCGAAGAACAAAGAAGGAAGATGACTTATTACAAATGGTCAACGTTTCTTTCTGCCACTTTGGGATATGGAATGTACTATGTGTGCAGGCTGAGCCTTAACGTGGTAAAGAAACCTATTGTGGAAGAGGGCGTGTTTTCCGAGACAGAGCTTGGTATTATAGGGTCGGTGCTTTTCTTTACATACGCTATCGGTAAATTCACAAACGGTTTTCTGGCTGACAGAAGTAACATAAACAGATTTATGTCAACAGGACTTCTTGTTACGGCACTTGTCAATCTTTGTCTGGGATTTGTAAATTCGTTTATACTGTTTGCTGTATTGTGGGGCATAAGCGGATGGTTCCAGTCAATGGGAGCTGCTTCGTGCGTAGTGGGGCTGTCGCGTTGGTTTGATGATAAGGAACGAGGCTCGTTCTATGGATTCTGGTCTGCCAGTCACAATATCGGTGAGGCTCTTACATTCATAATCGTTGCCTCGGTTGTTTCTGCCTGGGGATGGAGATATGGTTTCTGGGGTGCCGGTATGGTTGGTATTGTTGGAGCATTGGTGATATGGCAATTCTTCCATGATAATCCGCAAAGTAAGGGACTGCCACCTGTGAATCAGCCGAAAGAGAAGAAGGTGATGACGGAAACGGAGGCTGCCGATTATAACAAGGCACAGAAACAGGTGTTGCTTATGCCGGCAATATGGATTCTGGCATTGTCGAGTGCATTTATGTACATCAGCCGTTATGCCGTAAACAGTTGGGGAGTGTTCTATCTGGAGGCGCAGAAAGGATATAGCACATTGGATGCCAGTTTTATTATCTCCATAAATTCTGTTTGTGGAATAGTAGGTACGGTGTTGTCCGGGTTTGTTTCAGACAAGCTGTTTGGCGGTAGGAGAAATGCTCCGGCACTGATATTCGGTTTGCTCAATGTGGTGGCTTTGTGCCTGTTCCTGCTTGTTCCAGGTACACATCTGTGGATTGATGCCTTGGCTATGGTTCTGTTCGGATTGAGTATCGGTGTGTTGCTTTGCTTCCTTGGTGGATTGATGGCTGTTGATATTGCACCGAGAAATGCTTCTGGTGCTGCTTTGGGCGTTGTAGGTATTGCGAGCTATGTAGGTGCAGGTGTACAGGACGTTATGAGTGGTGTGTTGATAGAAGGTCATAAGTCGGTGGTGAATGGTGTTGAGGTTTATGACTTTACTGCAATCAACTGGTTCTGGATAGGTGCGGCTGTGTTGTCTGTACTTTGTGCCTTGATGGTTTGGAATGCAAAGACACCTAAGGAATAATTTATTTGAAGAGGTTAGAGAAGTTATTCAGCCGGAAGTTAAAGCAGAATACTTCTCTAACTTCATTACCTTCACTAACTTCTATATCTTTATATAAATGAAAAACATATATTTGATAATGCTTCTTATGGTTTCGTCTGTAGCTCATGTCTATGCCAATAAAGGCAAGGGAGATGCGGTTATTACGATATTCTCTGATTTTCATTCCGGATTTGGTTCTTCAAATAATGACAGAGGATTCGGACTGGAAAGGGCATATATAGGCTATGGATATAAACTTCCACAGAATCTGGAGATAAAGGCTGTGATGGATTTCGGTATGTCGGACGATGTAAACGACAGTCATAGGATAGGTTTTATAAAGAATGCTTTTCTCAGGTGGAAAACTGGAGGACTTACTCTTAGTGGTGGAATGATATCTACTACACAATTCAAATTTCAGGAATCGTTCTGGGGAAAGAGGTACGTGATGAAATCTTTACAGGATGAATATGGATTTGGTAGCAGCGCCGATCTTGCAGTTTCGGCGGAATATAAGGTTAATGATTTTCTTGCGTTCGACGGAATAGTGGCTAACGGTGAAGGGTATAAACAGGTGCAGGTGGATGACGGATTGCTTTATGGCGCAGGGCTTACGATTGGATATCTAAAAGGTTTTGTGCTTAGGGCATATGCTTCGTATAATGAAGCTGCTGATGGTGTGAAAACTGATAAAGAGGGGCAGTATAGGGGAGAGGTTAACCTGGCATGTTTTGCAGGTTTCCGGAATGAAATTGTTTCTTTGGGGGCTGAATATAATATGATGATGAATTCAGGCTTTGTGAATGATGCAGACAGAAGCGGGACTTCGGTTTATGCGACTGTAAATCTTAATGATAACATAGGTCTGTATGGCAGATTGGATTATCTTTCATCAAAAGGGTCATGGGATAAAACATCGGATGGAATGGCCGGTATAGCCGGGCTGGAAATAAAGTTGGGAAAGTATGTCAGACTTTCTCCTAATTTCAGGATATGGAAGTCTTCTGATGATTCTGTTAAAAATCGGACATACTTTTATCTGAATGCTTCATTTGCATTGTAGTGTTTGGTGAGATAAAATTGTTTTGTCTTATGGATAAGACAAAAAATGCTTATTATTGTCTTGTGTATAAGACAAAAAATACCTATTTTTGTCTTGTTAATAGGACAAAGGTATGGATAAGGAAATATTAAGGTCAGTTTTGGTGGATTATCAGATTGAGATTCCACGACATAAAGTAATTCCGCGTAATTTCCGGATTGAAGAATTTGGCAATTATGTATTTGTCGGTATCCGACGTGCGGGAAAATCTTATCTTCTTTATCAGCGTATTCAACAGCTTCTTGCATCAGGAATAGGTTGGGATGAGATTCTGTATATGAATTTCGAAGACGAGCGTATCGAAAATATGTCGGTACAGGACCTCAATGTATTGTTGGAGATACACATGGAAATGTACGGTAAACGTCCTATTCTGTTTCTTGACGAGATACAGAACATTGATGGTTGGGAAAAATTTGCAAGACGTCTGGCCGACTCAAAATATCGCGTATATATAACGGGTAGTAACGCGAAGATGTTGAGTAAAGAGATACAAAGTACATTGGGTGGAAGATATATTGCTGTAGATGTGTTTCCATATTCGTTCGAGGAATTTCTTACAGCCAATAATGTTAAAATATCTCCTACAACATTGTATGGAACTGAGTCAAGGGCTGAAATCTTGAGAATGTTTAATGACTATTTCAGCTTTGGCGGTTTTCCGGAAGGCTCTTCTTTGGCTTCAAAACGTGATTATCTGTCAAGTGTTTATCAGAAAATATATTTAGGCGACATTGCTGCCAGGCATTCCATAGATAATACTTTTGCCTTGAAAGTGATGTTCAAAAAGATTGCTGAAAGCGTGATGCAGCCTTTGTCTTTCAGTCGTTTGGCAAATATCATAACTTCCACGGGAGTAAAGGTGGGGAAAAGTACATTGATTAATTATATAGAATATTCCAAAGATGCCTGGCTGATAAATCAGATTTCAAATTTTGCCGGTAAATTAGTCGATAAGGAAACTAATCCCAAATATTATTTTACAGATAATGGAATTTTGAATCTTTTCCTTATTAATAACAATGCTGCTTTGTTGGAAAATCTTGTAGCAATCAGTTTGTTGAGGAAGTACGGTAGAGAGGATGCTGTCTTCTTCTATAATGATGGTGTGGAAGTGGATTTCTACGTTCCTGAAGCTGCAATGGCAATACAGGTGAGCTACACTATTTCAGATAAGGAAACGTTTGAACGTGAAGTAAAAGCATTGATTAAATTGTCAAATTTTATTGAATGCAAACGTCTGGTCATAATAACACGTGATGAGGAACAGACTGTCAATAATGATGAAAAGATTATAGAGGTAATTCCAGTGTGGAAATGGCTTCTTGCGAAATGAAAAAACATATGCTGATTTCACTTTCACATCCTTCACAAACAGACTTTTGGCTTGTTTCAAATCATTCCCGCAGCAATAGTCTTCGCCTTTGCTCTGTCCGGCTTTCCTGTTCCTGTAAGCGGAAGTTCCGGGATAAGGATGATATGTTTCGGACGCCAGTATGGTGGAAGATTGTTTATCGCATTGTCCGTATCCATCTCGCGTGAAGCAAGCATAACAATCTTTTCGCCGAACTTTGCATCCGGTACGGAGGTTATCATATACGAACCTTCAGGCAGGTAATGACTCAGTTTTTCTTCCACCTGTTCTATCTGTACTTTCACTCCTCCGGTGTTGATGGTATTGTCCTTGCGTCCGAGTATTCGGAACTGCCCTTTGTCATTGAATTCTGCTATATCGTTTGTGATTAAAGTCTCAGGATTTACGGATGGAGCGGAGATGATAAGTGTTCCTTCGTCTGAAAGGCTGAGTGAAACATTATCGAAGGGTGTGTACCATTCAGAGGCATCGCTGCCGTTCAGTCGGCGGAGTGCGATGTGCGACAGTGTTTCTGTCATTCCGTATGTGCTCCAAACGGCATTAGGGAAAGATTTCAGTTCCTTTGCCATATTCTTGTCTATGGCTCCTCCTCCGATTATTAGATGACGGATTTGCATCAGTTTCTTTCTTTCTTCGGGGTGCTGCAAGGAGTTGAATACCTGCATCGGTATCATGGCTGCGAAGTCCGGTATTTCCGTTATGTCCTGTAACGGGTGTCCGCATGGAGTAACCACCATAAGGTTGAGGTCTGATATTATGCTCCGTACAACTACCATTTTTCCGGCTATATAGGGTAGGGGCATACACAGTAAAGCACTGTCGCCAGCCTTTAATCCTAAGAATGATACTGTAAGGCGTGCGCTGTTCATCATTCTTTCTTTCTCTACCCACAGTTCTTTTGGAGTGCCGGTCGAACCGGAAGTGTGAACTTTCAGCAAGGGATTGTCGTTGTACCATTCGGCAAGGAATCCTCCAAGTGAAGCCATGAAACTGTCTTTACCGTATTCTGATGCGAATCGGTCTTTAAGTAGTGATGCTTTTTCGGCAGTATAGGTCTTTCCGTTTATGGTGATGTTTGAATGCATTTTTGTGAGTGGAATTATGTGTTATTTTAGTTTTTTAAACAAGCAAGCGGAATAACATATACTTCATCTTCTCTCTTATATGCCATTTCCCCTCCTGTCAGTACTATCATCAAGTCTGGCTCTCTTAATGGCATCTGTTTTTCCTGCTCATTCTTTTCCCTTATGAGTTTTTTGATTTCTAACAGATGCTTTGCACCTTCATCAATCTCACGGCTGCCAAGTTTGCACTCTATCAGGGCATATCTGCCATCTTCCAAGTGTAAAACGATATCTGCCTCCAGTCCATATCTGTCATTATAATAAGAGATTCTACCACCTAAACTTTGCGAGTAAACCTTAAGATCACGGATACACATACATTCAAATATAAATCCAAAGGTCCTTAAATCCTGTTCAAGCATTTGTGGCGAGGCTCCCAATGCTGCAACTGCAATAGACGGGTCTGTAAAGCATCGTTTCCGGCTGCTTCTGATTGCACTTGCAGAACGTATTGCCGGACACCAGGCTTCTATATCTTCGATAACAAATAGTCTTTCTAAAGCACTTACATATTCATCAAATGTCTTCATTACTGTTCCTTCCATCTCTACAGAAACATCTGCAAGCATTTTGGTTTTCTGTATTAAAGTACACACATTACGGCCGTATGAACGTAAGATAAGTCTTGCTAATGTGGGATTTCTCTGTATGTTGTCTATTCTTGATATGTCCTCATTGCAAACAACATTAATATAATCTTTGGCAATCAATAACTTAGCCTTTTCACTCTGAACTGTCAAAGATTCCGGCCATCCTCCACGGCAAGCAGCGAAAATTAGATTTTCTATTGACATAGATGACGCTATTCCATCAATGTCAACTTCCTTATTGTCAAATAACTCTTTAAGGGAAATCTCACCATTAGACTCACCTGATTCGTACAAACTCATAGGGTACATGGTAATGGTAGATATTCTCCCGGTTCCAGAGTGAAGCCTTTGAAACTCCTCTCCTTCCTTCTTCTTTTCGTCTATAACTGTAGAACCGGTAAGTATAAACTGACCTTTTGCCCGTCTTTCATCAACGGCCATACGTACTGCATCCCAAAGAACAGGAGCGTCTTGCCATTCATCTATAAGTCTTGGGGTTTCACCTTTAAGAAGCAATGAAGGTTTAGTCCTTGCTGTAGCCAGATATCCGGCACGCCTGTCAGGATCCTGCAATTTTATATAGCTTTTTGAGTGTTCCATGGCAGTTGTTGTTTTTCCACACCATTTCGGACCTTTTATCTGTATAGCTCCAAAGGCTTCCAAACGTAAGGCTAACTCGTCATCAACAATCCTTCTCCGATAATCTTTCATATACTATTCACATTTTTGACAAAAGTACAATAAATTAAAGTATTATCAAAGTTAAGTAGTGTTTTTGTGGTATTTTAGGTAGTGTTTTTGCGGCATTTTAAGTAGTGTTTTTGTGGTAATTTGTTATAACTTTATGTCCTTCTCCGCATCAAACCACAACTTCTCTCCCTTAATACACAGCGGAGATTCAATATTGTCAGTAAACAGCAGCCCCGTTCCGAGTCCCTGCGGCAAGGTGTGTTCCTGGGTGGCGGTCCATTGTGCAATGGCATTAAGTCCGACGTTGGATTCCAGCGCAGAGGTTATCCAATAGCCGATGTTTCTTTCCTTTGCCAGCCTTATCCATTCTTCAGAACCGGCAATTCCGCCATGCAGGGATGGTTTCAGAATGATATATTGTGGACGGATAGTTTCAAGAAGTTGAATCTTTTCGCTTTCTTTGTTTACACCTATAAGTTCCTCGTCGAGAGCGATGGGCAGAGGAGTTGAGGCGCACAATCTTGCCATTTCGTCCCATTGTCCCTGACGTATGGGCTGTTCTATGGAATGAAGGTCAAACCTGCTCAATGCTTCAAGTTTGGACATAGCCTCTGACGGTTTGAAAGCTCCGTTGGCATCTACACGGAGTTCTATTTCTTCCTTGTCGAAGCGGCTGCGGATAAATTCAATCAGCTGTAATTCCTTGTCGAAATCTATTGCACCGATTTTCAGCTTTATACAGCGGAATCCGGATTTCATCTTTTCGCGGATACGGGCGTACATCTCTTCGAAACTGCCCATCCAAATAAGTCCGTTGATAGTTATACCCTCTTCTCCACGTGCGAACGGTGTATCCCAGAAAGCAAGGCTGCCGGATTTAAGATGATAAAAAGCTGTTTCCAGACCGAACAGCATCGATGGATATGGTCGAAGACTTTTATAGTCTATCCGGCCTGCTTTTTCTACTTGGAGGCAATGGCATCGCAGCACATCTTCATAGTCCGGAATGTCGTCGCAACTGAGGTTCGGAAGCGGGGCACACTCGCCTGTTCCTGATTTACCGGTTTCTGTATCTGTGAGTCGGATGTACCATACTTTTCGGGTTGTATATACACCGCGTGAAGTACCGGCCGGCTGTTTGAAATGAAGTTCGTATGGAAAGATTTCTGATTTTATCATAAAATATATCTTAAAATGAACTGTATGAGAAAGCGTGACACGTACGTGTTCCGCCCGTTACACGAACGTGTTCCGCGCGTTACACGTAGGTGTTCCACCCGTTACACGTACGTGTTCCGCTAAGTGTTACGGCATTTTTGGGAATTTGCTCCAGTCTGGTTTACGCTTTTCGAGGAATGCTTTTCCGCCTTCCTGTGCTTCTTCTGTCATGTAGTACAGCATTGTAGCGTCGCCTGCAAGTTCCTGTATTCCTGCCTGACCGTCGAGTTCGGCGTTCAGACCTGCCTTTATCATACGGAGCGCAAGCGGACTGTGCTGCATCATTGTTTCTGCCCATTCCACTACTTCGTCTTCCAGACGGTCGAAAGGAACGACCTTATTAACGAGTCCCATTTCAAGAGCTTCCTGTGCGGAATACTGACGGCAGAGGAACCATATCTCACGGGCCTTTTTCTGACCTACGATACGAGCCAGATATGAAGAGCCGAATCCGGCATCGAAGCTACCCACACGTGGACCTGTCTGTCCGAAGATGGCATTCTCGGATGCTATTGTAAGGTCGCAAACCACGTGGAGAACGTGTCCGCCACCGATGGCATATCCGTTCACCATTGCTATAACAGGTTTAGGAATGGAACGAATCTGCTTCTGCACGTCGAGCACGTTGAGGCGTGGCACACCGTCTGTTCCGATATATCCTCCGTGACCTTTCACGTGCATGTCGCCGCCTGAACAGAATGCCTTGTCGCCTGCACCTGTCAGAACTACTACATTGATATCCTGGCATTCGCGGCAGATAAGCAGTGCATCGCTTATCTCAGATGTAGTGGTAGGAGTGAATGCGTTTCTATATCGCGGACGGTTGATAGTGATTTTAGCTATTCCGTTATAGAAGTCGAAAAGAATATCCTGATATTCCTTTATGGTTTTCCATTCTCTTTTTTCCATGATGTAATTATTTTTTCAGATTATGATAATACTTTTTAAGTAGTTCTATGTCCTTTTCTTTCTCTGTAAATACTTCGAGCAACATAGGACGGTTGGTTACAGACGGTTCAAGGAAACGTTTTACAGCATTGTTCAGTTCTTCTTCGTTATGAGCCGACAGATATTCCATACCACGGTCTTCTGCCCATGCCTTTGCAGATGCGGTGTGTGTGGCTGTCACGAAACGGCGTGCGTTTTCGTGTAGTTCCAGTCCTGGCAGTGCGTGGAAAATCTCTCCACCGCTGTTGTTTAGAAGGAGTATGCGGATGTTTGAACCGTAGTTATTGTTCCACAAGGCGTTCATGTCGTAGAAGAAACTCAGGTCGCCTATGATGATGAAGTTCAGTTTGTCCGATGCAGTGGCATAGCCTATGGCTGTCGACAGGGAGCCTTCTATACCATTCGTTCCTCTGTTTGAGAGAATCTCTACATCCTGTGGCACATCGAAAAGTTGTGCGTATCTTACAGCCGAGCTGTTGGCAAGATGCAGTGAGCATGGTGCAGGAAGTCCGGTTATAACCTTTCCTATGGCGCTCATCTCTGAGTATTCGAATTTTGCCTGAGGTATGGCTTTCGACAGGGCCTCCCACTGGCGCGGATATTCCGGAGTGCGGTTCTCCATGCGCGATGAAATCTTTTCGAGAAACTCGAACGGGTCCATCTCTATTATGGTAGTAAGAGAGCCGTAGAGGTCCATCACTTCACCGTCGGCCGATACATGCCAATGCTCTACAGGCGGATGACGGCGAAGGAATTTCTTCAGACGTTTGGATATGATGTGTCCGCCATATGTGATGAGCAGTTCCGGACGCATCTTCTTTTGTGCCTCAAAGTCCATCGAGCAGAGAAGTGGTTCTATGTTCTTGATAGGCAGTCCAGGGATGGTGCGGTTGCTTATATTCTCGGAGAACCATGCGAAATGCTTATAAAGCGATTTGGTATATTTCTTGTCGAACAGGTAAATCAGGTTCATCTGTCCCACTACCATCATCCGTCGCTGGTATTTGTTCAGACGTTCGATAAGCGGTTCGTAGTCCTTGTCGTAAACGCTAAGTCCCTGATAGCGGGTGATTACCCTTGCCTCAGGCAGTTCGTTTACCGGAAGCAGGAAAAAAGGGTCGCTTACGGGTACATTGATGTGAACAGGACCTTTACCGTGATGGTTAAGTTCAAGAAGAGCCTCGTTTATCAGACGGTTGCAGTACCATTCGTCCTCGTCGGTATTCACTTCCGGCAGATTTACAGATTTCTTTACCAGACTTCCGAAAACTCCCGGCTGAGGCAGTGTCTGTCCGTCCATCTGACCTATCCATGCAGCAGGGCGGTCGGCAGAGATTACCACTAATGGCACTTGCTGATAGAATGCTTCGGCCACTGCCGGATGAAGATTCAGCAGGGCAGTACCCGAAGTACAACAGATGGCTGCCGGGCTTCCTCCGTGAAGAGCAAGTCCGAGCGCAAAGAATCCTGCACTGCGTTCGTCGGTTACGGGATAACATGTGAAATCCGGTATATTGGCAAGTGTCTGCAAAATAGGTATGTTGCGGCTACCGGGGCAAAGTACTATCTTCCTTATCCCATGTGCTTTAAGCAGGGCAGCCAGTTGTAGTATGCTTTTTTTGTCGGTGTACACTTTGGGGAATTAAAAATTAATAATTAAAAATTATGAGTTGTTGGCTCTATCAACTAATAACCAACTTTATAGTCTTCATCTTATGCTGTGTCTCCTCCCATTCCGAGTTGGCATCAGATGAAGGTAGGATACCTCCTCCGGCATATAGTGTAGCATAATTGCCGTCTATGTTCAGACATCGGAGATTGACGTATAGTGTGGTATGTCCTTCAGGGTTGAGCCATCCTATGATGCCTGAATAGTATTTCCTGTCGTAGCCTTCGTTTTCGATTATGAAATCGTATGCCTTGTCTTTCGGCATTCCGCATACGGCAGGAGTCGGATGAAGCGCGTCGAGCAGGTTGCCGAGTTCGGAAGTCTTTTTCAGTCCGAACTGGAAGTCTGTTCTCAAGTGTACTAACTGTCCGGCACGTGCTGTATATGGTCCCTTTACGGCAATCTTGCTGCTGAATTTCTTTATCACCTTGCTGATATATTCGCTTACGAAAGCCTGTTCGTCCTTTTCCTTCTTGTGCCATTCGGTAGGCATCACCTCGCCCTGCATAGGCATTGTTCCTGCCAGTGCCACAGTGTTCCATGTATTGCCTTCTCCGCTGAGGATTATTTCCGGAGTACTGCCTATCCATGTTCCGCTAACGGGAGTGTGCGACAGCGAAATCATCATTCGCGGATAGCTGTTGCATGCTGTGACGAATGCTTCAAGCGGAGAGAAATTCTCGTCAAGCTTGTATGAGGCATTGCGCGATAAGACAAGTTTCCCTATTTTTTTGCTTTTCAGCGGGCTTATGAAATTGGTGAACACTTCCATGTATCTTTCTTTAAGCTCTGTCTCAGGCTTTATGTCGATATCAGTGGATGTGCATTCCAATTCGGTGTCGGATATTGTAATTGATGAAATCTTTTCCGATATTTCTTCCCATCCGGTAGCAGTAATGTCCGGGCGGATTATTACTCCGGGGTGACTGCTTGTAAAACTGAAAGGAGATATTACAAATCCTTTCTGTCCGTTCAGTTCCTTCAGGCTGCTGAAAGTCTGCGGCTCGTTTCCGTCCTGCATTACTAAGAGAGGTATATCAGTCCATGGAAGACGATAGATGGCGAACGACGTGTTGCTGCACGTCATCTTGTCAATAAGCTTATGTATGTGTGAATCGGGTTTGTTCATATCCGTTTTTTCACTATTTGATTAACTACTCTTGCTGTGGAAATGAGTTTTCCTGTCCGGTTCGTTATGTCTATGTTCCAAATGTGTGTTGTCCTGCCCCGGTGCACTATTGTGCCTGTGGCTGTAACGAATGCTCCTTCTTCCACTTTCACCATTCCCACATGGTTGGCGCTCACCTGAATGCCGCACGGCATCTCGCCCGGTGCGCAAAGCGGAACAGAGCCGTGACCTGCAACCATTTCAGCCAGTGCGAGCGACGCTCCTCCGTTCAGGAGACCGAACGGCTGGCATGTGCGGTGGTCTACAGGCATGGTGGCTGTAACTCTCCCTTCTTCCATACTGGTAAACTCTATACCAAGATGTTCTCCCATAGAACCTTTCAGATCGGGAATAGCATTGGCCATGTTTTCGCTGTCTTGCATATTATTTCAGTTTTTATCCGAATGCAAAGTTAATAAAAAAAGTGGTTTGTAGAAGACGGATGAATTGAAGATATTCGCAAAACTTTTTGTAGTCAGGAAAATAAAGTGACAAAAGGTCTTGTTTTATGAGATGATATGATTATATTTGTCGCCAAACAACTAAAAATCGTATTATTATGAGAACAAAAGATTTTATTTTCATTCTGATTGTCATTGCGGTGTTCTTACCTTTTGTGATTTCCGATGCCTTATATGATTGGTATCTGTCTTTTAATGCCGAACATGGCATGGTGATGAGTTTCCTGAAGTTCGGTGTATTGGCTACAATGGGCGAACTGTTGGGGCTTCGTATCAGCAGGGGAGTATATTATTTTGAAGGTTTCGGAGTATTGCCTCGTGCTGTTGTCTGGGGAATATTGGGAATGGGTATAAATATGGCTTTCATAGTATTCTCAACGGGAGTTCCTGCATTTGCCGAATATCTTGGAGTGAAAGATACTGCGGCAATACTTTCGGGTGCTCTTTCATGGCAGAAGGTAGCATTGGCCTTTTCTATTTCCGTAGTGCTTAATTCAATATTCGCACCGGTGTTCATGACACTTCATAAAATCACCGATACGCATATAATGAATAATGGTGGAACTTTGCGTGGACTGTTCACCCCAATAAAGATGGGCGAGATAATGCAGAATCTGAACTGGAAGGTTCAGTGGGGATTTGTCTTTAAGAAGACTATACCGCTGTTCTGGTTTCCGGCGCATACCATAACTTTCCTTCTTCCCGGAGAGATGCGTGTACTGTTTGCCGCACTATTGGGAGTGCTGCTTGGAGTGATACTTTCTATTGCTGCACGAAAGAAGTGATGTTATTCTTTTACTTCGCCCACACGGCTTATAAACTCATCGGCATATACACGACCGATAGGAATCTCTACAGCACGGTGGTATAGTGTGAGCAGTCGGCGGGTGTAGTTGGATACTTTGTGCAGCGGAACGATATATGACTTATGTACACGCATGAACCTGTCTTCGGGCAACATTTCCATAATGGATTTCATGCTTGTTTGCGAAAGTACAGGCTTGTCGTCATCCGTAAGATAAATCTTGATATAATTGTCCATAGCTTCGATATACTCTATCGAGGCTATTTTTATTTTCACGTTCTTGTATTCCACTTTTAGTGTTATCTCTTCCTCTTCTTTAAGTACTGGTGCGGCAGAAAGACTTTCCAGTTTCTTCATTCTGCGTACCCGTTCAATAGCTTTTTCGAATCGGGTGAATGAAAACGGCTTATGAAGGTAGTCGATGGCGTTCAGCTCGAAGCCGTCCACGGCATATTCGGCATAGGCAGTAGTGAATATCAGATATATTCCGGCCGGAAGTTCGCGAGCGATGTCAATACCGTTTATTCCTCCCATTTCGATGTCGAGAAATACTATATCCGGTTTGGTGGATTTTACTTTCTCAAGTCCCGCTATAGGGTCGGTGTATGATGTTACATCCAGGTCGTTGCATCGTTTGCAGAACTGTTCTATGATTTTCAGTGCTACAGGCTCATCGTCTATTGCTATACATTTCATGACTGTTTCAGTTTTAAAATAAGATTTACGGTAAAGATGCCGTTCGTGTTGCTTATCTCCAAAGTATGTTTTCCCGGATATAACAGCTCGAGTCTTTTCTTGCAGTTCGATATACCTATGCCCGGTTCCTTGTTCTCCGGTTTAGGATTGACTGTCTTGTTCTCTGTAAATAGCGTTAGGGTGTCGTTGTTTACTTTCAGGCTTATAATGATATCGCTCTCTATGTGTGACGAAGCTCCGTATTTCAGTGCATTCTCGATGAATGTTATAAGTATCATCGGTGCTATCTTAGCATTTTTGGCCGAGTCGTCTGCCGAGTATGAATAATATATGTGAGTACGGTTTTCGTCTATACGGTTTTTCTGCAGTTCGATGTACTGGCTTATGTATTCAGCCTCCTCATCAATGCCTACGGTATCTTTTGTAGCCTTTGTGTACATATATTTTATCAGCTCTATAAACTGGATAAAGGCTGTTTCCGCTTTCTGGCTTTGAGTAATCATCAGTCCGTACAGAGTGTTCAGGGTGTTGAAAAGGAAGTGGGGATTTATCTGTGCCTTATACAGCGCTAATTCCGCTTTTTTCTTTTCAAACTCGCTTTCCTGCCTTGCCATAATCTGTTTGTACAGTTCGGTGAGGAGTCCTACTGCAATACTGAAACATACTGTTACGAGATACATGAACCATGTTCCCTGCTGATGCTGTTTTATTCTACTCATGTTTATGGCTTTTCTCATAAACTTATCCATTCTTGGCTTGTGTCCGCGGAATGGGAAGTCCATCTGATATTGGGTTATAAGCCATGTTATGAATATCGTACCTAAGAGAACGGCTATTGCTATCAGCAGATGCTTACGGTCTTTCAATGCCATAGGAACGCTGATTTGTTTTATGCAGAAATAGACGGCATACAGCCATGCTATCAGTGTGATAACGAAAAGCGAGTTGCTCTCCAGCCATTTGTCTACGGGGAGCATCATCATCATTGTAGGCAGCAGTATGATGCAGAAAAACAGGTCAATGCCTATAGGTAAATACTTGTTGTTCATATATTCGGAGTTATGATGCAAAAGTAAAATAAATATGTCGAAAAAGCGAATAAATGAAATGTTAAAAAATACCGTTTGTCGTTCACCACTTAATGTGTGCAGTTTGCCACTACATAGCTGCGGAGCTGTTTTTTGTGTCCGTAGTTTGGGTAGCTTTGTATCAGAAACGTAAATTCAACATTATATGAAACTCAGATTATTTTCTTTTATCACACTATTGCTATTGCCGCTGATATTGCTGGCACAGGGGAGGGTTACGGTGAGCGGAACCGTGACAGACAAGAATACCGGCGAGCCGTTGCCGTCGGCTACGGTTAGTATTGCTCCGTCATCGGACAAGGATTCCAAGAAGTATACATCCACCGATTTTGACGGAAAGTTTGTCTTTAAATCAGTATCATACGACAGTTATGTCATGGAAGTTACATATGTGGGATATAAGGCAGGCGAAAAACGATTGAGAGTCACTGATAAGAAAGACAGCTATATCGTCACTTTCAAACTGGATGAAGATGCACAGATGCTTGGAGAAGTTTCAGTGCAGGGACGTGCAACACGTGCCGAACAGAAAGGTGACAGTCTGTTCTATAATGCTGAGGCTTTCAAGGTCATGCAGGGAAGTTCGGCAGAGGATTTGTTGGCTAAAATGCCGGGTATAGTAGTGGAAGGCGGAACCATTCAGGCTCAGGGTGAAGATGTTAAGAAGATATTGGTAGACGGTAAGGAGTTCTTTGAGGGTGACGTAAATCTGGCTATCAAGAACTTGCCTTCGGATGTCATTGCAAGTATTGAGGTGTTCGATAAGAAGAGTGAGCAGGCTGAATTTACAGGATTTGATGACGGTGAGGAGATAAAAACCATCAATATCATAACAAAGGGCGGATATCGTCAGGGAACTTTCGGTGAGGTTTCGGCCGGATATGGTACAGAAGACAGATATAAGGTGAACGGTAATATAAACTTCTTCAATGACGACAGAAGGATTTCCGTATTGGGTATGTCTAACAATGTCAATCAGCAGAATTTCTCGCAAGAAGACCTTGCCGGAGTTATGTCATCGTCTGCCAAAGGTGGTGGCCGTGGAAGACGTGGCGGTGGCGGCGGAGGTGGTCGCGGCGGTGCCGGAGGGGGTGGCAATACCTCTGATTTTATGGTAGGCAGCATGGGAGGTATCACTTCTACAAATGGTGTCGGACTGAACTATGTCGATAAATGGGGAGAAAAGGTCAATATCACAGGAAGTTATTTCTTCAACCAGTCTGAAAACCTTACACAGCAGCAGACAGAACGCGAATACTTTGAATCTGTGCTTCCGGGTATGACGTACGATGAATATCAGGAGAAAACCATGGAGAACTGGAACCACCGTTTCAATATGAAACTTGATTACAGAATCTCGGACAGGACATCGCTCCAGTTCCGTCCTACATTGAGCTTCCAGAACAATGACAATATATCATTGCTTGACGGACAGAATATGATTAGCGGACAGACGGATGCTGAAACGCATACCAACTCCAATAGCAATACCGATACATATAATCTTGGGGCGGACATCATTCTTCGTCATCGTTTCCCTACGGAAGGCAGAACACTGTCACTCATGATGAACGGTAAGATGAGCAATACGGATGGAGGTACTTATACGGACTATCTTAATACATTGAATATGCTTTCCGGCACACCTCAGACAGAGGAGTACAGCCAGTATAAGAATACAATGAACAAACAGTACAGTTTCCGTTCTAACCTCAGTTATACAGAAAAACTGACAGACCATATGCAGTTGCAGTTGGGATATAAGTTCTCATACTCTGACTCTGACTCAGACAGAAAAACCTATATGAAATCGTCTGTAACGGATCTATATGACCAGTTGGACGAGAATCTTTCAAATGTATATCAGACAGGATATACCACTCATGCGGGTAATGTGGGACTCAGATACCATGCCGGAAAGCTGAATGCCATGATAGGAGCAGACGTGCAATGGTCGGAATTGTCGGGCGACCTTGTGTATCCTAATCCGGACAGAATGAACAACAACTATTTCTCATTCCTGCCATCGTTCAATTTGAGATACTCGCTGGACAGAACTAACTCATTCATGTTGCGCTACAGAAGCAGCTCGTCTTCTCCATCGGTTACGGAACTTCAGAATGTGGTTGATAACTCCAATCCGCTTTTCCTTTCTACCGGTAATCCGGATCTTGACCAGCAGATTTCGCATACAGCAAATTTACGATATATCCGTACCACTAAATCGGGACAGACATTCATTGCGATGATTGGAGGTACAGCGAAATTGGACTATGTGGCTGACAGTACATTTATTGCAAAAGAGAATATACATATATCTGATAATGTGACTCTTAACAAAGGCTCGCAGTTCACCAAACCAGTCAATATGGACGGATACTACAGTCTGCAGTCGATGCTTACATACGGTTTCCCGTTCGACCTGATTCGCAGTAACATCAATTTCAGTGTATCGGCAAACTACTCAAATGTACCGACTATCTTCAACGGAGAGAAAAGTAAGACTAACGAACTGAACATCATACCGAAAGTGATTATAGGAAGTAACATAAGTCAGAACCTTGACTTTACGGCTTCCTACTCTGCAGGAATAAACAAGATATTCAGCTCTCTCAATACAGCAAGCGGAACTGGTGATTATATCACTCATAATGCAGCAGCCAAGTTGGGATGGACATTCTTCTGGGGACTGACACTGCGCAGTACATTCAATTATATAGGCTATACAGGACTTGATACAGGCAATGAAGATTATTTCCTGTGGAATGTGTCATTGGGAAAGAAATTCCTGAAGAACAATGCGGCGGAAATAAAGGTTGAGGCTTTTGATATTCTGAAACAGAACCAGGCATTCACCCACAGCACAGGCAGCAACTATTATGACTATATAAACAGCAATGTTCTTAAGCCGTACGCAATGGTAAGCTTTGTCTATACAATAAGATAGCGTAGGAAGGTTTTGCAAAACCCTTGCAAAGCCTTTTAAAAAGCTTTTAAATGGTGTTTAAACAGTATTTAAACAGTGATTAATAACTTATAAATGAACAAAAAAAGTCGGACATCAAGAATTAATGATGTCCGACTTTTTTTGTATATCATTCAGATATATTATCTTGCTGCAGTAAACAAAGATGTTTGCGAACCGCTCAGAGCACGGATAGAAGCCAATCCCTGCTGGTCAGGAAGAACTGTTACAGTGTTTCCGTCCTGAAGTTTTACAGTAATAGTTCCATCTTCATTCATTGTCATAAGTTCGTAAGATTCACCATCGCAAGAAGCGTTCCATGTACGGTTTTCCTGATTGTAAACCAAGTCTATAGAAACATCTTCTCCTTTTTTAGTGATGCTGTATCCGTTTTCGTTTGTTCTTACGAGATACTCTCCGTTTTCACCTTTCACGGTTTTTGTAGTTCCTACCTCAGCCAATGGATTAGAACCTGTCCAGAATTCGATAGAGTTAAGAACTACTACATCGGCAAAATAAGCTACACCGTAAACAGGGATTATATTAAATGCAAGGAACACAACTTCATTCACAAACTTGTTTCCAAGACCTTGATTCCAGTCCTTCAATTGGTTCCACAAAGCGAAAGAACCGATGCACGAAGAGAATAGCAGGCTTCCACCTAATAAAGCACATGCTACTTTAATTTTCAATTTTCTCATAATCTTTAATATAAAAGAGTTTGTTAAATCATACTATACGCAAAGTTATAGTATTTTTTCTAAAAAACAAATTTTACGCCCTTTATATTAATCTTTATCTATTTTTTGTATTCCTCCTGTTACGGTATCGAAAATAACACGTGTATTGACTTTCTTATTGAAAAGGTCGTCCACTAAAAGTTCAGTGCTTCCGAACTGTGCAAACAGCATGTTGCTGTCTTCAAAGAGAGTTTTACCTCTGAAGCTTATAGATACATTTGCCTTTCCCGGTATATTATACAATATGCCTTTAGGGGCTTTTTTCTTCTTTTTGCTCTCTTCTTCAGTTGCGGTTGTTGTCTGTATCGGAGTAGAACTTTCCACCTTAATATATATAGGCTCTCCGGCTAAGTCGTCCGATGGCAATATTCCCATTCTTTTGGAGAATCTCAGAACAACATCGTTTGTAACCTGCTTGTCCGGCAGTATTACAGCCGTGAAAAGCTTGTCTTCAGTGATTCTTTTTCCGGTGAACATGTGGGTAAGAGCCTTCTCCTGCTTGTCCAGGTTGTCCATTATAAGCTTCAGTGATGCCCCGTCCTTAGGCATAGTGTCGGCCTGTCCTCTCAGTATAAGGTTTTTGCTTTCCCTTATATTGTATATTTCCTTTGCTGTGAGTTCTGCCATTTTTGCTGTAGAGCCGGCAGAAAGAATTTCTTCTGTCATATACTTTCTTCCGTCTTCCGCCGGCTGGGACTTCTCAAGTATATATTCCGGGCTTACAGATTGTGGCGCAGAAGTGTTTATGGCCTTGATGATACTGTTGTCTGTCACTTCAATGTCAGACATTACACTCTTGTCGTTCAGCTTGATGATATATGCCTTCGTAGAGTCAGGCACACCGATTCTTCTAATCTCTATCTTCTTGATTTCCCACTCGGTGGAAGGCTCGGAAGTGACATTGTTTATTTTGAGATATCTGTTGGCATACTGGCAGAAATCTCCGGGTGTGTATCTCACTCTTGTGGCTATAATATTCACCTCTACAGCCGTTTTGGGCAGGAAATATGCTATTCCTTCTCCCTCTCCCGGTTTGTAGAAGTCTACTTTCTGTGCGTTTGTCGTGCATAATGCCGCAGCCAACAGCGACATTGCTATAATTCCTTTTTTGCTCATAAGCTTAAAGTATTTATATCACTTTTTCGTAAGTCTTTTCCATGCTTCAGGCAGTGCATTGATGATATCTGAAGCATTCATACTTATTTCTCCTGTATTCTCTGCTGCTATGTCGCCGGCCAGTCCGTGCAGGTATACCCCTAACAGACAAGCTTCCTTGGCAGTGTATCCTTGTGCTATAAGCGATGTCAGTATACCGGTCAGTACGTCACCGCTGCCTCCTGTGGCCATTCCCGGATTTCCTGTCGGATTGAAGTGGCATTCTCCTTCAGGTGTGATGATTACAGTCCATGCACCTTTCAGTACTATGTATATATGCATGTACGAAGCTAATTCCTTGGCTTTCTGTATTCTTTCAAAACTGTTGCTGCATCTTCCCACCAATCTCTCAAGCTCTTTTACGTGAGGTGTTATGATTGAACCTCTCGGAACACAGTTCAACTGGTTTCTGTATGTGCTCAGTGCATTTATGGCATCGGCATCAATTACAGCAGGAATATAGCATTCCCTCAACTGGTTTATTACAGCCTGTGCAGTAAATTCCTCCTGTCCTAATCCCGGGCCTATTCCAAGAGCCTGATAGTTGTCAAGGTCTACGACTTCAGCAAAATATCTGTCGTCCATGTCATCCTGCGTCATAGCCTCAGGGATACTCATCTGCAACAGCTGATGATTGCACACCGGAGTATGTATTGTGAGCAGTCCCACACCACTCCTCATGCAGCTTTTTCCTGCCAGTACGGCAGCACCTCCCATTCCGTATGAACCGGCTATAATCAGAGCATGTCCGAAATTGCCTTTATGCGCAAACTTCTTTCTTGGCTTGATTATTCCTGCAACTTCCTTTTCTTCTATTATATAGTTGCTTGATTCCGCCTGTTCGGAATATTCCTTGCTTATTCCGATGTCAAGAACCTCCAGTTCGCCTACAAGGTCTTCGTTTTCAGCGAACAGGAAAGACAGCTTAGGAAGATTTATTGTAAGAGTCAAATCGGCTTTGATGATGTTCTGACGTATGTTTCTGCTATTGTCCTCACCCATCATGCCCGAAGGGATATCTATAGACACCACTTTGGCAGCCGAAGCATTGATGTATTGCACCAGGGCTGCAAAACCTTTGCTGAGCGGAGCATTCAGCCCGGTACCGAAAAGTCCGTCTATCACGATGTCATCAGCCGTAAGTTTTGGAGGGTCGAACTGTGTGCTGACTTCCGTGTAGTTTGTAAATCCGCAATCCTGCAATCGTCTGATATTTGTCAGACAGTCTTCCGAAATCGTGCCTTTGATATTGAACAGTATGACCTGCACCTGATAGTTCTTCAGGTGGAGCATGCGTGCCACAGCTACTGCATCACCGCCATTGTTTCCCGGTCCTGCAAATACTATTATTCTGTGTGATTTGTTCCATCTTCTGCATATGGCATCCGTAATCATTCCGGCAGCCTTTTCCATAAGATTGATGGACAATATTGAATCGTGCTCTATAGTGTAAGCATCGGCTTCTTTCTGTTGTGTGCAACTTAAAATTTTCATTACTTCTCTAAATGGTATTTTGTTGGTAAAAGTAGTAAAAACATACGAACTATTCACTATTTAAACTTCAAAATATATTTAAATACTTAAAATGTAGTGTTGTCTTTTGTCAGATTTTGCGTAAATTTGTCCGCATTTTTAAATTTGCATATTCATATGAGTACTATTCAGATTAAAGACAAGTTGTTTACTAAATTTATAAGAGAAGACAGGATATTGAAAGAAGTATCGCGTGTGGCTGAAGAAATCAATCGTGATTTGGAAGGAACTGAGCCTCTGTTTCTCAGTGTGTTAAACGGTTCTTTCATGTTTACAGCCGATTTGATGAAACGTATCAGCATTCCGTGTGAGATATCATTTGTCAAGCTTGCTTCATATCAGGGGGATTCTTCAACGGGTAAGGTAAAGGAGCTTGTCGGTCTGAATGAGAATATCGAAGGCAGGACAGTAGTGATAGTGGAAGATATTGTGGACACTGGCTTCACTATGGAACGTCTTGTAGCGACACTCCGTGCGCGTAATCCTAAGGAAATCCGCATCGCAACACTTCTTGTCAAGCCGGACAAACTTCAGGTGAAACTCGATATAGACTATGTAGCCATGAATATCCCTAACGATTTCATAGTAGGCTATGGACTCGACTATGATGGAAAGGGACGTAACTATCGTGATATATATACAGTGGTAAACGAATAGGTGACAAGGTTTCAGTTACAAGTTAATAGAAGGTTTCCGTCCGGATGATAACCTTGTCAACTCGTCAACTAACTAAAGAACTCATAAACTCAAAAACTTAAATAAATATGTTGAACATCGTAATTTTTGGTGCTCCGGGTTCAGGTAAAGGAACTCAGAGTGCACGTATAGTAGAAAAGTATGGTTTGAACCACATTTCAACAGGCGACGTTTTGCGTGCTGAAATCAAGAACGGTACAGAACTTGGTAAAACTGCAAAAGGTTATATCGACAATGGTCAGCTTATTCCTGATGCACTGATGATTGACATCCTTGCAAGCGTATTCGACAGCTTCAAAGACAGCAAAGGTGTAATCTTCGACGGTTTCCCACGTACTATCGCTCAGGCAGAAGCTCTTAAGGAAATGCTTAAGACTCGCGGTCAGGAAGTTTCTATCATGCTTGACCTTGAAGTTCCTGAAGATGAACTTATGACTCGTCTTATCAAGCGTGGTCAGGAATCAGGACGTGCTGATGACAATGAAGAAACTATCAAGAAACGTCTTGTGGTTTACCACTCTCAGACAGCTCCGCTTATCGACTGGTACAAGAACGACGGCAAATATCAGCACATCAACGGTCTTGGTACTATGGACGGTATCTTCGCTGACATCTGCTCTGCAATAGACAAACTTTAATTTATAAGGAGTTAAAGAAGTTGGAAAACTTCTTTAACTTTCCCAATATAACTTCTCATTATAACTTCTAAACAAAAAATATGGCTGAATCGAATTTCGTTGATTATGTAAAAATCTACTGCCGCTCCGGTAAGGGAGGTCGTGGCTCTGTACACATGCGCCGCGAAAAATATGTGCCAAACGGTGGTCCCGACGGGGGCGACGGTGGTAGAGGAGGTCATGTAATTCTGCGTGGTAACCGCAATTACTGGACGTTGCTCCACCTTAAATATGAACGCCACGTGTTTGCCGAACATGGAGGAAATGGTTCAAAGAACAAGAGTTTCGGTAAAGACGGTGCAGACAAGGTGATTGAAGTGCCGTGCGGTACAGTGGTCTACAATGCTGAGACCGGAGAGTATGTATGCGACATTACGGACCACGGTCAGGAAGTAATCCTGCTTAAGGGTGGACGCGGAGGATTGGGCAACTGGCACTTCCGTACCGCTACACGTCAGGCACCGCGATTTGCGCAGCCGGGCGAACCTATGCAGGAAATGACAGTTATACTCGAACTTAAACTGCTGGCCGATGTAGGTCTGGTGGGCTTCCCTAATGCCGGTAAGTCTACTTTGCTTTCTACAGTTTCGGCAGCACGTCCGAAGATAGCCAACTATCCGTTTACTACACTTGAACCGAACCTGGGTATCGTGTCCTACCGCGACGGAAAGTCGTTCGTTATGGCAGACATCCCTGGTATCATAGAAGGTGCAAGTGAGGGTAAGGGACTCGGACTCCGTTTCCTGCGCCACATAGAGCGTAACTCATTGTTGCTCTTTATGGTGCCGGGTGATACAGACGATATCCGCAAGGAATACGAAATCCTGCTCAACGAGTTGGCTACATTCAACCCTGAGATGCTCGACAAGCAGCGCGTGTTGGCTATAACCAAATGCGATATGCTTGACGATGAGCTTATCAGTATGCTGGAACCTACATTGCCTGAAGGCATTCCTCATGTGTTTATATCTTCAGTGGCAAATATGGGCATACAGCAGCTTAAGGATATCCTTTGGGCTGAACTCAACAAGGAAAGCAATCAGCTTGAGGCCGTAAGACGCGATGCCATCGTACACCGCTCGAAAGACGTTTCAAAACTTCAGCAGGAGCTTCAGGATATGGGCGAGGATGAAGACTTTGAATACGAATACGAGGATGTGGAAGACGATGATTTCGAGTATGAATACGAAGAAGTAGACTGGGATGAAGAACCGGAAAAATAATGAATAACTTATTTTCAAAAGATAAAAGAATGTTAGTGTACGGTTTGAACGAATCGTATGCTGACATTTTTTGTTTCTCTACCACACGCCATGGCGGATACAGCACAGGACAATACTCATCGTTCAACTGCAATCATTATTGCGGCGACAGTCCGGAGAATGTGGAACGAAACAGAACGCTCCTTACGGAAATATTGCCGGGCAGGCCTAAAATGCTGATAGTACCTCATCAGGTACATTCCACCGAGGTCCGTACCATAGACAGCCGTTTTCTCAGTGCTTCGGAAGTGGAACGCAAAAACATGCTGGAAGGTGTGGATGCCGTGATAACCAATCTTCCGGAAGTCTGTGTTTGTGTTTCTACAGCCGACTGTATTCCGATACTTTGCTATGATGTACGCAACAAGGCAGTTGCAGCTGTTCATGCCGGATGGCGAGGCACGGTGGCACGCATCGTAGAAAAGGCGCTCACAAAGATGCAGGCAGAATACGGAACCCGTATGCAGGATGTTGTGGCAGCCATAGGTCCGGGCATCTCATTGCAGTCCTTCGAAGTAGGCGACGAGGTATATCAGTCTTTCTGTGATGCCGGATTTGATATGGATGCAATATCCCGCAGATATGAGAAATGGCATATCGACCTTTGGGAAGCCAACCGCCGGCAGTTGATATCCATGGGAGTCAGTCCCGACTGTATAGAAATGAGCGGTATCTGTACATACATCGAGAATGAAGATTTCTTCTCCGCCCGCCGTATGGGGATAAATTCAGGAAGAATAATTTCAGGTATAATGCTTAGGTAGAACTTAAAACAGTATTGAAATCATTTATGGAAAATAGAAGAATAAACATTACCGTTTCCGACGAACTCAGGCAGGCATGGCCCGGTTTTCAGGGAGCAGCTGTCTTTGCCCGTGTAAAAAACTCCGGCTACAATGAACAGTTGTGGAAACGCATTGATGAATTTACAGAACTTTACCGTTCAAAATATACCACCGACTCCATAAAGGACATGCCGTCTATACAGGCCACACGTCAGGCATACAAGAAATGCGGAAAGGACCCAAGCCGTTATCGCCCGTCGTCAGAGGCATTGTGTCGTCGTATCCTGCGAGGCATACCTCTGTATCAGATAGATACACTTGTAGACCTTATCAATCTCGCGTCCATAAACTGCGGACATTCCATAGGAGGTTTCGATATTGGCAAGATTCAAGGCGACGAACTCGTTCTCGGCATAGGTAAGGCAGGTGAGCCTTACGAAGGTATAGGCCGTGGCGAACTCAATATTGAGGGTATGCCCGTTTATCGCGATGCAGTAGGCGGAGTAGGTACCCCGACAAGCGACAATGAACGTACCAAGATATCAGCCGAAACCACACATCTCCTTACTATAATGAATGCCTACAGCGGTAAGGAAGGACTGGAAGAGGCAGTCGGATTCATGGTAGACCTCATGAAAGAATTTGCAGATGCTACCGACATCGAGATTATTTATTTTAGTTGACAAGGCTTCGGTTACGAGTTGACAAGGTTCTCCATCCGGATGGCAACCTTGTCAACTCGTCAACTCGTCAACTTGTAGCTTAAAAACTTACAAACTTAAAAACTCACAAAATGGATATAGAAAAGATACTTACAGAGGGGATAGTGTTTAAAGGTGCAAAATCGCCTGCTGCAAAGAAAGAGGAAAAAGTCAAGACTAAGGCAAAGAAGAAAACCTATATTACAGGTCTTCATAATTCCGGTGCCGCAAAGATGAAAGCTGAGATTCGTCGTCGTAGGGCAAATCGTCATAAGAACGGATAAACTGTTCTATTTTTAAGATTTTGATTAAATTTTTCGAGAAATAGTTATTCTTATAATATATTTTATCGAAATTTGATTTTACAAATAAAAACTGAATAGTTTAACAACTTAAAAATGAGAATTATGAAGAAAGTATTAATGACTTTATTTGTGATGTTTGCAGTGGTTACTGCTTACGCACAGGAAATGTATGTTGGTGGTGGAATCAGTTTGTGGAGAAATACTGATACCGAAGTGTCATCATTCTCTATCAGTCCTGATTTTGGTTATGGATTGAATGAGAAATGGTCAGTCGGCGGACAGTTGGTTTTAGCTGTAAATGATTATGGATATAAACATACAGCTTTTGCTATCGCTCCATATGCACGTTTTTCTTATTATGAAAACAGTATAGTACGTCTGTTCCTTGATATGGGATTTGGAATATCAGTCAATAAGCCTAAAAACGGAAGTTCTGTAACAGGATTCGAGGTTGGTGTAAAACCAGGACTTGCTGTGAAATTAAATGATAATTTCAGCTTTGTTACTAAAGTCGGATTCGCAGGATTCCGTGATGATTATTTGTCAGGCGGCAAGAGCGGTTTCGGTGTAGATGTTGATGGTGAAGCTATCTCTATCGGTATAGAATACGCATTCTAAAAAAATGTAGAATATAAGCTTTAAAAAAACGCCTTGTCATTTTGAATTAAACGCTTTGTCGTTCTAATCAAAATGACAAGGCGTTTTTTTTGAGTTTTGATACCACGTAATTTCGGAGTGGCTAAAAATAAATTCCTGTAATTTTTCTCGGATTTTGCGTCTATTTGCAGTTCATATCATGTTCACTGAGCGTTCATATGGCGTTCGCTGATTTTATTTAATCAGC
The DNA here is from genome assembly GCA_944320855.1 of uncultured Phocaeicola sp. GTDB lineage: Bacteria > Bacteroidota > Bacteroidia > Bacteroidales > Bacteroidaceae > Phocaeicola. Next base: position 41,325 of record CALUJF010000026.1, read on the forward strand.
AATTAAATGGTGTTTAAACACTGCTTAAATACTGTTTAAATAAGAATAGGGGGTTGTTTTGATAAAAAAGGATGCGTTTCTGCATCGCTCAAATTTGAAAAACTCTGTCTTTCATTTGGCTTTGCACTCAACTTTCGCTATTTTTGTACTTGACAAAAGTATCTCAGTCAGTTGCCTTTGTCCCCATTTTTAATTATTAATTATTAATTATTAATTCTTAATTTTTAATTGCCCATCATGAAATACCCTATAGGAGTACAGAGCTTTGACCAGCTTATTGAAGAAGGTTATGTTTATGTAGATAAGACTGATATGCTTTACAGTCTTGTAAAAAACGGGAAAATATATTTTCTCAGCCGTCCCCGCCGTTTCGGCAAGAGTCTTCTTGTGTCTACTCTTAAGAACTATTTCCTCGGCAGGAAGGAATTGTTCAAGGGGTTGAAGATTGATGCATTGGAGAAGGATTGGAAAGTGTATCCGGTGTTTCATATCGATTTCAATGGTGAGGATTTTACACGAAATGGTTCTCTGGAAGCTATTATAGATGATTATATATCCGGGTGGGAGAGAGAATATGGAATAACGGATGTGAATAGTAACGTTGGTTTGGGTGTAAGATTCAGGCATATTCTGGAAAGGGCTTATGAACAGAGCGGTCTCCGTGCAGTGGTGTTGGTTGATGAGTACGACAAACCAATCCTCGATGTATTGGATTATGACAAGGATTTGGAAGAGGAACACCGTAATATTCTGAAAGGGTTTTATTCCACTTTCAAGGGTGCTGATGAATATCTTCAGTTTGTCTTCCTGACCGGAGTTACGAAATTCTCGCAGGTGAGTGTGTTCAGCGGCTTCAACCAGCCTAAGGATATAAGCATGCACACCAAGTATGAGACACTTTG
>CALUJF010000027.1 GCA_944320855.1 uncultured Phocaeicola sp.
CATAGCACCTGAAATTATGTTTTTACCATAATTTCTCACCAATTCCGTATATAACCTTTTGGCTTCAGGTGAAGCATTATCATTACACAAATTTGTTTTAATCAACTGAAACGGTGCTGTCCTTTTCAGTTCTACTGTAAAACTGAAACGTGCGGCATAAGCCTCTGTTCCATCAGAAGCCGACAAGATTACTCCCTTTGGTATATAAATCTCGTAATTTGTATTATCATCACACTCCACAAGTTCCATAAACAATGTGTTATTCACACAATAAGCGTCTTTGATATCAAGTTCTCCTCTAAATACTTGGATTTTTCCCAAAGGGTCATCATCGGTCAATTTGATTTTCTTGTCGTAAACCAGTTCTACTGTCAACGAACCGTCCTGCGCTATCACATTTGTGGCTCCATCTTTAGGAGTTACAGCAGTCATGCGAGGTACTGATGTCACTGCAATTTCCTCAGCCTCATCATTACACGATGTTATAGCCAATGAAACTATTGCCAGCAATATGGTATAAATATATTTTCTCATAACAATTTTGTTTTAGTGTGTCATAATATATCTTTTCAAGGAAGTTTCTTCTCTATACGGAAATTGGCAAAGCTATGGTTCACCGTCCAATTTGAGTTAGGATGAATAACAAAATTAAAATCGGTCTCACCTTCTGTCAACGGTTTGATTTTCGTTGCCACAGATACTAAATCAAGGGAAATAGTACGCCATTTACCATATGTACCAAAACTTGTAATAGAAGAAGGATTCCATGCGTATGAAGATGAAGTATTTCCTCCAGTATTAAATACAAATCTATAACCTGCATCTCCAGAATTATAGAATGGAGTATTTTCAGCAGAGCATACATCAAATTTCAGCAAGTATTCATCAGGTGAAGCAGCTACTTCATGTGAGATATTTACCATACTTTTTATTATATCAATCCAATCCCATTCTTCGAAATCACCTTTTAAATTTATGTAATAATCAGGTTCAGATTTTTCCACATCACCTTCCACAAAAGATATTTTATCAGTAGAATATTGATAACTTTCAACAAATTCCTTACTCCAAACCAATCCGGCAGTGTTCATATATGAGACCTGCCTGTGCACACTACCGTTCAGACCTTCATAGTTTATATCTATCACAGAATTCGGCTGGGCATCTTCAGGAATTATCACCGCTATATATCCTTCAGAAATTGAATCCACTTTCAAATCCTGTCCTTTCATTTTGATAGTAGACGTTTCTGTTTCTCCACCAAATCCGTACAGGTCGAAATAGTCGCCCACTATCTGGACCGTATCTCCAGGCTGACAGAACTCAAAATACAATCCATCAACTTTCACCTCTGGAATATTAACAGTAAAATCGAATGTCGTTGAGCCAAGTTCCGTTTCGTAAACTATCTTGTTCGTAACATTTTCCGGTATCTGACGAGGAACAGGCATAAACGCCTTTTCCCTTGTAGCGTAAACTTCAGACAGCTGCATTTCAACATCGTTGAACATGATTTTTTTGACTTGTGCAAGATTATCACCTGTAATAACCAACATCTGCTCAAAAACAGCACTCTCCAACGGAGTAGTATATTCCGTATCTTCCGAATCATAAATGGCATTGATAACAGGTGCGCCTGTAGATGTCATTCCATCGTCATAGTTATCATTGTACGTCACTATATCGTCGCATGAAGCCATAGCAAATAAAGCCATTAACGATATATACAAATATTTGATTTTTATCTTATCCATAATAATCTTTTTAATTATTTGTCAATACATTAACTCCATCCCGGGTTATTACTGTCAATAGACTCATTAGTCGATACTTCCGATGTCGGCAACGGGAACAGCAAATGCCTTTCGTCACGCCTTTTATTTATACCTGCCTCATCATAATTAGCGACAGTACCGTCATTATTTGTACCGGTTATGGAATTCATAACCTCAACATAAATACCCCATCTGATAAGATCCCATCTGCGGTCTCCCTCAAGAGTCAATTCCTTTGCCCTTTCTTCCAATATCTTTGAACGTAGGTCATTCTTGTTACTGAATGTATATCTGTTTGCATTGGATCTGTCTCTGACATCATTTAAAGCATTAACCGCATCATTATATTCATCAAGCTCACATTTTGCCTCTGCATAAATCAGATAAATATCCGCCATTCTAAGGAAAGGATAATATGCGTCAGAATATTTCTGAGTCAAATCTGTTACATCAGAATATTTATTGGTAAAAGCCAAACACTCACTTGATACATTATAATAGTATCGTCTTCCATCATTGAAAGGAGCTACAGGGTCAGCAACTTTATCACCATTTTCATCATATCCTGTAGCCTGAAGTTGTAACTCTTGTGGATAATAGAAACCAGTTTTATTGTTCTCATTCTCGTCCTGATAAGATAGGACATAGCGGTGTTTCACTCCGTCAACTATTCTATAATCATCATCATCAAAAAGGCAATACCAATGATATCTGTTTCCTATATATAACCCATTCTGAACTACTCCATTACCATTATCAATACCATTATACCATTCGAGGATACCAGAACTATAGACATCATCACCACTTCTGGTTCTAAGAGTAAAAAGATGCTCCTGACCATTACCAATTTTATCATATCCTGATTTTGTCCACAAATCATCGTAATCCAATAATCCGTATTGTCCGTAATCATGCTCGGACGAATGATTTATCAAATATCCTGCCCATTTTGCAGCTTCCTGATAACATTTGGTATAATCGAATGACTCATATCCTGTAACAACTTTTTTGGTAAACGTAAGAGAAACTGGTCTTACTAATTTCTTCGTGTTACCTTCAAACTTATACGATGGTCCGGACTTTACTGTGAGTTCTGCGCCAGCCGGCATTGATGCAGCACCCATTGTTGCGTAAACCTTTGCAAGAAGCGCAACAGCTGTTCCGGCACAGGCATGTCCCCTTTGGTACGACTCATCAGTATTCTTATACAGTCTCGGAATGGCTTCAACTTCCAGCAATCGAATAATCTCATCATATACTTCTTTTATACTTCTTCGTGGCTGATTATATGAAGCACCCGCATCGATTGATTTATCAAACAAAGGAATTTCACCGTAAGCGCGTACCAAAAGGAAATATGCGAAAGCTTTGTTGAAATAAACTTCACCCAAACCGTTTTCCTTCAAAGCCTCATCAGCACCTGTTATCTTATTAATACTCTCAATTGCCACATTAGCCCTGTTTATCAAGTTATAACATCCGTTCCATAAAGTATTCGGGACTTCATCACCTTGGAAGTTACCGGCACCCAAATTGGAGAATGCCCAGTCAGGACCTGAAACATAGTCACAATCCATATCAAGCAATCTTGGGAAATTCCCCCAACGTGCCATATCATCAAGCCATTTACTATAAACTCCTGTTACCCAAAGACTTACCGCATCATTATCATTTCCTACTTCGTCCATTCCAACATAAGAATATGGGTCTTCCTTAAGGAACTCACTACAAGAAGACATGGACATGATTCCGGCAAATCCCAAAGTAAATATAAATATATTAAAGGTTTTCATAAATAATCTGTTTTATGGTTATCAAAAACTTACTTTTACTCCCATAGAGAATGTACGGCTGCTCGGATATGAATATATATCAACACCTCTACGTGAAGCATCAGAACCGAAAGCGTTTACTTCAGGATCATACCAGCTATATCCTGTTATTGTAAACAAATTGCTTGCACTTGCATATATATCTATAGTATTAATACCTTTGAATTTCGGCCTCAACTTATATCCAATATTTACAGTTTTAAGCTTAAGGTATGAACCGTCCTCCACATATCTGTCAGAAATCAACCATGTACGGTCATATCCGGCTGTTGCCTTTGGCCATTTGGCATTTGCTGTATTTTCGGCAGTCCATCTGGTATTATATGCCTCTGTTGTGATATTTCCTGCATTACCCATCTTAATATCCATCAGGTTTCCGTTGAAAATGTCATTACCCTGACTTCCCTGCAGAAAGAAACTGAATGTAAGGTTTTTCCATTCAAAATTATTTGTAATACCATATACAAAATCCGGATTTGTATCACCTATTATTACACGGTCAGAAGCTGTTATTGCAGGGTTATCATCAAAATTCCTGTATTTGATTTCGCCTATCATTGCGCTTCCTTTTGCACGCACCTGTGGATCCGGAGAAGCCATAACCTCAGCCAAATTGTCGTAGAATCCATCTTCCACATATCCATATATTGTACCGATAGGGCATCCGTTACGCTGTAAGAAGACCTCATCTGCCGCATTCCACAATTTAGTTGCGTATTGGTCAGAATCCAAACCGCCAATTTTGTTACGGTTAAACGAAATATTGGCATCCATGCTCCATTTTAGAGGTGTATCCTGTAATATACGGAAATTTCCCGTCAATTCCAAGCCTTCATTTGTAACGTATCCGCTATTTACAAGCATTGTACCAAAACCTGTACTGTTAGGTATCTTTACATCCTGCAACAAGTCGCGTGTTTTTTTGTAGTAATAATCCACTGTAAAGTTTATCCTGTTATTCAGAAATCCCAAATCCAAACCCACATTATACTGTGAAGTTGTTTCCCAACGCAAATCCTGAGCGACAGGACCTCTCCAGTCAACTTGTGCAAATCCACTGCTCAAAGCTCCTGAAAATGGATAATTGGCAATATTCAGAATAGACATTGTCCTATAACTTCCAATACCCTGATTACCGGTTTCACCATAGCTCAACCTTAATTTCATATTGCTGAATATACCTAAATTCTTAATGAACTTCTCTTCTGAAATTCTCCATGCAAAAGCTCCCGACAAGAAATCCGCCCATTTATTCTCAGCTGTAAACTTGCTGGAACCATCCGCACGATAGGATGCGGTAAAGATATATTTGTCCATCAAAGTATAGTTCACTCGCGCCAGGAAAGAGGCCAATGCCGCATCACCTCTGTCCGAAGCCAACTTACCTGGGTTCTTTCCCAAGCTCATGTCATAATCGAGTGTCAAATCGCTTGGAAATCCCGTTGCGGACATTGACTTGCTTCCCCAACTTGATTTTTCGGCAGTAAAACCGGCAACAGCATTAACAGAATGGATACCTCCAAATGTTTTGGTGAAAGTGAGCAATGATTCTGCCGTAATTCCGCTCCACCAGTTAACCGACTGTCCGGCTTTACCGTCGATGTTGCTCGTAGAAGCACCTTCCTGGGTTTCCCTGCCATAATAGGTACCACGATCATTATTTGTATAACTAATACCTAAATTTTGTCTGAATTTCAAGAATGGAAATAAAGTCACTTCCAAATATGAAGAGTTGAAAACATTTATAGATTTCAACTGGTCCTTAGTAGAATTGACATATGCCAAAGGATTTGATGCCAGCCAACTAAGTTCTCCTGTTTCCGCTTCGTTATTATTAGGGTCGTATGTAGTTGGGAATATCAATGCCGAACGGATTACACCATAGTCGGAAGCATTAGTTTTTGAGAAGTCTGTCAAAGTATGAGTGAAACTTGTATTCATACCCATTTCCAACCATTTCGTAATCTTTCTTCCGATATTGGCACGAAGGGAGTAACGGGTAAATCCTGAATTCTTAATAATACCTGTCTGATCCAGATAGTTTCCGGAAAAAGAGTGCCAACCTTTATCAGAACCACCTGAAACACTTATATTATATTCCTGTGAGAAGCCTGTCTGGAATATAAGGTCCTGCCAATCGGCTACGCCAACCCATGTAGCATTTCCAAACTCGTCAATCCTATTTCCAGGATTAAGGAAATCCTCCGGTGAAGGTTTATACTCACCAGATAAAGAGTTCATTGTACCGTCAGCTTTTAAAGCATATTCCCACTTGCCTGGATAAGGCAATGTGCCTATAGGCTTACTATTATATTTATAGTCATTCAATTGCTGTTCATTCTGATAAAGGGCATAAGTATATGCATCAAGGACATCTATTTTTTTTGCTATACGTGACATTGTGAAATTGGCAGAGAATTCTACCTGTTCATGCCCTGCCTGTCCACGTTTTGTTGTTATTATGACAACTCCGTTTGCTCCTCGCGAACCATATATTGCTGTAGCCGAAGCATCCTTTAAAACCTCTATTGATTCAATGTCATGAGGGTTTATAAAAGACAATGGATTTGAACTTTGGTTACTGTTTGAATTGGCATCACTCGAAGGAGTAGATCCTGCATCAAACGGAACACCGTCAACTATATACAAAGGCTGTGAACTTGTTGAGAAAGAGTTTGTACCACGGATTTGGATACTAACACCTCCTCCTGGAGCACCATCACTCTGATTTACCTGTACACCTGCCACTTTTCCAGCCAATCCCTTAGTGAAATCAGTCGGACTGCCCTTCATCAGGTCATCACTCTTTATCTGCGATACGGCACCAGACAAATCACGTTTTTTCATAGTACCATATCCTACTACCACAACTTCATCAAGGACCTCGGTATCTTCCTTCATCACAATATTGAATGTGGTATTATTCCCCACTTTAATCTCTTGTGTGGCAAAACCTATAAAAGAGACCTCAATCACTGCACCAGGAGAAACATTAAGAGAGAAATTTCCATCCAAGTCTGTTATGACACCATTTGTAGTACCTTTTTCCACTACATTGGCTCCTATTACAGACATTCCGGATGAATCCAATACCTGACCACTAATCTGCTTCTTGTTCTGTTGAACAATTTCAAGATTAGAATCATAAGCCAATGCGTCAGGAATATTCCAGAAAATCAGTGTTGAACAAGCACACAGCTGTAACACTCTTTTTTTAACTTTGAAATTCATAACGTGTTTTTTGTATTATTATTAATTAATTCAATGGTAACAAATAAATAGACATATCTGCTTTATCTTACTGTTGCAAAGTTACATACAACCAGCATCATATAATGATACTTTTATATCCATATATAATACTCTTGTAATATGTATTAAGAAAAGCGTTCGATTATCTCCAAGCACATGCGGGCATTGTGATAAGGACATTTCCAAAATCCCGCTTTGTCATCGTTCTTATTTATTGTCCCATCGCTCGACACGCTCCAATACCATTCCCCGTTTACTTTATCTATCAGTTTGTCCTTTATAAATTTCCAACAATCCAAAGCAATTCCAAGAGCCTTACTGTCCGCATAATGCTGATATAAATTGACATGTCCTACCACATTCTCGGCCTGTACCCACCAATGAAGTTCCCTGTCTATGGTATCCTTGTCAACAAATCTCTCATATATCATGCTGCCATCATCGTTCAACCCTTCATCTGCCGCTTTTGCTATTCTTGGAACCATATCCTCAACTTCTACCAGGAGAGATTGATCTCCAAGTACAATCGCTGCTTCATGTATAAGCCATGATGCTTCGATGTCATGTCCGTAAGACATGATATGATACTTATTTATCCAATTGTCATCAAAAAATAAGTTAAGGTGTTTTGTATCCTTATCCAATATCTTATGGAGAAAAACATCTATCAAATGTGACAATCGTTTCTTCAACAATTCGTTTTTCCAGACCCTATAAAGATTTGTATATGCTTCAAGTACATGCAAATGGGTATTCATGGTCTTGCTTTCATTCTCGTCCTTCTCGCTCAGACGCATATCCTCAATAGGTTTCCAATCACGTGTAAATGCCTCAAAATATCCTCCCCTTACAGAATCGAAACTGTATCTTTCAATAACATCAAATAATTTTACAGCATATTCCAATGCCTCTTTGTCACCGGTAGCTCTTGCATATTCACTCAAGCCATATATAGCAAAACCTATAGCATATATCTGTTTTTTCGTGTCGGCAGGATTTCCCATGAAATCAAGTTCCCAAAATATTCCTCCGTACTGTTCATCATAGAATTTAGCAATAAGATAATCTTTAGCTCTGGACGCCATTTTCAGATACGAATCATTCTTCAATATCCTATATGCCGAAGAGAATGTCCATAATATACGAGCGTTCAATATCGCACCTTTTGACGCCTTCGGACATAAGACATCCTCACCGGTTATTTGTCCGTAAAATCCTCCGTTCTCATTGTCAACCATCCTGGTCATCCAGAACGGAAGTATGTCATTTTCCAGTTCCTTACGTACTTCATCTACAAGTGACACTACCATATCTTTCATTTCTTATTTTCACGTTTTAAATTCAATTCACTAATAATTACCTTTACCTTGTTTTCTCCCAAAGGATAAAAACATACAAACAACACCGAAACCAAAGCCGCTATTGCAGGAAGAATACTCAAAAACATTTTTATTCCATTTATTGTTTCAGGACTTTGAGCCGCATTCGCCTGAAATCCGAAGAAAGAAAGCAACCAACCGGTAACGGCTGTTCCTATAGCCCATCCGAATTTCTGACTCATTGAAGAAGCACTGAATATCAAGCCTGTAGCTCTGTTTCCTGTCTTATATTCTGAATAATCGGCACAGTCGGCATACATAGACCACAGCAAAGGGAAAATACTTCCGGCGCAGATACTTATCACACACTGGAAAACAAATATCAATACCAAATTCTCAGGTTTGAACCAATAGAATATAATACTAAGAACAGCAGCCAATGACATAGAAATAGCAAAAGTCTGCTTTTTACCGATAACGTTACTTACAGGAGCCGCCAGAACTACACCTATTATATTAGCCATCTGTCCTATAGAAAGAAATAATCCACTTAAAACGAATGATACTCCAAATAATGTTATCGAACGGAATTCTTCTTCAACAATATAATACTTGAAATAATAAACAGCCGCACCGTCTCTTATTGAGTTAAACACAAGTGCAAATACTCCGGCTACAAACAAGACCCACCACGGACGGTTATGAAACAGGTCTTTGATGTCGCTTTTCAATGATGATTTGTTTTCATTGATAGGTTTGACACGCTCCTTAGTCAGATAGAAGCAACCTAAGAAAAGCAATACGCACATAACAGCTATCACAGAAACAGCCATAGTCCACGCTTGCTGCTGTTGCGAAACGTCACCCGCATCACTACAGAAGGCATTAACCATAGGCATGAAAAGCAACAAAGCTATAAAACTGCCTATATAAGCGAACATCATGCGGAAAGTTGACAATGTATTTCTTTCCTTAGGATCAGGACTTATCACCCCCAAAAGTGATGCATACGGAACATTTATACCGGAATAAACCATCATCATAAGGGAATAAGTGATATATGCATATACCAGTTTGCCTGTATTTCCGAAAGGAGGGGTATAAAAAGTAAGCACTCCTATTAGTCCGAACGGAACAGCAAGAAACAAAAGGTATGGTCTGAACTTACCCCAACGGCTTGATGTCCTGTCTGCAACTACTCCCACTATGGGGTCAAAAACAGAATCCCAAATTCGTGTAACAAGAAACATAGTACCAACGATAGCAGCCGGCAAGCCGAAAACGTCGGTATAAAAAATCATCAGATATGCCCCAAAAAGTTTCCAAAACATGGATGAAGCCATATCGCCAAAACCATATCCTATTTTTTCCTTGAGTTTTATCATAGCAGTGCTTTCTAAATTAATTTATCACTTGTTCATCAATTTCAAATTCTTGTAAATAAGTTTTTTCAGTGTCTCGACAGAAGCTGTCGTTGTAAGTCCATCCTGAGGTGTGTTCATACAGTAATCAACCAATTTATCAATCGTAGATACAGCCACATGCATACGTGTGTCTGATGACGCATAATATATGAAAACTTTTCCATCCTCATCGGCTATCCAACCATTAGAGAACAGTACATTTGAAACATCGCCGATACGTTCCTCTCCTTCCGGTGCCATGAAATATCCTGCCGGAGAAGCTATAAGTTTGGTTGGATCTTCCAATGAAGTCATATACATGTACAAAACATATCTCAAACCTGCTGCACAACCTCTTACGCCATGTGCCAGATGTAGCCATCCTTTTGAAGTCTTTATAGGATGAGGTCCCTCACCATTCTTCACTTCTTTTATAGTATGGTAGTAACGGCTGTCAATAATCTTTTCTTCCTTAACCTCGGCATTTGTAATATCGTCAACCAACGCCCAGCCTATTCCACCGCCACTTCCGGCATCAATAAATCCATCCTGCGGACGAGTGTAAAACGCATATTTGCCATCCACAAATTCAGGATGAAGCACCACGTTTCTCTGCTGACTCTTTGATTTCAAGTCAGGTAAGCGCTCCCAATTTTTTAAGTCTTTGGTACGAGCTATTGCCGCTGTAGCTGTAGCTGATGACAAATCACCAGCCGGGGCATTGTCGTCATGTCTTTCCGCACAGAATATTCCGTATATCCATCCGTCTTCATGTGCCGTAAGTCGCATGTCGTATATATTTGTCGCAGGAATCACATCATCAGGCATTGTAACCGGATAATCCCAAAATCTGAAATTATCAACTCCATTAGGACTTTCAGCCACAGCAAAGAACGATTTCCTGTCCGCTCCCTCAACCCTTACAACAAGCAGGTATTTTCCATTCCACTTGATTGCTCCAGAGTTCATCGTGGCATTCATTCCGATGCGTTCCATCAAATAAGGGTTAGTTTCCTCATTCAAGTCATAACGCCAAAAAACCGGAGTATGCGCAGCTGTCAATACAGGATTCTTATAACGTGTATAAACTCCGTTACCTTCTTCCATAGGTTCGTTTTTAAGAGTAATCAACTCTTCGTGACGAGCAAATAAATCGTTTAATTTCTGTTCAAACTGTTTCATTGCATTAATGTATTTAATTATTTAATATTATTCATATCTTTTGAAAACAAAGTACGAGGACTATCATAGAATTTTACAAAATCTTTTTCGGAAACTTGTCCCGGATAAGGTGCATAATAATGATTTTCCCTCTCTCGTGCATTACGCCATACCAAGACATAGCTTACCGGATACTTTTCAACGATAGGAAGCAATGTTTCTGTCCACCACAAAGAATCCGGAATAGCCTCATAGCCAGTTTCAGTTACAGCCATAACCTTATCGTGAGCCTTAGATACATGAGTCATTATATCCAATGATTTTTCCATGTCGTTCACATAATTATCTTTATCAAACTGATAGATGTCTACTCCAATCAGGTCTATAATGTCATCTCCCGGATATCTTTCAAGATACGCTGTAGAATCCTTCGGTTCAGAGCCTGGAGAATATGCATAGAGTAATTGTGTAACACCTTTTTCCTGAAGTCTTTCATATGTCATTCTCCACAATGCTTTATACTCCTCTGTAGAACATAAATTCTGTCCCCACCAGAACCAGCTTCCGGTATGTTCATGCCATGGGCGAAAAATCACTGGGATTTTTGTTCCGTCCTCTAATATTATGGAATTCATATAGTCTGCAAGCTTGTCAAGCCATCCTATGAACTTTGCGTGATTGTTTCCTCCTGGCAATACTGATTTGACCACTGTAGAATCGCTTACATCCCATGAATCTTTCCCTGTCGAAGGATTATCAACATGCCAGCTGAAAGATGACATTCCGCCACGCTTATATTGTTCTATCACTTCCTTGCGGATTCTGTCAAGCGGAACATTGTCCAAGGTCTTGTCGCCATAGATTTCCATTCTTCCCAAATCGAATGACATAACTGCCGGATAATCACCACACACGCTTTTTACATCGCTACGTCCTTCATCACCATCCCATCCTATTCCATATACAGGGTCATCATGATGGCCGAACATAAATCCGTATGCCGGAACTTTTTTAAGTTTAACCAACATCTGCTCTGCCTCAAGAGTCTTAACAGGTTTTACTTTTTCTTCTGAAAATTGGCATGAACTTCCAAAAAGAGAAAAAACGATAATTGCAGAAATAAGTTTCCTCATACTATTAGAGATTAAATTTAATATTAATAATGTGTTACTTTAATTCGTAAAGACTCAATCTTTACAAGTGCAAAATTAATCGGCTTTGAATAAAAAGTATGATACTATTTTATCCAAAGCCGATTAATTGTTTAAAGCCATAAATATTATTACAGTCTATTCCCCCAAAAAACGATTACTGCATCATCATATCACTATACGTCTGTTATTATAATCATCCCTGAACTCTTTCGGTGTACATTTTCGTTTTTTCTTAAATAAACGATTGAAATTAGACAAGTTATTAAAACCACATGAATAACACACTTCAGATATAGACATTGTAGAATCTACCAAAAGTCGTGCTGCATACCCTAAACGCACATCTATAATATAATCTGAAAGGCTCTTGCCTGTCCTCAATTTAAAGAAACGACTGAATGATACATTCGCCATACCAACCATATTGGCAAGTTGCGACAAATGAATTTCATCCTGATAATGCTCTGCTATATATTTTTGTACACGCAGAATCCTTCTACTGTCTGATTGCACCTCAATTTGTGCAAATGAAGAACTGGACAATTCCTTAGCATCATCCATAAATAAAGAAAGTTCATACAATAATGTCATAAACTTAATAACAGCATAAAAGCCCTTTTCTTTTGACAATTCCGATATTAAATTATAAACTTTCAGTATTGCAGGCATTGGAAAACATAGACCGTTTCTTGCCTTGCTCAACATTTTTTCAACACGCTCAAACTGATTCTTGTTTATCAATCCGCTTAAAAAAGCAGGTGAGAACTGAACGGTTATTTCATGTATATTATCAGACTTACATTCCCCTTGCTCCCACACATGTTCCAAATCAGGACTGGTTATAAGTACCATATCATATTCTCCAACACACTCTTTTGAATCTCCTACAATCCTGCACAGCCCTGAACCATGCTCTATAAAATTCAATTCATACTCCTTATGACAATGTATAGGATATGTAAACTCTGTTTTATATCTGTCAGCTATGTAGAAACAATCTTTATCCGAAAGCGGAGTTATTTCCCTTATTATATTGTTTTCCTTCTTATTATCCATAATGAACCTTATTAAAAATATTACGCTGATACACAAATTTATAATTTATTTTCCTTTATACCAATATATGATAAATAAATATCATACAATAATACCAAAAACTTATACTTTTGCAGTAAAATAATCTAAAACATAAAAAACATGAACATTTTTAAACTAACCAATGTTTCCACTGCATTCTTTTTACTGTTATGTAGTAATGCAAACGCACAGTTCTACAACCTGTCAACACCTGGTACCAGTCTTGTAATAGAAGCTCCCCAAAACGGTGAAGCCAAACTTATATATTACGGTACAAAACTATCAGAAAACGAGCTGAACGAAATAAAAAGCTCAGGTTTTAATTCATTCTCCGCATATCCTGTGTATGGAATGAATTGTCAAAGTGAAACAGCCCTTGCTGTAAAACATTATGACGGAAACATGTCATTGCAAATGGAAGTCATCAATGTCGAAAAAACAAACAATGAAGACTATGTCCAGACAACACTTACCTTGAAAGATAAAGTTTATCCATTTTATGTAAATATTAATTACAAGGCATACAATAAAGTGGACATGATAGAGACATGGAGCGAAATTACGAACAAAGAAAAAGGAACAGTGACATTAAACCAATTCTCCTCAGGCTATATGCCGATAAGAAGGGGTAATGTATGGCTATCATCTCTCTATGGTTCATGGGCTAACGAAGGCCGCCTATGCCAGGAAGAACTGACACCAGGAATGAAAATAATAAAGAATAAAGACGGTGTACGCAATTCGCATACCGCACATGCTGAAGTTATGTTCTCACTTGACGGAAAGCCGCAGGAAAACAATGGCAGAACCATAGGTGCCGCTCTTTGCTATGGAGGAAACTATAAACTTAGAATTGATACCGACGACAGTGAATATCATCATTTCTTTGCCGGAATAAACGAAGAAAATTCAGCATACAATTTAAAGAAAAATGAAACATTCACAACACCGGTACTTGCATTTACATACAGCGAAGAAGGATTAAGCGGTGCAAGCAGAAATTTCCATAAATGGGGACGTGAATATAAACTTGCCAATGGTAACAAAGAAAGAAAAATCTTATTAAACAGCTGGGAAGGTGTATATTTCGACATAAACCAACAAGGAATGGAACAGATGATAAATGACATATCATCCATGGGAGGTGAACTGTTCGTAATGGACGACGGATGGTTCGGAAACAAATATCAACGTAACACAGACAATTCATCACTGGGCGACTGGACTGTCGATAAAAAGAAATTGCCGGAAGGTATAGAAGGGTTAATCAAGGCATCACAAAAGAACAACATCGATTTTGGAATATGGATTGAACCTGAAATGACAAACACTAAAAGCGAATTGTACGAGAAACATCCTGAATGGATTATTAAATCTCCCAAAAGGGAAGCTACAACAGGACGTGGAGGAACACAATTGGTATTGGATATGGGAAATCCTGAGGTTCAAGACTTTGTGTACGATATTGTTGACAAACTTATGACAGAAAATCCTGAAATAGACTATATAAAATGGGATGCAAACATGGGTATAATAAATCATGGTTCTAACTACCTGACAAACGACAACCAGAGCCATCTTTACATTGAATATCACAGGGGATTTGAGAAAGTATGCCAACGTATCCGCAACAAATATCCAGAACTGACAATACAGGCATGCGCAAGTGGAGGAGGACGTGCCAACTACGGATATCTTCCTTACTTCGATGAATTTTGGGTAAGTGACAATACTGATGCTTTACAAAGAATTTATATGCAATGGGGTACATCATATTTCTTCCCGGCAATAGCAATGGCATCACACATCAGTGCCGCACCGAACCATCAGACATTCAGAACAATACCTCTCAAATACAGAATTGATGTAGCAATGAGCGGACGCCTCGGAATGGAAATACAACCTAAGAACATGACACAGGAAGAAAAGGATTTGTGCCGTAAAGCAATAAGTGAATACAAGACTATACGTCCTGTGGTACAATTTGGCGATATTTACAGGCTGAAATCACCGTATGACAAAGAAGGAGTGGCATCACTTATGTATGTTTCTCCGGATAAAGACAGGGCTGTATTCTACTGGTGGAAAACAGAGACTTTTGTAAACCAGCATTTACCGGCCATAACAATGAAAGGTCTGAACCAGGAAAAGAAATACACTGTTAAAGAATTGAACAGAGTTGATAATGAACCTCTCATATTCGAAGGAAAAACATTTACAGGTAAGTTCCTCATGAGCAAAGGACTTGAAATTCCATATACCCACAAAGTTGACTATCATAAACTAAATGATTATGCAAGCAGAGTATTATATCTGGAAGAAGTAAAATAATATATCGTTTTCAATATGGATGGCTGTGTTCAAGACAATACAGCCATCTTTTTTATATATCAGACAAGTTCCAATACATTATTTTTTACACATTAATAATATTTCTCCCACTCCAAAAGCATTTTCTTCTTCTCTACTCCCCAGTAATATCCACCAATACCACTATCCGTACGCAATACCCTATGGCACGGTATAATAACTGCTACCGGATTTCTTCCGATAGCTGTTCCAACAGCACGTAATGCCCGCGGATTATTTATTGATTTTGCTATTTCACTATAGGTAGAAGTTTTTCCAAATGGAATTTCAAGTAAGGCTCTCCAGACCTTTATTTGAAAATCTGTTCCATACAGATGTAAAACAATTTCATCGAAAGAAAGGCATTCATCTTTACTGAAAAAACGTAAAGCTAAGTCATGATACTCTGTATGATATATCCGGCGAAAAGATTTTGCAAACCTTTTGCAAAGCAGTTGCAAAGCCTCATTCCGGTCATCGGCAAACTCTATGCAGCAAATACCGCGTGATGTTGATGCCACCAGGAGTTCTCCTACCGGCGTATTGTAAAATCCATAATCAATATTCAAATTACGGTACTCTGTGTCCGTCATTCTCTCTATTCTGAACCTCATTTCTTAACCTCGATTTATATTATATCACAAAATAAATGAAATTCACTACATAAAGCAAACGGAGTTTCAAAACTTTATTATCTTCGCAGGCAAAACAAAAACAAGAATCATGAAACCGCAGGAATGGTATAACACAAATTTATCGGACACAAATCTGAATCTAAACAAGGTAAACAAAACCATATTATATATAAGTATTATAAGGATACTGCTCTTCGTAGGCTGTATATCGACAGTCATCGCCTTATGGAGTTACAGTGCTCAGACTATCATAATCGGAGCCTGCTGTACGCTTGTACCATTTCTTATAATGATAAAGGTGCACAACCGTTTTTTCATGCGCAGACAATGGCTTGAAGTAAAGGCTGACATCCTGAAAAAGGAACTGAAAGGACTGGATAACGACTATTCTGATTTTGACGATGGGAAAGAATTTGCCGATACAGAACATCTATATTCATTCGACCTCGACATATTTGGTCGCAAATCGTTATTTCAAGCCATAAACCGAACCTGTACACACATCGGGAAAAGGACTTTGGCTGACTGGATGAAAAATCATTTACGCACAAAGAAAGACATAGAGATTAGACAGGCTTGCATAAAAGATATCTCCACAAGAAATGATTTCAGACTGAAATTTGCCATTACAGGACTGATAAACAGAAGTGCAGACAGTGATGACAACGACATACAAAAATGGGTCGGAACAGAAAGTTCTTTCACCAAATCCACTTGGGCAAGAATTCTGATATGGCTGGTACCGTCAGTAAACATAATACTATTGGTGTGCGGGCTGGCCAATATAATATCCATGTCATGGTTCGGGCTGGTTTTCTCCGTATTCGTGATACTCAGTTTCAGTGTTATAAAACGTGCGACAGCACTTCAGGAAGAGTATGGCAAAAAGCTTAAGACACTAAGCACATACGCCCGTCTGATAACATTGGCACAAAATGAAGAATGGAATGCAGAGGGTATAAAAGATATTGTAAAACGACTGGAGATAGACGGGAAATCACCTGCCGATGCATTGAATGCACTTACCAAGGAGCTGGACAGACTTGACTTGCGAAATAATCAGATTCTATACGTTATACTGGAAGGAAGTATGTTCTTCCAATTACGCCAGATGATACGCATTGAGGCATGGAAGGACAGATATGGGAAATACCTCTCAGGTTGGCTGGGAGCTGTTGGAGAGATTGACGCTCTTTGTTCATTGGGAACGTTCGCATATAATCATCAGGATTACAAGTTCGCAGAAATCACAGATACTCCTTTCTGCTATGATGCAGAAGAACTCGGACATACGCTAATGCCGGAAGAACAATGCGTAAAGAATAACGCTCTGATTCCATCAAGACCATATTTTCTGATTATTACCGGAGCAAATATGGCCGGAAAGAGTACATATCTCAGAACCATAGGAGTGAATTATCTGTTAGCATGTATAGGTGCGCCGTCGTGCTGCAAAAGAATGAAAATCCATCCGGCACAGCTGATAACAAGTCTGCGCACATCAGACTCACTGAGTGACAATGAATCGTATTTCTTTGCCGAACTAAAACGTCTGAAAAGAATCATAGATATGCTTAATAATGGCGAGGAATTGTTTATCATCCTCGATGAGATACTTAAAGGAACAAATTCTACAGATAAGCAGAAAGGCTCATTCAGCCTTATACGCCAATTCATGACTCTAAAGGCAAACGGTATAATAGCCACTCACGACCTCCTGCTTGGTGAATTGGTGAAATACTTCCCGGACCAGATTAGGAACTACTGTTTTGAAGCGGATATAAAAAACAATGAGCTATACTTCAGTTACAAAATACGTGAAGGTATAGCCCAAAATATGAACGCATGCTTCCTGATGAAGAAGATGGGAATTGTGATAGAAGAGTAAATCAGACTGCGCAAGTACCCTTACCACCATAATCACAACTTACGTCGCCCTGATATTCCGGATGACGCTGTAGCCATACTACGGCATATGCACATGTAGCTATCGGTTTCAGACATTTGCAGCGTGCATAATCGTATGCAGCCTTTACAAGAGCTGATGCTATTCCGCGTCCGCCTATTTCTTCCGGCACTATGGTATGGCGGATGTCAAGACCGCCATCCTCAGTCAGCTGATAAGCTACGTGAGCGGTATAACCGTCCACTTCTACCTTAAACTGTTTCTTTACTTCGTCATGTACAATTTCCATAAGCTATAAATTTTAGTTTTAAAACAATGTTCCCGGATTCTTCTCTGCCCTCCATTGCTCAATAGGCATACTGTAGAGCCATGAAGTCTTTTCTTCCTTACGCTCGACGAAATACACATACGAGATGTCGTTCTCTACAATATTGTATATTGTCGTTCGGAGTTCCGGCCTGCCAACTGAAGGAGAACAGACTGTATGTCCTGAATGCCTCTCTTCGATGCCGCCGACTGAGAGTTATTGTTATCGCAAATGATACAGCTCAGTTTGTCCGCTATCTTGTCGTTTGCCTGATATACTTTCTTTCTGCTGTTATAGAGATACTGCTTCATGTTTTTCAGGAACATATCTTCCTAACGTATCTGCGACGGATCTATGGAATGATACAAATCGTCCACCATATTGTCCCATGCATCCTGCATGGACGACAACAATGTAACAGAGCGGATTTTGCCTGATTTTTCCTTCCGACAAACGCTTCTCACGGTTTTAAACAACAAAGTATATTATTTTCTTCATAAAAAACATACTCCATTTCACTTTCACATCTTTCACAGAAGCAAGCAAAATGGAGTACATTTCCCCTTCTACTAAGCAAACAAATCCTCTAATGTTATCTCGCTTTGTACTATTCCGGAGTGAGAGTTACGACGAATTCCGTAAGTAGTTACCATAGTAAGGTGTACTGCCTTGCGGGTATTTGTAGCCTCGATGAATGAGCTTTTTTTGTTACGGAGATTGCGCTCGTATTCTGCATCGATAGAAAATTCCGATAAAGAGTATTTCATTTCGCAGATATTTACCACCTGGTCATTGCGGTCTATCAACAAATCAATTTGTGCTCCTTCGCCATTTTCATCTGCCTCTTTTCGCCAAGAGTAGATATTGCTCAATACACCTGAAATGCCCAATCCGGCCTTGATTTGCTGCGTATGAGCCATACATAGGCGCTCAAAAGCCAAACCACTCCACGCACGATGCGTTGCAGAATCGATGGATACCGACCAGAAATGTTCATCATTATTCTTATTTTCCCGGATAAACTTGAAATAAAAGAGCGTATAATTATCTACCAACTGATAAATTGCCTGCTTTGTCTTTTTACCATACCCACTGTATTTCCTTATAAATCCGCAATATTCCAACTCATCGAGTACTTTACTCAATGCGCCGTTACTCGGTTTTCCGATTGCAGTTATAATCTCTTCACGAGTCATACCGACCTTTTTCCTGCCAAGAACTGTTACAACATCTATGTATTGTTCAGGCGACTTAAACAAAGAAGCATAAAGCAGGTTAAATTCATTTGCCAATTTGCCATTCCTTGCAAAGAAAATCTTATCGATATTTTGGGCAAGACCAAGCCCCCTTTCAAGCAAATTCCAATAAAACGGTATACCCCCCAATATCATATAGCACTCAGCTATCTGGTATCGGTTCATTTCAAGCCCCTTGCTTTGGACAAACATCTCACACTCTTTCAAAGTAAACGGTTGAAGGGCAATACGCTGCGTCACACGATTATGAAGTCCTCCATGGTCATTAATCACCTTATTGATAATCCACGATGTGGCTGACCCGCATATAATCAAAACAATATCCTTGCGAGCTGATGCCCAGCCGTTCCAGAAGTGTTCAAACGCTGAAATGAAATTTGAACGTGAAGTGTCCATCCACGGAAGTTCGTCAAGAAAAATAATCTTCTTCTCATCTGTCGAGTTTTTCAAGAAGTGAGATAACAGACTGAATGCCTCCAACCACGATTGCGGTATGGGGCAATCGTCGTAACCTGCATCACGAAGTGAAATGGCAAAACTGAACAGTTGGTCTTTAGTCTTAGCATTGGCCAAACCTGTATGCTGGAATGTAAATTTATAGCCAAAAGTTTCACGGATAAGGTATGTCTTACCTACGCGCCTACGACCATAAACAGCAATCAGTTCCGAATATTCCGACTGAGCTGCCGAAAGTAATATTCTTTGCTCTTCTTTTCGTCCGATTATCATAAGTATTGAATTTTATTTTCACAAATATAGTACAAAAAATCAATATAATTTGCCAAATCTCATAAAATTTAGAGGATTTGGCAAATTATACCATGATTATGACACACATTTTACTTAATATATCATCACTTTTTCCGGCTTACCTAATTGCAAAATTAAAACGCTTCGTCGTTTTACCCCAAACGACAAAGCGTTTAAGTCAAAATGACGAAGCGTTTTTAAAACAGCATTTACAGGCATGATTCCTGTATGCTTTATATCAGGATATGTTTAATCTTCCTTCTTTTCTACGAATTCAGTAACACCGTTTGAAACTAAAAGATTGTACCACTGGATAAGCTTCTTTATATCGCTGAGGTGTACTCTGTCTCTGTCATAGTTTGGAAGAACAGCTGCCATAAATTCACCAAGTTCTTCGGCAGAAGCTTTCTTATAGTCCAAAGATGTTACATTACCACCTTCTTTTGTCTTGACAGATTCAAGAACTTCAGACAAAGGAATTTCGTCTGCGTCAGTGTACATGGCGATATCGCCCAATGAAATAACCTTGTCAGAAGCATAGATAGGTGAACGTTTCTTGTCTGCACTCAAAGCTTCAACAATAAGCATGTTCTTTCCCTGTGAAATCAACTTATATAATCCTGGTTTACCGGATATAGCCAAAATAGTTTTCAACATATTTATATCGTTTTAATTATTAATTATTGAACAAAAATACAACTCACAATTGAATTACACAAGATATTGATTATCTTTTATACGCCCAAGACCGGAAAACAGCATGTCTGTCTGCTCTTCAAGCGACTTCACTCCATCGTTTTCTATCACAAAATCAGAGAGAGAAAGCTTCCGCTCATCGTCCATCTGCGATTTTATACGCTCCATAACCTTTTCCTTAGAAGTTTTATCGCGCTCCATAACTCTGGAAACGCGCACCTCGAAAGGGGCATGAACCATAACGACCTTGTCTACAATATCGTTGAATCCGGATTCAAACAAGATGGCACTCTCTATAGCCACTATGCTATGCCCGGAACGAAAGCATTCATCAGCCCATGCAAGAAACGCTTTCTTCACACACGGGTGGACTATGGAATTTATCTTTTCAGCATTATCGGACGAACTGAAGATATATGATGCAAGCATCGGTTTGTTTATCTTCCCATCGACATATACCTCGTCGCCAAGCAAAGCTTTCAGCGCAAAGATTATTGACTCGTCGGACACCATAAGTTTCTTTGCTTCCGAATCGGAATCAAATACAGGCACTCCCTTAGCCAGCAAAAGATTCGAGAAAAATGATTTTCCGCTACCTATGCCTCCTGTTATACCTAATTTTATTAAACTGCAATTCATTATCGGATATTGAGTATGGATTCTTCAATCAAATAATCGACGCTGGAGGGGATAACTCTCATATTGGAAACGTGGGGATTGGTTGTTGTAACCACAAGGTTTACATTATCTTTTTCCGTTTTCAGCAAATCTTCGTATTTAACGCCTATAAAAAAGTCATCGGCATCAACTGACGAATATTCAGAAATACCAACCTTGAAAGTAACCTTGACCTTCGATGGGAATGTGCGCAGAGTTTTATTTGCCGGGAAATCCACACCAACCACCGGAACCTCTACCGTCTTTTCTGAATACATATCCACAGAAACCGACACATCGCAATATGAAGGTTCGTATTTGGCCCCGTCTATCTTCTTCAGCGTTGTTCTGTAAGAAGTATTCTCAGTGAGATTCTCACAATCGAACGGCATGGTGTATGCTGTCTGTATGGTTTTAAGGACTTCAGACGGAGCATAGACTATAACCGAATCCGGCGACAGCTTTATTTCTGATATATAATATTGTATTTCCGGTGCTATTTTTCCTGATACAGACACAGGAACTTTCTTAAATTTCCCCTGGGAATAGACAAAGCCTATAGAATCAGGATAAACAGACAAAAGCTTAGTGGTACCATTAAGCTGTGATGACACTCTTTTCCTTAAATCGTCCGACGGCAGAAGTACCCTGGAGGAGGCATTCTCATAATCCGAGAAGTCTATAGATATCGGCAGGAAAGACCTTCCAAGCATATAATTGAGCAAGACTGTTCCCCTGTCCTCTACCTTTACCTTGACCTCGTCCTGCAAATCGGATGTAATGATAACATCCTTGGGAACATTCTTAAGCCTGAGCGGAATACTGAACTCTGTCTCGAATGTTCCGTCCAATGTCTGAAGCATCCAGAAGCCAAACGAGATGGCTACAAAAAACAAAAAAATCAAAAACTCCCTGCACTTTTCAGTAAGCAGGAAGTCTCTGATTTTGTCTATAGAATTATTAAAAATATTTTTGATGTTCTTTTTACCGAACAACATATCGCAATAAAAATTTTATTTATTTACCTGTGCCTGAGCATCAGCATAGATTGAATTTCTATCTACCTTTATTTTTACGCTTGGAGCAATCTCCACTATAACGGCATTATCTTCCAATTCTTTTACCTTGCCATAAATACCTCCGGCAGTAATTACAGACTGGCCAACTTCAAGATTCTTACGGAAATTGGCAATTTCCTTCTGTTTCTTGTTCTGTGGACGAATCATGAAAAAGTACATAATGGCAAATATAGCCACCATCATTATCAGGAAAGAATAATCTGCTCCACCCTGAGCTTGCAGCATTACTGTCAATAAATTCATAACTTTTCTTTTATAATTTGATTAATATTCGTTACGCGGACAAATATATCATTATTTTGTCAGCTTATTTTCCTTTTTTAATTTATTAACTATGGCATCCAAAGTTCCATTGATAAAGCCACCACTCTTAGGAGTACTGTACAATTTGGCTATTTCCACATATTCGTTCAGAGAAACGTTTATCGGGATATTAGGGAAACTCAGGATTTCGGCAAGCGCAATCTGCATTATAACCACGTCCATCAAAGCTACACGGTTCAAATCCCAGTTCTTTGATGTCTCGCCTATCAGATGACGGTAATACTCTTCGTTCATTATGGCACGGCGGAACAAACGGCGCGCAAAATCCTGGTCTTCTTCATCCTTGAACTCAGGAAGAAGTTCCTGCTTGGCACCATTCTTAGGGTCGAAACGCTTGATTGTCTTAAGCACGAAAGTATCTACTATTTCCTTATCGTCGTTCCAGTAAAGACTCTGGTCTTCCAATACCTCATCAAGTTCAGTATTGTTAAATATAATATTCTTATATATTTTTCTCCAGAACTCACGGTCTTCATCGTATGTTGTCGATTCTGCAGCCATGTATTCTGCATAAATTTCACTCTGCTGGATTTTCTCGTAAAGAGATTTCACGAAGTCTTCCTCATTGTCCCAGTTTTTCTTTTGGGCCACGACAAAGGCGTTAAGGTCATTGTTTATCTCAAGCTGAGCAATGAACTTGTTTTCCACAAACCTCATGTTAGGTGATAATTCTTCTTTTGTCGGTGCCAGTTTATTCTTTGCGGCATCAATTTTCTTATTTGCATACCGCGTTACAGCCACCATTAGAAGCAATAGATAATTGTACAAATCGTACGCTTTGGATAAACTGAAGAACAACTCTTTTTCTGCAGTATCCAAGTTTTTTCCGCCATTCTGATAATAAGCGTAAATAATCTGAACTATTTTCAGACGAATAAGAACTCTGTTTATCATATTAATAAGATGAAATTTCAGGGCACAAAATTAAGCATTTTATCCGTTACAAGCAATATTAGTCCGCATTTTTCTATTTTTTTTCACTTTTAGATTAAATTCTATACACACTTTCTTTGAACATAAAAAAAAAATATTCAACTTTGGGCACGGTTTATTTATTATATATAGTGACTATGGAAGATTTAAAAAAGAAAAGTATGACTGAAACAGACAAAGAGATTGTATTCTCAAAAGCCATAAAGGCTGGAAAAAGAATTTACTACGTTGACGTAAGAAAGAACAAAAAAGACGATATGTTTCTTGCAATAACTGAAAGTAAAAAAGTAATCACAGGTGAGGGGAATTCTCCTGCCGTCAGTTTTGAGAAACATAAGATATTCTTATATAAGGAAGACTTTGAAAAGTTCATGAACGGCCTGCAGGAAGCAATCAAATTTATAGACGAAAACAACACTTCCGATTATCAGAACAATGAAACGAGTGAAAAAAGCGAAGAAAACAGTTTCAACACTTCGTCTGATATAAAAATAGATATCGACTTCTGAAAAAAATGTTTTAATCCAATCAATAAGAACTATATTATATAAATAAAAGAAGAAAAACGATACATTGTTTGGCCATTAAAAATAAAAGGCATATCTTTGCACCGCTTTTTTAAACTCATCGTGTGTATACCACATCGTGTGATGGCGAATTAAGCAAATTATTATCTACTTAATTTAGAGTAACACAAAAATTTTAAGAAAATGAAATCAATTGAAATCAAAGGTTCTTTGAGAACTGAAACTGGAAAGAAGGCAACTCGTGAACTTCGCAAGAGCGACAGTGTACCATGTGTATTGTACGGAATCAACAAAGACGAAAAAGGTAACCAGGTAGCAACTCACTTCACTGTTACAAACGATGGTTTACGCAACTTGGTATATACACCACACATCTACGTTGTAGATTTGAACATCGATGGCAAAGTTGTAACTGCTATCATGAAAGATATCCAGTTCCACCCTGTAACAGACAGAATCCTTCACGTAGACTTCTTGCAGATTGACGAAACTAACCCAATCGTAATGGAAGTTCCTGTTAAATTGGAAGGTCTTGCAGAAGGTGTTAAAGCCGGTGGTAAATTGGCATTGCAGGTTCGTAAGCTTAAAGTTAAAGCTTTGTACAACGTTATTCCTGAAAGACTTATCGTTGACGTTACAAACCTGGGTCTTGGTAAGACTATCAAGGTTGGCGAGTTGAGCTACGAAGGATTGCAGCTTTTGAACGCAAAAGAAGCAGTTGTATGTGCTGTTAAATTGACTCGTGCAGCTCGTGGTGCTCAGGCAGCAGCAGCTTCTGGTAAGAAATAAGTAATAGTCTGACAAACTAATACACACAACAAATCCATATTTAATGAAATATCTGATAGTAGGATTGGGAAATATCGGTGATGAATACCGTAACACCCGTCACAATATAGGATTTATGGTATTGGACGCCCTTGCTAAGGCGTCCAATATTGTTTTTAGCGATAAGCGTTACGGTGCTGTTGCAAACATGTCATTGAAGGGCAAGCAGCTGTTCCTGCTGAAACCGTCCACATATATGAACCTGAGCGGAAATGCTGTACGCTACTGGATGCAACAGGAAAAGATTCCATTGGAGAATGTGCTTATTATCGTAGACGATTTGGCTCTTCCGATAGGAACTCTGCGACTCAAAGGCAAAGGCAGTGACGCAGGACATAACGGCCTGAAACACATAGCAGCCACATTGGGCACACAAAACTACTCACGCTTACGCTTCGGAATAGGTAATGACTTTCCGAAAGGAGGACAGATAGATTTCGTTTTGGGAGAATTTGACGATGAAGCCAAGAAAATACTTCCGGAAAGAATCAGTCTGGCAGGTGATATAATAAAGAGTTTCTGTCTGGCAGGACTTAACAACACTATGAACCAATATAACAACAAATAAAGTATGGCGGAAGCAAGAATAGACAAATGGTTATGGGCAGCAAGAATATTCAAAACCAGAACCATAGCTGCTGATGCCTGCAAAAAAGGAAGGGTAAACATCAACGGAGCACAGGCCAAACCGTCGAGAATGATAAAACCGGGAGATGTAATAAACGTGAAAAAATCTCCGATAACATACTCGTTTAAGGTTTTACAGGCTATTGAAAAGCGTGTCGGGGCAAAACTTGTGCCGGAAATAATGGAGAACGTTACTTCTCCGGAACAATACGAACTTCTTGAAATGAGTAAAATCAGCGGATTCATCGACCGTGCAAGGGGAACAGGAAGACCTACGAAAAAAGACAGACGCAGTCTTGACGATTTCTTCACACCTGAATACTTCGATGATTTCGATTTTGACTTCGACGATGATGACGAAGAAAAAGACGACGAAGAATAGAAATCCTTTTTGCAAGAGAAATAAAGATAAAAGCCGTATCAATAATATCCATGAGCAAAGATATTAAGATACGGCTTTTCAGCGATTAAAGATATAGAATGAAAATATATGGGTGTTTTTGTGTTTTTTATTACATTGCAAATATAGAGATAAAAGCATTATGCCGTAATAAAAACAGATGTACACATAAGCAATATAATCAGCTTATAATCAACGCATTGAGATTTTTTATGATGTACATATCAGAAAACACCCCATCAAAATCCTATGATAAATTCATCAAAACTGACATTTTCTATTCCTATTTTCTCCTTCAGCCTCATCTTACGACGGGAGATACTTGCTTTTGCTATATGATAGATTTCGGACAGGACAGATATCGGAAGTTCCATTTTAACAAGACAGCAGAAACGTATTTCATCGTCAGTAAGCTCAGGACACAAATCCTTAAGCCGTTGCGAGAACATATCGAAACATGCATCGGCATTGCCTACTATAATCTTCCAGTCATCATCGGAAAGATGCAAAGCACCCTGGGCGTTCTGTCTGCGCATTATTATAGGCAACGTTACATTGTTCAGCTGTTTATAGTAATCTATGTTCTTGTTTAACTTCTCAATCTCTTTCTGACGCAACTCTTCCTGCTTGTTGGCCAAAGATATTTCCATGTCACGTCTTTTTAGCGTTTCCTCCATCTTCAGACAGGTTTCCTCCCTCAAGCGTTCCGCCAACTTGCGTTTGTTATATCTGTTATAATGAAGCAGAACGGAAAGAATCATTATCAATATCAAAGCAACCAGAACAGAATTCGTAAACAGCAGTCTGTTTGATGCAGCCATCATTTCTGCCTTGTTGGCCCTTTCCTTCTGAAGTTTATACTCATGTATGCCGTGCATTTTCTCAAGCAAATCATCCCTTCTGTCTAAAATAAGGGAATCGAGTGACAGAGTATGCTTCTTTAGATACACATGCGACTGCTGTACCATACCAAGCCTGTCGTACATCTCGGACACTACTCTGAAAGCTTTCACGCGTGACAGCAAATCTACAGAATAGATATTGGGAAGAATATATCGCATGACCGAATCAGGCATACCTTCAGAGGTATATGACAACCCCTTAAGGATGTACAATTCCGATTTCAATTTTGGATTAGGACATACTTCAAGTCCTTTGTCCGCAAAATATACTACACTGTCGGACACTCCGGACAACATATAGCTATGGGAAAGGAGCCTGTATATCTCAGCCTGGGATTTACAGTCGTTTTCCTTTACATAGCCCAATGCTCTTCTTAAAGTAGAATATACGTTGGGCATATCTTTCATACCCTGATAATACAAGGCTTTCTGTTTGAGGAACTCAACGTTGGCCGACGAATCATGCAACGAAGGCAATATCCGCTCTGCCGAGTTTATATATGCCTTTTCCATGTCATGACGCATCTTGAAGCGATAAATCTTGGCCAACTCAAGATTTATCTTAAAATCCAACAGACTATCACCGTCCACCAATTCACCGGCCTGAACATAACTGTCTATCGCCCTTAAAAGATAAAAATTCTTCCGATGTATTTCTCCCTGACAAAAGTATGCCACGGCAAGGCAGGAATCCATATTCTCACGTATAAAGACTTTTACCGGAAAGTTCAATATTGAATCATTCTTTGGGAAACTGTCTTTATCGCACAAATCTTTTACCTCGGACAAGACATCAACAGCACGTTTCACTTCAGCCTCCTTGCGTTGCGAACAGGCTGACATCACTGTAATGAAGAAGGAAAAGAGTATAAAAAATCTGATAGAACTGTATAAAGGCATAAAATTAAAGTAAGGTTAATAATATTACGAAGATACAAAACTGTATCAACATTGTAATAATATACAGTTTATTTCAGATATATTTTTTACTCTTTTAAGTGTTATATACAGGAATAAACTCTCAAGATTCAAATAAAGCGTTCAGAGCTGACTCCTCTCCTACTACCCACACGATGTCTCCCTCCTGGAGTGCCGCATCAACATCCGGCTGATGTAATGACATGTCGTCCAAGGATTCCACACCCACTACAAGACAGTGATATTTGTTTCTTATTCCACTCTCACGTATGCTCTTTCCAACGAACTTGGAGTTTTCCGTCACTACAAACTGCTTGAGAAGCATTTCCTTCTTCTCGAAATCATCGTCTACGCATCCTTCAGAAATAGCCTCAGCGTGTTCTGCAAAGGCTGACAGCTGCGAGTCGGAACCAATCACCTGTATTGTATCACCCGGGAAAATCCTTGTCTGTCCACCCGGTATATTGATTCTGTGTGTTCCTCGGATGATTGAAGCCACATGCACTCCGAACCTCTTGCCAAGATTCAACTCCATAAGTGTAAGGCCCGCCCACAGCGAGTCCGGCGAAATCTTGATATCTGTCAGGTGGATATCCCTGTCGAGCAGTCGTCCGGCATATTCAGGCTTCTTGTTTCCCCTGTACACCATAAACATATCCTTCGACCTCATGTTCTGGACAAAAGTCCTCTCCATAAGAATGGACTGCTTCTTAAGGAAACGTGAGAAAATCATTGTAAGCACAAGCACTATAGCTACTCCCACAACAATGGCCACAGATGCCTGGAACAGGTGGTTTATGACATATATTACAAATATCACACCTATCACAATCCTGAGAATAACTACCGAAATGAGCGGAGCATGGTTAAACCTGCTATCTTTCCACAGGCTCTTGAACTCGATAGAATGATTTTTCTTCATAATCATTGCCCTCAGGAAAGGCGAAATAAGAACTATCGTTATAGCCGCACCAGCCCAACTGCCCCACTTCTCTCCCAATGTCTCAACAAGCAAAGGCACAATAAAACTGAAAGAGATGAAGATGGCTGCAATAGTCAACACAGAATATACCACAGTAATCCTTATTATGGCATAAATCAGTGATTTCCAATGGCTCTGATAGTTAACTGGCTGAGTAGAGCCGGAATATCTTTCTATCATGTTTCTCCACTTAGGAGGCATACGTTTATCAACAAAATTATATGCCGGAACAGACAGACGAATCATATAAGGTGTAAGGAAAGTAGTTATCACTGACACGGCAACCACTATCGGATACAGAAAATCGCTCGTCACATTAAGGCTCACCCCAAGCGATGCGATGATGAATGCAAACTCACCTATCTGCGTCAGGCTGAAACCACACTGCATGGATGTCTTGAGCGACTGTCCTGAAAGAAGCACACCTCCCGTACCGAATATAGTCTGACCGAGCAATATCGCTACGATTATGGCAACAATAGGCCATATGTATTCCACAATAAGATTTGGATCGACCATCATACCTACCGACACGAAGAATATCGCTCCGAACAAGTCCTTTACAGGAGCAACAAGTTTCTCGATACGTTCCGAATCAAGAGTTTCAGCCAGAATGGACCCCATTATAAATGCCCCGAATGCAGGAGAGAATCCCACTTTGGCAGCAAGAACCACCATTCCGAAACACATACCGAGCGAGAATATCAGAAGAGTTTCGTCACTCATCAGCTTACGCGAGCGTTTGAGGAAAGTAGGAATGAGATACATACCTACCACAAACCAGAGGATAAGGAAGAACACCAGTTTCAGGATACTGCCTACCATCTCCATACCTTCAAAATTCTTGCTTACAGCCATTGTAGAAAGCATAACCATAAGCACTATGGCCAAAATATCTTCTATAATAAGAATACTGAGAACAAGACCGGTAAATCTCTGTTGCCTTATTCCCAAATCATCGAATGCCTTATATATAATAGTAGTGGAGGACATGGCAAGCATACCTCCGAGATAGATACAGTCCATCTGCTTCCACCCGAAAGTCCACCCTACAAATATTCCTACAGCTATCATACATAGAATGATAGTACAGGCAGAAATCACCGCCGAGCCTCCCACCTTCATCAGTTTCTTGAAACTGAAGTCAAGTCCAAGGGCAAACAAAAGGAATATCACACCTATGTCCGACCATGTTTTGATGCTGTCGGCATCAGTCACTGAAGGTGTAAACGTGAAATGGGGACTGGCCAAAAAACCGGCAACTATATATCCAAGAACCAAAGGCTGTTTCAGTTTCTTGAACACAAGAGTCATAATACCGGCACATATCAATATCAGAGCCAAATCGCTTATTAAAGGAGCCAAATGTGACATAATCGTTATAAATAGTTATTACTCGCGCAAAATTACTAAATAATTTTAAGTTTGCCATTAACTTTAAATGCTATTTAATCGGTATTTAAAAACTGATTAAACAGTGCTTAAATCATTATAACAGTCAACCAAAATCAGAAAAATGTGTATAACAAGATACTTACCGCAATCTGAACGAACGCTTAGTGAACACGAAATGAACAGTAAATGAACGCCAAATGAACTTTTCGTATACAGTTCATTTGGCGTTCACAAGCCGTTCACCAAGTGTTCATTTTACGTTCGCTGAACAGGCATCTAAGACAATATTATTTTCTGAAAGGAGGCTTCACCACTACAGCTTTCAGTTTACGGCCACGATTGTCAAGACATATTTCAGTTCCCGGTTTTGAGAACTCTGTCTTTATATATCCCATTCCTATACCTATTTTCCTTACAGGCGACATGGTTCCGGATGTTACATTTCCTATAACATTACCCTCCATATCGGTAAGAAAATAGCCATGCCTTGGAATACCTCTGTCTATCATCTCGAAACCAACCAGCTTACGGCTGACACCTTCGGCTTTCTGTTTCTCGAGAGCAGCACGGTTTGTAAAATTCTTTCCGTCCACAAACTTTGTTATCCATCCCAATCCGGCTTCTATAGGCGAAGTGGTATCATCAATATCGTTTCCATACAGACAGAATCCCATCTCAAGTCGTAAAGTATCGCGTGCTCCAAGCCCTATCGGCTTGATACCGAATTCTTCACCTGCCTCAAACACGGCATTCCATATTTTCTCCGCATCCTGAGGATAGAAATAAAGTTCAAATCCTCCTGATCCGGTATATCCGGTGTTGGATATAATGACATTCTTCACACCTGCCAGTTCTCCAACCTTGAAAGTATAATATGGGATATCAGCAAGGACTACATCAGTCAGTTTCTGCAATGTATCGATAGCCTTTGGTCCCTGAATAGCAAGCTGCCCGATATTGTCTGACGAATTTTCAAGTTCAGCCCCGACAGTGTTATGCGAAACGCACCAGTTCCAGTCCTTTTCTATATTGGCGGCATTCACCACAAGCATATACTTCTCAGGCTCATAAGCATAGACAAGAAGGTCGTCCACTATACCTCCATCTTCGTTTGGGAAACATGTGTACTGAATCTTTCCCGGAGTAAGAATAGCCGCATTATTCGATGTAACCTGCTGAATGAATTCAAGAGCCGACGGTCCTTTGACCCAGAACTCGCCCATGTGTGAGACATCAAAGACTCCCACCCCCTGACAAACAGTAAGATGTTCATCTATAATCCCGGAATATTCAATAGGCATGTTATAACCGGCAAACTCGTGCATCTTAGCTCCAAGGGCTATATGCTTTTCAGTAAAAGGAGTAGTTTTCATAAGTATAAGTTTAAGTTTGTGAGTTTGTAAGTTTGTAAGTCCTTAAGTTGGAAATCACAAACTCACAAACTAATCATCAATATCTGTTAGCCGTAAGCTCAGCTATTTTCACTATTACCATTACAGCTTTTTCTATAGACTGTACAGGAACGAACTCATATCTTCCGTGGAAATTCAGTCCTCCGGCAAAGATATTAGGACAAGGCAATCCCTTGAACGAAAGCTGGGCTCCGTCAGTACCACCGCGTATAGCCTTAACCTTAGGCTCTACCCCGGCTTCCTTCATTGCTCCGAAAGCTATGTCGATGATGTGCATCAGCGGTTCCACTTCCTGACGCATATTGTAATACTGGTCTTTAAGTTCCACCTTTACAATCTCATTGCCGTATTTCTCATTAATCTTCCCTGCACATTCCGCAACAAAAGCTTTTCTTCTTTCAAACTTCTCTCTGTCGTGGTCGCGAATGATATACGACAGTTCCGACTGTTCCACTTCGCCCTTCATTCCTACCAGATGATAGAAACCTTCGTAACCTTCAGTAGTGGCAGGAGTTTCGTCAGCCGGCAACATAGACATGAATTCATTTGCCACAAGCATAGAGTTTATCATCTTGTTCTTGGCATATCCCGGATGCACATTCCTTCCTTTTATCGTCACTTTGGCAGCCGCGGCATTGAAGTTTTCAAATTCAAGTTCTCCCACTTCTCCACCGTCCATAGTGTAAGCCCATTTAGCGCCAAATTTCTCTACATCGAACTTATGTGCTCCAAGCCCTATTTCCTCGTCCGGATTGAAACCTATCCTGATTTTTCCATGTTTGATTTCCGGATGCTCCTTCAGATATGCCATGGCCGATACTATTTCAGCTATACCAGCCTTGTCATCGGCACCGAGGAGAGTATGTCCGTCTGTCACAATGAGGTCTTCGCCCTTATGGTCAAGAAGTTCAGGGAACTGCGAAGGAGAAAGAACGATATTATCCTTACTGCATAAAACGATGTCGGTACCGTCATATTTTTCAACGATACGAGGCTTGACGTTTTCACCGCTCATGTCAGGACTTGTATCCATGTGTGCTATAAAACCTATCACCGGTATAGGTCTGTCCACATTGGCAGGCAGAGTGGCAAAAAGATAACCGTTTTCGTCAAGAGTTATATCTTCAAGTCCAAGCTCCTGAAGTTCCTGCTGCAGATACTTTGCAAAAAACATCTGCTTAGCGGTACTTGGAGTTACGCCTGTATTCTCGTCCGACTGAGTATCGAAAGTCACATACTTTAAAAATCTGTCTATTACTGTCATGTCTTTTATATGTTAAATTGTTGATTGACGTAAAGTTAAAAAAATGCTTTCTAATAACAAAACTACATATCCTTTTTTTGGTAATTTTCATACTCGGAAACTCATTTAAAAGGAAATACGTCATAAAAACCAAAAAGTATTATCAAAAGAACAGTAAACTATTGAGTAAGTTTCGTACATTTGCACCCAAATATACATAGGATGAAATTATACTCTAAATTATTATTACTTATAGCGTGCATAACCTCGCTTTCACTAAAGTCGTATGGACAAGAAGCTGAAACAGCGGAACTTGACATACCTGTTGCTGTCGATACTACAATGGCGCCAAGCAAAAAAGAACTCAAAAAACTAAAGAAAGCAAACCGAAACGTACATTACAATATATTGGGAGGTCCGAGTTATACGCCTGACTTCGGATTATTAGTAGGCGGTAGTGCTCTGGTAACATTCAGCATGAATCCCAAAGACAGCACAATGCGGCGATCCGTTGTACCTGCATCGTTGGCCTTCATGTTCAACGGAGGCCTGAACGTAGTGGTAAAGCCTCAACTATTCTTTAAAGGCGACAAGTTCCGTATCTTCGGACAGTTCATATATAAGAATACACGTGAGAATTATTACGGAGTGGGATATACCACCAACAAGAATTATCTCCGCGGGACAGAAACAAGCCAATATAAATATAGCGGAATACAGATAAATCCATGGTTTCTCTTCCGACTGAAGGAAAGCAATTTCTTCGCAGGTCCACAGATTGACCTGAATTACGACCACATGATGGATGTGGCCAAAGGCATAACCGAAGATCCGGACTATATCAAGGCTGGCGGTACTGCCGACGGATATAAAAATTTCAGTTCCGGCTTAGGCTTTCTTTTAAGCTACGATTCAAGAGACATACCAGCCAATGCATATAAAGGAATCTACTTTGACTTCCGAGGAGTAATGTACCAGAAATGGCTTGGCGGCGATGACAATTACTACAGGATAGAGCTGGACTACAGACAGTATAAATCCGTGGGTAAAAGAAAAACGTTGGCATGGACGGTACAGAGCAAAAACGTGTTCGGAAACAATATTCCTATCAACAAATATGTATTGAGCGGCACTCCGTTCGACCTGCGAGGATACTACATGGGGCAGTTCCGCGACAAGTCATCGCATCTTGCCATATTGGAATACAGACAGATGTTCAACACCGACAAGAGCAACTTGTGGAAGAAGATTGCCAACCGTTTAGGATACGTGGTATGGGGAGGCGCCGGATTCATGGGACCAAATCCCGGAAAGATTGAAGGTGTACTGCCTAATGCTGGCATCGGCCTGAGAATAGAAGTGCAGCCACGCATGAACTTCCGGCTTGATATAGGCAGGGACTTCGTGAACAAGCAAAACCTGTTCTATGTTAATATGACAGAAGCATTCTGATAAAACATTTTCATACAAAAAACTCCGCAAGGCGCGACTGGGTCTGCGGAGTTTTTTATTTATTCAAATTTCGGTTTCACCATGACTTGTAGAAGTTATATAAGAAGTATAGCACGCCTCAATAACTTCTATTCCTTCTTAACTTCTAAATAAAATTGTATCAGAAACAGCTTGAACCGTCGAAACAGTGCGTACAAACCTTACATTTAGGCAATCCGATAGCTTCGATAAGAGTTTCAAGCGTATTGAATTTCAATGAAGTAAGTCCGAAACGTGCCCTTATGCGTTCCACCAGTTCCTTGTATTCAGGCGAATCCGTAGTAGCATACTTATCGAGTTTCGCATTCTCGTCGCCTTCTATCTCCTTGATTATACGGCGGGTGATAAGCTCCATATCGCTCTTCGACGAAGTAAACCCGATGAACGGACATCCGTAAATCAGCGGAGGACATGCAATACGCATATGCACTTCTTTTGCCCCGTAATCATAAAGGATATTTACATTGTCGCGCAGCTGAGTACCGCGCACTATAGAATCATCGCAGAACAGAAGTCTCTTTCCCTGAAGCATAGAGCGGTTAGGTATAAGTTTCATTTTTGCCACAAGCGAACGCATATTCTGATTGCTTGGAGTAAAGCTTCGCGGCCATGTCGGAGTATATTTAGCTATTGCACGGTGATAAGGAATCCCCTTTCCTTCGGCATATCCCAAAGCCATACCTACACCCGAGTCAGGAATACCGCAAGCGCAGTCCACTTCCGAGTCGTCAGTCTGTCCCATCTTGTATCCTGAGGCAAAACGTACTTCCTCAACATTCTTTCCTTCGTAGCAAGAAACCGGGAAGCCATAGTAAACCCACAAAAAAGAGCAGATCTGCATTTTATCGTTAGGTTTGCGCATCTGCTCCAGTCCGTCGGCGCGCATACGGATAATCTCTCCGGGGCCGACATATTTTTCTATTTCAAAATCAAGGTTAGGCAAGCTGCTCGACTCGCTTGTAGCGGCGTATGCTCCGTTTTTCTTACCGATAATAATAGGTGTACGTCCCCATTTGTCGCGTGCCACGATAATACCGTCCTCAGTAAGAATAAGCATAGAGCAAGAACCCTTTATCTTGTTGAATACATTCTCTATACCATCCACGAAATCCTTTCCCTGAACTATCAGCAGCGCTATAAGCTCTGTCTGGTTGGTCTTGTTCATCGTCATTTCAGAAAGATGCATGTTCGACGCGAGAAGTTCATTCACCAGTTCCTCTTCGTTATTGATTTTAGCTACCGTCACTATGGCGAACTTGCCCAAGTGAGAGTTAATCATTATAGGTTGCGGGTCAGTGTCACTTATCACCCCTATACCTGCATTCCCTTTAAACTGTGGAAGCTCTGATTCGAACTTAGTGCGGAAATATGAACTTTCCAAACTGTGAATAGCGCGCATGAAACCCTCACCTGCAGCGTAAGTAGCCATTCCGGCACGTTTCGTGCCGAGGTGAGAATTATAGTCTGTGCCGTAAAACAAATCGGTCACACATTCAGCCTTAGAGACTGTACCAAAAAAACCTCCCATTCTTTTTAAGCAATTAAATTAGTTTAAGCGGAACAAAAATACAAAAAATTCAGAAAATATGCATAAGCGGAATGACATAAAGGTTACAAAAAATCACTCAAGCTACAATCTGAAAATAAAAAAGCAGGTTTTACTTTGGATAAACCCCATTATGCATTACCTTTACACGAAATAAAAACATACAACCAAATGATACAAAAAACTTACAAGGCTTATCTTTTCGATTTCGACTATACGCTGGCCGACTCATCGCGCGGCATAGTGATGTGTTTCAGAAACGTACTCGCCATGCACGGACATGACGGCATCAGCGATGAATCGATAAAACGGACCATAGGAAAAACCCTGGAAGAATCGTTCACCATTCTTACAGGCATCGACGACAAAGAAACCTTAGCTGCCTACCGCAAAGAGTATGTGGCACAGGCCGACAGACTTATGACTGCCAACACCGTACTCTTTCCGGAAACGCTTGATGTACTGTCACGCCTTAAGGAAAGAGGAGCAAGAATAGGGATAATCTCCACAAAGTACAGATACAGAATCATGGAGCTTTTAGGAAAGGAACTTCCCGAAGGATTTCTTGACATAATAGTAGGTGGAGAGGATGTAAAGACCCCTAAGCCATCGCCGGAAGGACTGACGTTCGCCATAAGCCATTTAGGATTAGAAGCAGCCGATGTTCTGTATTGCGGTGACAGCACCGTGGATGCGGAAACGGCACGCAACGCCGGAGTCGATTTTGCAGGAGTGCTGCACGGAATGACTACACGCGAAGAACTTGGGGCATATCCTCATGCAGGAATTGTGACTTCGCTTGATGGCATACTATAAATTTCAATAACCGTAAGTACGATTTTCCTGCCATTCGC
>CALUJF010000028.1 GCA_944320855.1 uncultured Phocaeicola sp.
TTTTCAAGGCCAATTTAGCGGTAAAACTGGATGGATTAAGCCGTTCAGAGTGGGTGGGGATGCTCCGTTTTCGGCATGTAAAAAAGCAAGCAATAGGTCTTTTCCTGTTGGCTATGGGATATCTGTTTATAGCTTTCGGAGTTAAGGATGTAGAGCCGGGAGTTAAGGTAAGTATGATATGGCTTACAGGACTTTATCTCATTCATACTATGGGTGAGCTATGTCTTGCTCCTATAGGATTGTCGTTGGTGTATAAGCTGTCGCCGGCACGATTCTCCTCACTTCTGATGGGGGTATGGTATCTCAGTACTTCTGCAGCCAACAAAATGGCAGGAATGCTTAGTGGATATTATCCCGAAGGGGGAGTGGCGAAAAGTTTCCTGGGTTATCATGTGGAAAACCTATATGACTTTTTCCTGTTGTTTGTGTTTATGAGCGGTACGGCAGCTGTAGTACTGTTCTTACTGTCCGGTAAACTTCAGAAACTTATGCAGGAGAAATAAAATACAATAGCCGCGAAAGAAACATTATCAGTGGAAAAGTCCTTTCGCGGCTATTATTATATCAGTTTTTATCGTTATCGGATGGTCTTTGGGGATTACTTGTTTTTCAGCATATCCTCCAGTTTGATAAGCTCATCCCTGTATTGTGCAGCTTCGATAAAATCAAGATTCTTGGCAGCATCCTGCATGAGCTTTCTTGTTCGCTCAATGCTTTTCTTGAGTTGGTCTTTCGACATGTACTGCACGATTGGGTCGGCTGCTGCATATGAAGTTTCAGACTGTTCTGTATAAGCTTTAGGTGCAGAACCGATATTCTCAGTATTGCTATCCTTATCTCCGAGAATCTGGCTTCTGACTTTCTTGATTTGTTGAGGTGTGATGCCATGCTCCTCGTTGTAGGCAAGCTGTTTCTCACGGCGGCGGTTTGTTTCGTCGATAGTAAGTTGCATGCTCTCGGTTATCTTGTCGGCATACATTATTACTTTACCGTTTACGTTTCTTGCGGCACGTCCAGCAGTCTGTGTCAGTGAGCGGTGGGAGCGCAGGAAACCCTCTTTGTCGGCATCTAAAATGGCCACCAATGAAACTTCCGGCAGGTCAAGTCCTTCCCTGAGTAGGTTCACACCAATCAGAACATCGTGTATTCCTTGTCTGAGCTCGTCCATAATCTTTACACGTTCCAAAGTGTCTACATCGCTATGGATATAGCTGCATTTAATGCCGTTGTTAAGCAGATATTCAGAAAGTTCTTCTGCCATTCTTTTTGTAAGGGTTGTGACAAGTACACGTTCGTTTACTTCTATCCTTTGCTGGATTTCTTCCATGAGGTCGTCTATCTGGTTCAGACTTGGGCGAACCTCTATTATTGGGTCGAGCAGTCCTGTCGGGCGTATAACCTGGTCTACAACAATACCTTCACTCTGTACCAGTTCATAATCGGCCGGGGTTGCACTGACGTATATTACCTGATTAACCATCTCTTCGAATTCTTCGAACTTGAGAGGTCTGTTGTCCATTGCTGCAGGAAGCCTGAAACCGTATTCTACAAGATTTTTCTTTCTTGCCCTGTCGCCTCCGTACATTGCCCTAATCTGTGGCACACTGACGTGGCTCTCGTCTATAACGAGAAGGAAATCTTTTGGGAAGAAGTCAAGCAGACAGTAGGGGCGTGTTCCGGCTTCGCGTCCGTCAAAATATCTGGAATAGTTCTCTATGCCTGAACAGTGACCTAATTCTCGAATCATTTCCATATCGTATGTCACTCGTTCATAGATTCTTTTTGCTTCCAATGGCCTGCCGGATTCTTCAAAATAAGCAACTTGTCTGGTCAGGTCATCCTCTATCTGATGTATGGCTCTTAAAGTGCTTTCTTTTGTTGTCATGAATAGATTGGCAGGATAGATTTTGTACTCCTCAAAATCTGCCATCTTGTGTCCCGAAACCGGGTCTATTTCTTCTATTGCGTCGATTTCGTCGTCCCAGAACATTACTCTCAGTAAATTGTCTGTATATGCAAGGTAGATATCTATGGTATCACCTTTTACTCTGAAGTTTCCGCGGTTCAATTCAATATCATTTCTTACATAGAGGCTGTCCACGAGGCGTCTGAGGAATACATTTCTGTCTAATAGTTTGCCGCGCTTTATTTCTATTACGTTGTCATAGAAGTCGGACGGGTTTCCCATACCATAAATACATGACACGGATGATACGACTATAACATCCTTTCTGCCTGAAAGTAGGGCGGATGTCGCAGCAAGTCTGAGTTTGTCTATTTCGTCGTTTATGGCGAGGTCCTTTTCTATGTAAGTATCAGTAGACGGCAGATAGGCTTCCGGCTGGTAATAGTCATAATATGAGACATAATACTCTACGGCATTGTTTGGGAAAAAATGCTTGAATTCGCCGTACAGCTGTGCTGCTAAAGTCTTGTTGTGGCTGAGTATAAGCGTCGGTTTGTTTATTTCCTTTATTACGTTTGCAATAGTAAAGGTTTTTCCCGAACCGGTCACTCCAAGAAGTGTCTGTGCCTTTACTCCATTGTTTATACCTTCCGTCAGCTGCTTTATAGCTTCGGGCTGGTCGCCCATAGGTTTATATTCTGATATAAGCTCAAAGTTCATATAAGTATTTTTTTATTTTGTAAAAGTACACAAATATTTGCTTAGTGGCTTTATTGTGAGTAAAAATATCATTAAAATTGGGTTTCGTATTGTATTATTCGCAATAAAACTGTAATTTTGCAGGACTATTTTTATAAATATGAGAAAATATATTGTAATGGCTCTCCTTTCTGCAGGATTACTGAGCTCCTGTGTAGAGTATAATAGTGTACTGAAAAGTACTGATTATGAATATAAATACGAGGCTGCAAAAGCATATTTTGCCAAAGGTCAGAATAGTAAGGCTGCAACTATTCTGGAGGAGCTTATTCCTATCATGAAAGGAACAAGATTTGGTGAAGAATCATTGTATATGCTTGCAATGACATATTTCAATCAGGGTGATTATGTGACAGCTTCGCATTATTTTAATACATATTACACGACTTATCCGCGCGGAACTTATACGGAACTTGCAAGGTTTAATTCCGGAAAAGCTTTGTATCTTGACACTCCGGAACCAAGACTGGATCAAAGCAGTACATATAAAGCTATACAGGAATTGCAGATGTATATGGAGTATTTCCCGGGAACAGAACGTCATGAGATTGCACAGAACATGATATTTGAGTTGCAGGATAAGCTTGTTGAGAAAGAATATCTGTCGGCTAAACTGTACTATGACTTGGGTTCATATACAGGTAATGCATCAATGACCAGTTCGGGTAATAACTATCTTGCAGCTGTAGTAACAGCCCAAAATATCCTGAAGGAATATCCTTATACAAAATTGCGTGAAGACTTGTCTATTCTGATACTACGTGCTAAATATGATATGGCACGAGAAAGTGTTCTTGAAAAGAAAGAGGACCGTATGCGTGAAACTATAGACGAGTATTATGCGTTCAAGAATGAATTTCCGGAAAGTAAATATTCCAAGGAAGTAGAGAATATATTTAAGGAAGCCAGTAAGTTTGTTGGCTCTGTAGAAGAAGATTATTAAAACATTTATAATTAAATATCGAATTATGGATTACAAAAAATCAAATGCTCCTACCAACACCGTAACACGTAACATGATGGAACTGTGTGAAGACACAGGCAATGTTTATGAAACTGTTGCAATCATAGGCAAGCGCGCTAATCAGATTGCTGTTGAAATGAAGAACGATCTTTCAAAGAAACTTCAGGAGTTTGCATCTTATAATGATAATTTGGAAGAAGTTTTCGAAAACAGAGAGCAGATAGAGATTTCTCGTTATTATGAAAAACTTCCAAAACCAACTTTGATTGCTACTCAGGAATATATTGAAGGTAAGGTTTATTACAGAAATCCTGCTAAGGAAATAGAAAAGCTTAAATAAACAGAGCCTTTTAAGTGTTCCTTGAAAAGAGATAGAGGCCGTTTCGTCAAAGGAGCGGCTTTTTTATTGTTAATCTGATAAAATAAATAGTCTATATGATACAACGTATTCAATCTGTATATCTTCTAATTGTTGCCATTCTTTCTGTTATTGTTATTTCAAATCCGGTCGGTTCTTTTATTGGTACTGACAATTCTATAACAGAGTTTACAAATCTCTCACTGATATCACAGGATGGAACTGAGAGTTATGAGCCATGGGCATTGTTTGCTATACAGATGATTTCTGCGATAATCTCGTTGGTTACAATATTCCTGTACAAAAAGAGAATGGTGCAGATAAGATTTACACTGTTTAATATTATCTTGGCAGTGGGTTATTATGCTACTTTGGTGACATTTGTGTTTATGCTTAAAGGCGAATCGACTTTTGTTCCTTCATGGGTGGTTTGTTTGCCTTTTGTCGGTATTGTGCTTGAATGGTTGGCAATACGTGCCATCGGTAAGGATGAAATGTTAGTAAAGGCATATGAAAGATTGAGATAAAAATCTGAGTTATTTTATGATAAAAACGGCAGGCATGTACATTGTCTGTCGTTTTTTTGTTGTATTCTTGTATAAATATAAAATGTTTTTATTATATTGCGTAAAAGAACATGAAAGGAGGTTGCTATGTTTGATAACGGCAGAATTGACAGTTTCAATTATGGCAGAACGTCTGTACATGGGATTTATGCGATAAGCATGGCTACAGATTTCAGACCATATTATGCTTTGTGGAGATTATTCCCTGATGAGCAGCCATTATTTATAAGGACGCTTGCTGTTACATTTCAGGCTGCAGTGGAACGTGCAATGGCTATTCTTCAGAATTGCAATGTCAGATTGGAGTGTCGCGATAACTCGGAGTTCGAGATGTATTATGGCCGCACAGATGATATTATTTCGTTTGGCAAATATCGTGGAAAGCGCCTAGCTGAGATTTATTATGTAGAACCGTCGTATGTGCTATGGCTTGCCAATAAGTTTAAGCCGGATACAGACCGTTTTGATAAACTGATATATATTGCAAGATTGTTTGCTAAGGTAAACTTTGAAATCACAGTTCATAAAAACAGGATTTCTTCTGTCAGTCACTTTGTAGGTGAAAAAGGAGAGAATATCAAAGGCTTATTGCTTAAGGTTATCAACGTCAAGAAACAGGTTGATGTATATAAGGCCGATTTCTATGTAGACCAGAATATCCTGGCTGCCGACCGTGATGGTAACAGGTTTGTCTTTCTTGTTAAAGCTGCGGGGCGAAGTCTTTCTCCTAATGAGTTGAGTTGTCATTCAAGAGTAGTTGTGAACGGTGAACTGTTGCATGTATTATCGGCTAAGGTTATGACTCATTACGAAAGTAAAGGAGTGAGATACACCCGTTTAGGCTATGTGAAACTGGAAAAATAAAAGGTGGCTTGTGGCCACCTTCTGATATTGTTATTTTACGGGTAGTATTTCTATCCAGTAATCATCCGGGTCGTTTATGAAATACAATCCCATAGCTTCATTCTCGAAGCACACACATCCCATTTCTTTGTGGAACTTTCTTACTTCATCATAATCGCCTTCAACTCTGAAACATAAATGGCTTTCGTTTTCTCCAAGCTCATAAGCGTCTGTATGATCCCTTAACCATGTAAGTTCAAGCATGAAGTTTGAACATTTGTCAGTCAGATAGACTAATATGAATGAACCGTCGGCAGCCTCTTTTCTGCTTGCTTCTGTCAGTCCCAAAGCATCTTCGTAGAATTTGATACTTCTTTCAAGATTGGTAACGTTGATGTTGAAATGGTCAAAATGTCCTTTTACTTTCATAAAATAGTTATTTAGTGTTTATAATAAATCTTTAAAAACCTGTCCTCTGCATTTGATAAATGGCGATTTAATGCCATTGTCAATGGCATATTGTT
Organism: uncultured Phocaeicola sp.; assembly: GCA_944320855.1. Taxonomy (GTDB): domain Bacteria; phylum Bacteroidota; class Bacteroidia; order Bacteroidales; family Bacteroidaceae; genus Phocaeicola. The sequence goes on from CALUJF010000028.1 coordinate 5,921, forward strand.
GGAATACATTGGCCGATGCAAAGTCATTCCAAAAGTGCATTGGTATAAAAGCAGAGGTATGTATTGTATTGATGAACTGTTTGCCTCCTCTCATATATTCTTTCCCCAAACGAGGGTCTATAGGGAATAATGCAAGGTCTATGCTGCTATACTCTTTTGATAAAGCTTCTATTTCATTCAAGAATCTCCGCTCATCTCTTTTCCACTCAGCTTCCGTACTTTCTTCCATCCAGTGCCAGTTGTTTAAGTCGCCTGCATGAAATATGGTTTTCCCTTCCAGCTCAATTATGAATGATATGCCTACATCTGTAGAGCCGAATGCTTTTATCCTTAGATGTTCATCCTTATATTCATCACCTTTGTTTAACCATATTGCCATATCTTTGGGTACTTTCCTTCTTTTGTATATGTCTTTAGAAAAGATGTATGTGATGTCGCTTTTGCGATTTTTCCATTCAAGTATCTGTCTGTTGAAATGGTCTGCATGAAAGTGGCTTGAAAGGACATACATTCTGTTTTTCCTGTTTAACAGTTCTTCGTGTATGATTCCTTGTGATTCGGATATTGAATCCTCGAAGTAGTCAATAACTATTGTTACATCATTTGCAATAATGGCAAAGCCGCTGTGATGCAGGTAAACTATTTCCATAAAAAGATATTTATTCTACAGTATATTTGGTTACAATAGGCGGAAAAGGCTTGCATGGCATTTATCCTTGAAGCTTTTCGTAGTATGGTTTATTTGAAGAATTTACTGAAAATACCACTTCTATTTTTAGCGTATCTTTCTTCTGGTTCTTCCTGTTCCGAGTATATTTCTTCGAAAGTAAGTTTGTCTTTTACCATTCTGTATATTGTTCCCCAGTCAGGAAGCCCCCCGAGGTTTCTGTCGTCGATGAATAGGTCCGCTTTCAGTTTCCTTGAGAAGTTATCGTGTGACTTTTTTTCTTCCGGATAATTGCTGTTTACGGCATAAAATTCCAGGCCTTTTTCTTTACAGAAATTTATAGCTTCCTCAAGTAGTTTTCCTTCCCTTACAGTCCACAATATTAAAGTATGCCTTTCTTCTTTCAGCTTTTTAAGTGTTTCTATGGCGAAAGGTATTTCTTTTCCTATGTACGGGTATTTGTGTTCTACTATTGTTCCGTCAAAATCTACTGCTATTATCATTGGTTTTTCTCCTTGGTTTTCTTGGTGTTTCCTGATTTCTTCTTGAAATTATACTTTCTCTTTCCTTGACCGGTCTTCTTGTTGCTTTTTCCGCTTTTTACTTTCGGAGCGTATTCCGGTCCTTCGCCCAACTGTTCCGGAATCTGTAGCTTATATATGGTTTTATCAAGGAATTGTTCTATCTGGTAGAATTTTGTTTGCTCTGCCTCATTTACAAAAGTTATTGCACAGCCGTCGTTATTGGCACGCGCCGTTCTTCCTATGCGGTGAACATAATCTTCACAATCGTGAGGCACATCATAGTTTATGACCAGTCTTATATCGTCTATGTCAATACCGCGCGCCACGATGTCTGTTGCTACTAATATATTTATCTTTCCGTTTCTGAATTCATGGAGAATTTCTTCTCTTTTTGACTGTTCCAGGTCGGAATGCATTTCTCCTACATTAAGTTTCATTTTCAGCAGAGCCTTTGAAACCTCTTTTACCTTAATTTTGGAAGATGCGAATATTATTACCCTTTCAGGCTGCTGGGCAGAAAATAAATCTTTGATGATTTCAAGCTTTTGTGATTCGTAACAGATGTAGGCCGCCTGAATTATCTTTTCTGCAGGCTTTGAAACTGCAAGTTTTATTTCCACAGGATTGTTCAGAATGTTTTTTGCCAATTGTCTGATTTTCTCCGGCATTGTGGCCGAAAACATTATAGTCTGTCTTTCCTTTGGCAAATGCTTTACAATCTGGAGTATATCGTCATGGAATCCCATGTCCAACATACGGTCTGCTTCGTCCAATATGAAGAATGAAACTTTCGACAAATCTACATATCCAAGACTGATGTGGCTGATAAGTCGTCCAGGGGTGGCTATTACGACATCTGCCCCAAGAGTGAGTCCTTTCTTTTCCTGCTCAAAACGTACACCGTCATTGCCTCCGTAAACAGCTACGCCTGAAACAGGCATGAAATATGAGAATGCCTCCATTTGTCTGTCTATCTGTATTGCAAGTTCGCGGGTAGGGGACATGATTATGCAGTTTATGGAATCTTCAGGATAATCTCCACTACAAAGCTTACTCAAAACAGGCAAGAGAAAGGCAGCGGTTTTACCGGTTCCCGTTTGAGCTACTCCAATCAAGTCATGCCCTTCGAGCAGAACAGGTATTGTATGTTCCTGAACCGGGGTACATTCCTTGAAATTCATGGTATCTAATGCGTTAAGAACGCTTTCGTCTAAATTTAATTCTGAAAATTCCATTCTGGTTCTTCTCCTGTTTTTAATGAAAATTTATCATTTGGGTAATATGTTGCAAAGTTAATCAAAATATGCTTTATAAGCCATATAAACGTGTTTTTTTATGGTTTTATGGCAAAAATAAAGTAAACGAAAGGAGGCTGATGATGTTGAATTTATGTTGAACAACATAAAAAATGGCATATTTCTTATGGTGTTAAGTAAAAAATGCTTATCTTTGCAGCGGTTTCAATATTTAAATGCGTTGCATAAAAGGTATCTGTGACAGATATGGCATCGTAAAATAATGTTCCGGGATGAAACCCCTGTTAAGGACAGGCTCGGATAGTATTAACCAAAATCACATTACATGATTAAAAGTGTAAAGCCGATTTTTGTTGTATTAGTATTCAGTTCCTTAATTTCTTTCTCTTTTATAGAGAAGAAAGACCCTACAGAGAAACTGGTACCAGGAGATACGCTCCCCATACCAGTTCTTGAAAATGAAAAGCAGACGCTCGACCTGCAGGCCGTTGAAGGCAAATATACTTTGTTGAGCTTTTGGGCGGGATATGACGCAAAGTCAAGAATGAAGAATGCAGAGTTATGTCATGCATTGCAGAATTCAGACCGCATTAAGATGATTTCTGTTTCTTTGGACCGTTACGAATCAGTTTTCCGTGCGGCTGTAGAGCAAGATCAGTTGCAGACTGCCTTGTGCTACTTGGAAACAGGCGGCAATACTTCTGAAGTCTTTAAAGAGTTTGGTCTTAGAGACGGATTTGCCAACTATCTTATAGATGATAATGGAGTGATAGTGGCTAAGAATGTTACTGCTGACGAATTGAACTCGTATATGAATTGATTTTCGTATAACCGGGTTCTTGAGAGTGAAATTATTGAATACAACAAAAAGCAAAAAAGGCTGTCTTCGAGGTTTTTACCTTAAAAGACAGCCTTATTTTTTAGTCTTTATTTAATGATTTCAAGTTCCTTGAAACATTTCAGAAGTTTTTCTATTGCGAAATCAATTTGCTCTTTTGTATGAGTTGCCATCAAAGCAAATCTTACAAGTGTATCCTGTGGTGCGCAAGCAGGAGGTATTACAGGGTTTATGAATACTCCTTCATCGAAAGCCATTTTTGTGACAAGGAATGTCTTATCTGTATCACGTACATAAAGTGGAATGATAGGGCTTTCGGTATCTCCGATTTCAAATCCGCATTCACGGAAGCGTTTCAATGCATAATTGGTTATCTTCCAAAGGTTTTCCTGACGTTCCGGTTCTGTCTGCAAAATGTGAAGAGCCTCTATTGCTGCCGCTGTTGCCGCCGGAGTACTGCTGGCCTGGAATATATATGAACGTGCGTTGTGGCGCAGCCAGTTGATAATGTCCTTGTCAGCCGCTACGAAACCACCAATTGAAGCCAGTGATTTACTGAATGTACCCATTATGATGTCCACTTCGTCTGTTAATCCGAAATGGTCGCATACTCCGCGTCCGTTACGTCCAAACACTCCGACTCCATGAGCTTCGTCTACATACACAGTAGCATTGTATTTCTTCTTCAGACGGATGATTTCAGGTAAATTCGCCAAATCACCTTCCATAGAGAATACACTGTCCACAACGATAAGCTTGATAGCGTTTGGCTCGCATTTCTGAAGCTCTTTCTCCAATGCTTCCATATCATTGTGTTTGTACTTTAACTGTGTTGCAAAAGTAAGGCGGCGTCCGTCTACTATAGATGCATGGTCGCGGTCATCGCATATGATATAGTCCCCACGTCCAACGAGCTGAGGTATTACACCTTCGTTAACAGTGAAACCTGTAGAAAAACAGAGGGCTTCGTCCTTGCCGATAAATTCTGCCAGTTCTTTTTCAAGCTGTACATGGATATCAAGGGTTCCATTCAGAAGTCTGGAGCCGGCACATCCTGTTCCGTACTTACGTGTTGCGGCTATTGCTGCATCAATAATTCTTTGGTCGTAAGTCAGACCCATGTATGAGTTTGACCCGAACATCAATACCTTCTTGCCGTCCATCATCACTTCAGTATCCTGATGACTGTCTATCTCGCGGAAATAAGGATAAACCCCCTTCTCCATATACATTTGCGGGAGTCTGAATTTACTTAATTTTTCTTGTAATAATCCCATATTCTATTATTGTATAGATATTTTTATTTTTACATCCTGCAAAGATAGTAAAAAAACAACAAAAGGTAACATTTCTGAATGTTTTTTGTATTTATGTATAAGATTTTGTACAGGCATGGGGATTTTATAATAAATATAATTACATTTGCATAAACAACCAACGTATGCAAACAATATGGACATCAGGAAGGATATAATATTTGTTGTTAATCCTATTTCGGGTACTCAAAACAAGGAGTCTATACTTGAATATATAGAATCGAATATAAACCGTAGTATCTACAATCCGAGAATAATAAAAACTGAGTATGCAGGTCATGCTTATGATATAGCAAAGCAGGCTGTTGCAGATAAGGTGTCGTTCGTTGTTGCTATTGGAGGTGACGGGACTATAAATGAGGTAGGGCGTGCACTTGTACATTCTGATACAGCTCTGGGAATAATACCATGCGGTTCGGGAAACGGCCTGGCAAGACATCTGCATATCCCTATGGACTATCATAAGGCAGTTCAACTAATAAACAAGGCTAATGTGCGTTTGATAGATTATGGCAAAATCGCCGGACATCCGTTTTTCTGTACTTGTGGGGTAGGTTTTGACGCTTTCGTAAGTCTTAAATTTGCCGGTTCCAAGCGCAGGGGACTTATTACATATCTTGAGAATACATTGAAGGAAAGCCTTCATTATGAGCCGGAAACTTATGAAATAGAGAACTCTGAAGGGACTGTCAAATATAAAGCATTCCTGATAGCTTGCGGAAATGCTTCGCAATATGGTAACAATGCTTTTATTACTCCGCAGGCATCATTGTCTGATGGGATGATGGATATTACTGTGCTTGAGCCTTTTACGGTTCTTGATGTTCCGTCTTTGTCGTTTCAGCTGTTTACAAAGACTATTGATATGAACAGCCGTATCAAAACTATGAAAGACAAGAAAATTACTATCCATAGAGCTACAGAAGGAGTCTTTCATTTTGATGGTGACCCGATGATAGGGTCAAAGGACCTTGTAGTGGAGATTGTTCCGTCAGCCCTGAAAGTAATATGTCCTCCTAAGCCTAAACGTAGCATATACGAACCTCACAACATATTGCAGCATATTACTGACTTTATAGAAGCGAAACCGGTATCTTCTTCTATTGCTGAGAAGCACAGGCAATTGTTGGAAATGAACCGTACGCTTATGAAGAAATTGGTCAAAAAGAATAATCAGCAACAGGATGATTGATTTAAATATTCCCCAATGTATAGAAAGTGTATGGCAGACGGGGATAAGTTTCTGTTGTTTGACACGTGTCAAACATATGTCCGACAGCTGTCAAACAATTGATTGACACGTGTCCGACAATTGTCTGACAGCTGTCAGACAACAGAAATTCCCGGCCTTTCAATCTGAAACAATCAGTCTTGGAACAACGTATATTAGTGTGAGGCCGGTATTACAAGTGCTGTTATTAACTCAAGTTCCTAAAGCCGAAACTTGAGTGGTTGATTTGTCTGTTTTATTCTACAAATAGAAATCTGATGTCAGAGCTGTATAATCCTTGCTCCTCTCTCCATTTTCATTAAGGAGCAGTTCCGAATATTCAGTGGCTTTATTGCTTGTTCCTTTTTCAAACTCCATAAGGACTCTTTTTGGGGAAGCGCCGGGTTTTGTTCTGATGTCTGTTTTTCTTGTCAGGCTCAATCTGTTTTTTATGGCTTCTCCAATGAATTCTAAAGCAGCAGAGGCCGGAAGTATTACGCTGAATTTCCCTTTTTCCTTAAGCATGAACGAGGCAGCTTTTGTAAGTGCTTCAAAGCTGAGTCCGTCTGTGTGTCTGGCGATATTTCTTTTCTCACAATATCCTTTGGTGTCTTCTTTATAGAACGGTGGATTTGAAACAATCATGTCATACTCGGCTTCGTGTGACTGGTAGAACTCGTTCACGTCGGCATTCTCGACACTCATTCTGTCCTTCCATTCCGTGTTGCTCATGTTGTCCTTAGCCTGCATGAATGCATCATGGTCTATTTCTATTCCTGAAATAGTGGCATTTTGTGTCCTTTGAGCCAGCATAATGGCTATAAGCCCTGTTCCGGTGCCTATGTCTGCTATTTTTGTCGCATGTCCTGTGTCAGCCCATGCTCCAAGCAGCACTCCGTCTGTGCCGACTTTCATTGCACACTTGTCTTGATATATAGTGAAACGTTTGAATCTGAAATATTCATTTCCCATTGCTCTGCATTTTTTTATGCAAATGTAGTGAAATAGTCTGACTCAAATACCTCCGGATGCAACATTTGATATAAAATGTTTTATTATTATGTGTATATTCATTAACTTTGTAGCCGTTTGTTTAAACAAGATAATTCACGATTGAATATGCCGGAAGATAAAAAAAATAAAAGAATTAAAAATGATGAAGTGGCTTTGATTGCCAAAATAGATATTGAACAGTCTAATATGCCTATAGAAGAGCTGGAAGGAGAGATGCCGGTATTGCCTTTGCGCAATATGATAATTTTCCCGGAGATAGTAATGCCTGTAGCGATAGGCCGCAGGAGTACTTTGGAACTGGTGAAATCGGCTTATAAAAAGAAAAGTCCGGTTATATTGGCTACACAGAAAGATGCAATGGTCGATGAACCCGAATTGAGCGATTTGTATCCGTTAGGTGTGGTCGGACGTATCGTCCGTATCTTGGAACTTCCCGGCGGGGCGACAAATGCACTTATCCATACGTGCGGACCAAAAGTAAAACTTGACAGTATAATTTCTAAAGAACCTTTCCTGGTCGGTACCGCAACTCCTATCGAAGAAAATAATATAACACCTCGAAGCAATGAATTCAAGGCTATCATGAGCACCTGCTTCGATGTTATGAAGAAACTGCATGACAGTATGGAAGAAGTGGGTCATGATTTCCTTATGGCTTTAAGGGACATGGAAGGTGATGCAGTGAGAATTAATTTCATATGTTCTAATTTCCCTCTCGAAATCACTGCCAAATATGAATTGCTCAAGCACGATTCTATCAAGGACAGGGCAATACATCTTATAGGATATCTGAATGAACAGCTGGAAATAGCCAAACTGAAACAGAATATCCAGATGCGTACGCGTGAGGAACTCGACAAACAGCAGCGCGAATATTTCCTGCAACAGCAGCTTAAGAATATTCAGGATGAGCTTGGCAATGGAGCTGAAAGCGAGATTGACAATCTTCGTGCCCAGGGAAAGAAGAAACAATGGTCGAAAGAGGTTGCGGAGATTTTTGAAAAAGAAGTAACAAAACTCGAACGAATCAATCCGCAATCGCCTGATTACAATGTGCAGTATTCGTATCTGCAGAATCTGTTGGCTCTGCCATGGAATGTATATACTTCTCAGTCATTTAATCTGAAATCGGCAGAGAAAACTCTGAATCATGACCATTACGGGCTTGAAAAGGTTAAAGAACGCATTTTGGAACATTTGGCAGTACTGAAACTTAAAGGTGATATGAAATCGCCTATATTGTGCTTGTACGGTCCTCCGGGAGTGGGAAAGACTTCTCTTGGACGTTCGATAGCTTCTGCCCTTAAGAGGAAATATGTCAGAATGTCATTGGGTGGTGTGCATGATGAAGCGGAAATCAGAGGACACAGAAAGACATACATAGGAGCAATGCCGGGACGTATCATTAAAAGTCTGATTAAGGCCGGTTCTTCTAATCCTGTAATCATACTTGATGAGATAGACAAGCTTGGCAGCAGTCATCAGGGTGACCCTTCTTCGGCTATGCTTGAGGTGCTCGACCCTGAACAGAACGGTACATTCCACGATAACTACATAGATATAGATTATGATTTGTCGAATGTAATGTTTATTGCTACAGCAAACAATTTAGGTAGCATACCGGCTCCGTTGCTTGACAGAATGGAACTGATTGAGGTCAGCGGATATATCACTGAGGAGAAGATAGAAATAGCTAAAAGACATCTCATCCCTAAGGCTATGGAAGCTAACGGACTGACAAAGGATAATATCAAGCTGTCGAAGGGTGCAATAGAGTTTATCATAGAAAACTATACAAGAGAAAGCGGAGTGCGCGAATTGGAGAAGAAAATCAATAAAGTGATGCGCCGCACAGCTTTCAATATAGCATCCGGTAAGGAAGTCTCTTCTACTGAGCTTAAGGCAGAGGATATCCCGGCATGTCTTGGTCCTATAGAATACTCAAGAGATAAATATCAGGGCAATGAATATGCCGGAGTGGTTACAGGTCTGGCATGGACTGCTGTCGGTGGTGAAATCCTGTTTGTTGAAACAAGCTTGAGCAAGGGCAAGGGAAGCCGTCTGACGCTTACCGGAAACTTGGGTGACGTGATGAAAGAATCGGCTATGCTTGCACTTGAATATCTGAAAGCTCACAACGATTTGTTGGGAGTGCCGGAAGAAGTGTTCGAGAACTGGAACATCCATATACATGTGCCTGAAGGTGCCATACCTAAGGACGGTCCGTCGGCTGGTATTACAATGGTGACATCACTCGCTTCGGCTCTGACAAGAAGAAAGGTTAAGAATCGTCTTGCCATGACCGGTGAAATAACTTTGCGAGGCAAGGTATTGCCTGTAGGCGGTATCAAAGAGAAAATTCTTGCTGCCAAACGTGCCGGTATAGAGGAAATCATCCTGTGTCAGGAAAACAAGAAGGATATCGACAATATTCCGGAAATATATCTCAAGGGACTTAAGTTCCATTATGTGAGCGATATCAGAGAGGTGCTTGACATTGCTCTGACAGATGAAGTGGTAACAAATGCTCCAAAGCTGACTGTTCCAGAGAAGAAAGAAGAAAATGACAAAAAGTAAATTACTGCCATAATAGCTTATATATGAAATTTGAATTACAATATACAGACTCCAAGACAAATGCAAGAGCAGGGCTGATAACTACCGATCACGGCCAGATAGAAACTCCGATTTTTATGCCTGTCGGTACTTTGGGAACAGTTAAGGGAGTTCATCTCCCTGAGCTTAAGGAGGATATCAAGGCACAGATTATTTTAGGAAATACTTATCACCTGTATCTGCGTCCGGGACTGGAAGTCATCGAAGGTGCCGGAGGCTTGCATAAGTTCAATGGCTTTGACCGTCCAATGCTTACTGACAGTGGCGGTTTCCAGGTGTTTTCATTGTCCGGCATTAGAAAGATGCGTGAGGAGGGAGTGGAATTCCGTTCACACATTGACGGCTCGAAACATTTGTTCACTCCAGAAAGGGTTATGGACATCGAACGTACGATAGGAGCAGACATAATGATGGCATTTGATGAGTGTGCACCAGGTACGTCAGATTATAATTATGCCAAGAAGTCAATGGAGCTTACTCACAGATGGTTGGACAGATGTATTACAAGATTTAATGAAACTGAACCAAAATACGGTTATAATCAATCATTGTTCCCTATAGTTCAGGGATGTGTATATCCTGACTTGCGTAAGCGTTCGGCCGAGTATATAGCATCAAAGGGAGCTGATGGTAATGCGATAGGTGGCCTGGCGGTTGGAGAACCTACTGAAAAGATGTATGAAATGATAGAAGTGGTTAACGAGATTCTGCCTACAGACAAGCCGAGATATCTTATGGGGGTAGGTACTCCGGTTAATATACTTGAAGGAATAGAGCGAGGGGTGGATATGTTCGACTGCGTTATGCCTACACGAAACGGACGAAACGGAATGCTGTTCACGAAGAATGGAATCATGAACATGCGCAATAAGAAATGGGAGAAGGATTATTCTCCTATTGAGGCCGACGGAGCATCGTATGTAGATACGCTGTATAGCCGTGCATACCTGCGTCATCTGTTCCATGCAGACGAATTACTTGCATTGCAGATAGCATCAATACATAATCTGGCATTCTATCTATGGCTTGTCAAGGAAGCAAGAGTACATATTATTGCCGGCGATTTCGCTACCTGGAAACCTGCTATGGTGGAACGCTTGTCTACGCGATTGTAACAGATACCTGTCTTTAAATAAACACTGTTTTGTTGTATATGAAAGATAAACTGATAAAATTCAAGGATAAATATCTGAAACGCTTTTGGCTGAAAAAGATAGACAGATATATTATGAAGAAGTTTCTGGGTACATTCTTTTTTGCCCTGACACTAATCCTGTCAATATCTGTAGTGTTTGATATCAATGAGAATATCGACCGTTTCATTAATAATAAGGCACCGATTGAAGCTATTATATTTGATTACTACTTCAACTTCGTGCCGTATTATGCCAATCTTTTCAGCCCGCTGTTTATCTTCATATCTGTGATATTCTTTACCAGTAAGTTGGCGGAGAACTCGGAGATAATCGCTATGTTCTCTACAGGTATGAGCTTCAAGAGGTTGCTGGTGCCTTATTTCTTGTCTGCTGCCATTATTGCAGCCGGAAGCTATATTCTAAGTTCATATTACATTCCCAAGGGTAATACGACAAGAATAAACTTTGAAACCCAATATAAGAGCAAGAAGAAAGTAAACTATGCCAGAAACATCCAGCTTGTGGTTGATACCTCTACGATAGCTTATATGGAAAGATATGAGAATTATAACCTTACGGGCTACAGATTCTCGCTTGATAAGTTCGAGGATAATAAATTGGTATCTCATCTGACAGCACGACGTGCGACGTACGATACTACCAAGTTGCACAGATGGATAGTAAGGGATTATATGATAAGAGAGATGAAAGGAATGAAAGAGGTTATTACCAAGGGTGAAAGGCTTGATACCATAATAAATATGGAACCTCAGGATTTCCTTATCACAATGGACCAGTTTGAAACTCTTACGAGTCCGGACCTGAAGGAATACATTGATAACCAGAAGCGTAGGGGATTTGCCAATATTAAAGAGTTCGAGGTGGAGTATTATAAGCGTATTGCAAGCCCTTTTGCTGCATTCATTCTTACTCTTATAGGAGCTTCCCTTTCGTCGAAGAAAGTTAAGGGAGGAATGGGTATGAACCTTGGAGTCGGGTTGGGTCTGAGTGCATCATACATCCTCTTTCAGACAATCTCGGCAACATTCGCCATAAGTGGAAATGTTCCTCCTATAATAGCAGTATGGATTCCTAATATCCTGTTCCTTATTATAGCAATTTACTTGTATATGAAGGCTCCGAAATAACAGAAAATTCAAACAGACAATAATTGACAAGCGCTCTGTAGAACCGGTTTCAGGTTTTACAGAGCGCTTTTCTTATATACTGAAGAAACTGTTTTTGTTTTTTTAACAGTTGGGCGTTGAAGTAAAAAAACATAACATTTATTGAAAAAGCCCTCAAAAAATCTGTTGTATGAAAAATACAATAACCTAATCCTGAAATATAAATGAAATATATTTGTAAATGTCTGTAATATAAATAATTTGATTTCTTCTTGTGCGCTATTGCTCTTTTGCGGTACTGTAATGAAAAATACATATTGTACATTGTATGAAAAGATAATGTATGGATATTGTATTTGCTATGATATGTATCTAATTGAAAATAAGTGATATATGTGTGCTGAAAATTTTTCTTTTATTTCTTGCTTAATTGAAAATAATGCTTTTTATTTGCACTCGGAAAACAGATAAACACATATAGTATGGAACACAAAATGCCTTTAGCCAACAATCATATTTCCGTTGACTGCGTAGTAGTAGGATTCGACGGAGAACGCCTGAGGGTTCTTCTTATTAGGCGAATAGGAGAGGATAGCGGAGAAGTATTTCATGATATGAAATTACCTGGTAGTCTTATATATATGGATGAGGATTTGGATGGTGCCGCTATGCGTGTGTTGAATGAACTGACAGGATTCAAGAATGTCAATCTTATGCAGTTCAAGGCTTTCGGCTCGAGGGACAGAACAAAGAATCCCAAAGATGTCAGATGGCTTGAAAGAGCGGAAAAGGCGAAAGTGGAGCGTATCGTTACTATCGCATATCTCTCGCTCGTGAAGATTGATAGGGCACTGAACAAGAATCTTGATAATTTCCAAGCTGAGTGGGTGCCTTTGGATGAAGTGAAGGATTTGGCATTCGACCATAATCTGATAATCGAGGAAGCGATGAAGTACATCCGCCAGTATGTAGAGTTCAATCCGTCATGCTTGTTTGATTTGCTTCCGCGAAAGTTTACCGCGTTGCAGTTGAGAGTCCTTTACGAAGTTCTTTACGGCAAGCAGATTGACGTGAGAAACTTCCATAAGAAGATAATGATGATGGATTACGTCATCCCGATGGATGAGTTCCAGCAGGGAGTGTCGCACAGGGCGGCAAGATATTACAGATTTGACAAAAAGATTTATAATAAAACAAGAAGATAACCTAAAACTATAATAACATGTATTTATTAGGATATGATATTGGTAGTTCGTCTGTAAAGGCGAGTTTGGTAAATGCCATTACAGGCAAATGTGTAGCCTCGGCTTTTTATCCGAAGACAGAAGCGGCTATAATAGCTGTCAAGCAAGGATGGGCTGAGCAGGAACCTGCTAACTGGTGGGAGAATCTGAAGCTTTCCACTAAGGCGATAATGACTGAGTCAGGTGTTAAAGCTGATGATATCAAGGCGATAGGTATTTCGTATCAGATGCACGGACTCGTATGTGTGGATAAGAATCAGAATGTACTTCGTCCTGCTATCATCTGGTGCGATTCGAGGGCTGTTCCTTATGGTCAGAAAGCATTCCAGACAATAGGTGAAGAGAAATGTTTGTCGCATCTTCTCAACTCGCCGGGTAACTTTACAGCATCAAAACTTGCATGGATAAAGGAAAACGAACCGGAAATATTCGAGAAGATATATAAGATAATGCTTCCGGGCGATTATATCGCAATGCGACTCACAGGTGAAATCTGTACAACTGTTTCTGGTTTGTCAGAAGGTATGTTCTGGGATTTCAAGAACAACTGTGTGGCAGATTTCCTAATGGATTATTACGGTTTCGACAAGTCTATCATAGCAGATATCAAACCTACATTCTCCGAACATGGTAGGGTTACTGCAGCCGCAGCTCAGGAATTGGGACTGAAAGAAGGTATTCCAGTAACATATCGCGCAGGTGACCAGCCTAACAATGCATTGTCGCTGAATGTGTTCAATCCTGGAGAAATAGCATCTACAGCAGGAACATCGGGTGTTGTATATGGTGTAAACGGTAAAGTAAATTACGACCCGAAATCGAGAGTGAATACTTTCGCTCACGTTAATCACACTGAAGAACAGACACGTCTTGGAGTATTGCTGTGTATCAATGGTACAGGTATCCTTAACTCATGGATTAAGCGTACGGTAGTTCCGGAAGGTGTTTCATATGCCGAGATGAATGATTTGGCTGCTCAGGCACCAATCGGAGCAGGTGGCGTAAGTATATTGCCATTCGGTAACGGGGCGGAACGTATGCTTCAGAACAAGGAAACAGGATGTTCTATCAATGGTGTAAACTTCAATCTTCATACACGCAACCACATTATCCGTGCCGCACAGGAAGGTATCGTATTCTCATTCAAGTATGGTATCGACATAATGAAAGGTATGGGTATGGACGTACACAAGATTCATGCAGGTCATGCCAATATGTTCTTAAGCCCGATATTCCGCGAAACATTGGCAGGTGTGACAGGGGCTACAATCGAACTATATGATACAGACGGTTCAGTAGGTGCTGCCAAAGGTGCAGGTATGGGAGCAGGTATATATAAAGATAATAACGAAGCATTTGCTACTTTGGATAAACTTGAAGTTATTGAACCAAAAGTGAAAGATGCCGCTGCTTATGCTGACGCTTACGGACGTTGGGTAGAATATTTGGAAAAACTATAATAATATAATAATAAATTTATTGTCAACTTTAATATTAACTTTTTAAATTATTGAGTATTATGGCAACAAAAGAGTACTTTCCAGGAATTGGAAAAATCAAATTTGAAGGTGTAAATAGCAAGAATCCTATGGCATTCCGTTACTACGATGCTGAAAAAGTAATCTTGGGCAAAAAGATGAAAGACTGGTTAAAATTCTCTATGGCATGGTGGCACACACTTTGCGCTGAAGGTGGCGACCAGTTCGGTGGTGGTACAAAATCTTTCCCTTGGAAAGGAAATTCTGACAAAGTACAGGCTGCTAAGGACAAAGCAGATGCTGGATTTGAAATCATGCAGAAATTGGGTATCGAATACTACTGCTTCCACGATGTTGACCTTTGTGACGAAGCTGAAACAATCGAAGAATATGAAGCTAACCTGAAAGAAGTTGTTGCTTACCTGAAACAGAAACAGGCTGAAACCGGTGTTAAACTGTTGTGGGGTACTGCAAACGTATTCGGACACGCTCGCTATATGAACGGTGCTGCTACAAATCCAGATTTCGACGTTGTAGCCCGTGCTGCTGTTCAGATTAAGAATGCTATCGACGCTACTATCGAACTTGGCGGTACTAACTATGTATTCTGGGGCGGACGTGAAGGTTATATGTCACTTCTTAACACAGACCAGAAACGTGAAAAAGACCACTTGGCTCAGATGTTGACTCTTGCTCGTGACTATGCACGTTCAAAAGGCTTTACTGGTACATTCCTTATCGAACCAAAACCAATGGAACCATCTAAGCACCAGTATGATGTTGACACTGAAACAGTTATCGGTTTCTTGAAAGCTCACAACCTTGACAAGGACTTCAAAGTAAATATCGAAGTAAACCACGCTACTCTTGCCGGTCACACATTCGAACACGAACTTGCAGTAGCTGTTGACAACGGTATGTTGGGATCTATCGATGCTAACCGCGGTGACTATCAGAACGGATGGGATACAGACCAGTTCCCAATCGACAACTACGAATTGATCCAGGCTATGATGCAGATTATCCGTGGCGGTGGTCTTGGAAACGGTGGTACAAACTTCGATGCTAAGACTCGTCGTAACTCTACAGACCTTGATGATATTTTCATCGCTCACATCGCTGGTATGGATGCTATGGCTCGTGCTCTTGAAAATGCAGCTCGTTTGCTCGAAGAATCTCCATACAAGAAGATGCTTGCTGACCGTTATTCTTCATTCGACAGCGGTAAGGGTAAAGAGTTCGAAGAAGGTAAACTTACTCTTGAAGATGTTGTCGCTTATGCTAAGGCTAACGGCGAACCAAAACAGACTAGCGGTAAGCAGGAACTTTACGAGGCTATTGTAAATATGTATTGCTAATATCTGATTGAATGTCAGAGCATGGTCGGCGCACGGCTGTCGGCGGTATTAAACCTATGACAGCTGTGAGCCGGCTTATTTCGTTTTTATAATTTATAATCTTGATATTATGAATAATACAGAAAAAGGCAGCAAAGCTTATCTTTTTTCCATAGTCCTGGTAGCTGTATTAGGAGGATTGTTGTTTGGATACGACACGGCTGTTATCTCTGGAGCGGAAAAAGGACTTCAGGCATTCTTCATGGGTGCAAGTGACTTTACTTATACAGATGCATGGCATGGCATTACTTCTTCAAGTGCGCTGATAGGTTGTATCATCGGTAGTGCCATATCAGGTTTCTTTGCTTCACGTTTCGGACGTAAGAACTCGCTGTTTATGGCCGGTATTATGTTCTTCCTTTCAGCTTTAGGCTCTTATTGGCCGGAATTCCTTTTCTTCGATTATGGAAAACCTACATATTCATTATTGATAGCTTTCAACTTTTACCGTGTTTTAGGGGGAGTAGGTGTTGGTCTGGCTTCGGCTATTTGTCCTATGTATATAGCTGAGATTGCCCCAAGCAACATCCGCGGTACATTGGTTTCATGGAACCAGTTCGCAATCATATTCGGCCAGTTGGTGGTGTATTTCGTCAATTTCCTTATTCTTGGCGACAATATAAATCCTGTAATCAAGGCTGTAGAAGGTGTTAATCAGATTTTAAATCCGGGAGAAGCTGCATGGACTATTGAAACAGGCTGGAGACTTATGTTCGTAAGCGAAGCCGTTCCTGCAGGGCTTTTTACATTGCTCGTATTGCTTGTTCCTGAAACTCCGAGATATCTTGCCATGGTAGGTAAGGACGAAAAAGCATTGTTCGTATTGAGCAGAATCAACGGTCTGAGTCAGGCTAAGGCTATTCTTCAGGACATAAAGGCTACAGCAGAAGAGAAGACTGAAAAGCTGTTTACTTACGGTTGGACTGTAATTTTCGTAGGTATAATGCTTAGTGTGTTCCAGCAGGCTGTAGGTATCAATGCCGTATTGTATTTTGCTCCTCGTATATTTGAAAGCATGGGTATGGGTAACCCTATGGTTCAGACAGTATTTATGGGTGTGGTAAATATCCTGTTTACTCTGCTTGCAATATTTACAGTAGAACGTCTTGGAAGAAAACCTCTTTTGATATGGGGTTCCATAGGTATGGCTATCGGTGCTTTCGGTGTGGCATTGAGTAATGCAGTAACAGGTCTTCCTGCTATAGTACCGGTAGTCAGCATTATGATTTACAGTGCTTCGTTCATGTTCAGCTGGGGACCTATCTGCTGGGTTCTTATCGCAGAGATATTCCCTAATACTATTCGTGGCGGTGCTGTAGCCATTGCAGTGGCATTCCAGTGGATATTCAACTTCATAGTATCTTCTACATTCCTGCCTATGTATAACATGAGTGCCGGAGATATGGGAGTTAAGTTCGGTCATATGTTTGTGTACGGACTCTACGGAGTGATTTGTGTTATAGCAGCCGTATTCGTATGGAAAATGGTACCTGAAACCAAAGGAAAGACTCTTGAAGACATGACAAGACTCTGGAAGAAACACAAGTAAATATACTGATGTTTATGAAATAAGAAAAATCCGCTCAGGCTCATGCTTCAGCGGATTTTTTTGCGTTTCTAAAACGCTTCGTCGTTTTAATCAAAACGTTTCGTCGTTCGACCTTTAACGCCCCGTCGTTTTGTATTTCATCAGCGGGCTATATTTTCTTGTTATTCAAAGTCTGTAAAACTGCAATGGACTATATATACTCAGTCTAATTAGAGGATATGGTGACATATTGGCTGTATAATTCTTTAAAAATATTCATATTTTTTCTACTTTTGTATGGATATGTATAGAAATGACATTATTATATTATGTTGAGAAAAGTTAGACAGATTTTGGCAATAGTGTTCTTCGTCAGTATTACACTGTTGTTTCTTGACTTCACCGGGACTGTGCATGCCTGGTTGGGGTGGATGGCAAAAATTCAGTTCATGCCGGCATTGTTTGCCGTAAATACAGCGGTATTGGTATTTTTATTCCTCCTGACATTCGTTTTCGGACGCATTTACTGTTCTGTCATATGTCCGTTGGGGGTTATGCAGGACGTTATATCCAGATTGAACGGAATGCGTAAAAAGAAGAAAAACAGGTTTACTTATTCAGTTGCTTACTTCTATCTGAGGAATATAGTTTTAGCGATATTCATTGCTGCTTTCTTCCTTGGTGCAGGTTCCATTGTGGCTTTACTTTCGCCGTACAGTTCATTCGGAAGGATAGTATCGAATCTGTTGGCTCCTGTATGGCAGTTCGGAAATAACATACTTGCTTATTTTGCCGAACGTGCAGACAGCTATGCTTTTTATTCTACAGAGGTTTGGATAAAGAGTCTTCCAACGTTTATTATTGCATTTATTACATTCGTTGTTATATTCATTTTAGCATGGCGTAACGGACGTACATACTGTAATACAATTTGTCCGGTCGGTACTATCTTAGGCTATGTTTCCCGTTTCTCTTTATTCAGAGTTGAAATAGATAAAGACAAATGCAAGAACTGCAGGCTTTGCGCCAAACAGTGCAAGGCATCGTGTATCGACGTTAAAAACCATAACATAGACTATACGCGCTGTGTGGCATGTATGGACTGTCTGGATTCCTGCAAGCATGGGGCTATACATTATGTATTACGTTCTAAAGGAAAGAAATCAACTGATATGAATACTCCGGCTACGGACAATTCAAGAAGAACTTTCCTGACAACAGCTGTTGCCGTGGCAGCAGGCAGTGCATTGAAGGCACAGGAAATGAAGGTAGATGGCGGACTGGCAAAGATTATAGACAAGAAGGTTCCTAAAAGAAATACTCCAATACTTCCTCCCGGAGCATTGGGCAAGAACAGTTTTGCCAAGAAGTGTACCGGATGTCAGTTGTGTGTTTCGGTATGTCCTAACCAGGTGCTGCGTCCTTCTACGGATTTGATGAAACTGATGCAGCCGGAAATGTCATACGAGAAAGGTTATTGCCGTCCGGAATGTACCAAATGTTCTGAAGTATGTCCTACAGGTGCTATCAATCTCATTTCTATGGCAGACAAGGCTTCTACACAGATAGGTCATGCGGTATTTATCATGGAGAACTGCGTAGCCGTAAAAGATAATGTGAAATGCGGTAACTGTGCGCGCCATTGTCCTACAGGAGCCATAACAATGATTCACAGTAAGGCCGGGGATAAGACTTCGCCTCAGATTCCTTCCGTCAATGTAGAACGCTGTATCGGCTGTGGAGCATGCGAGAATCTTTGTCCGTCACGCCCTTTCAGTGCAATTTATGTGGAAGGACACGAACGTCATAGAATGATTTGATAAAAAGGAGATTAGTGTATGGAAAAGAAAAATATAAACCGAAGAGATTTTATCAAGATAGTTGGTATCAGCACCGCCACAGTAAGCGGACTGTTCTATGGATGCGGAAAAGGCAAGTCTGAGGAAGGAACCGCTTCCGGTCCTGCAACTCCGGTGCCTGTGGATAAGATGACATACCGTACTTCAGAGCGTGGTGACAAGGTTTCGCTGTTGGGATATGGGTGTATGCGCTGGCCGACTCTTCCTTCACCGGCAGGAGATGGAAATGTTATAGACCAGGATGCCGTGAACGAGCTGATAGACTATGCAATGGCTCATGGAGTGAACTATTACGATACATCGCCGGTATATGTGCAGGGATGGTCCGAGAAATCTACAGGTATAGCCCTCAAACGTCATCCGAGGGAGAAATTCTATGTGGCTACAAAGTTGTCGAACTTCTCGAACTACACACGCGAGAACTCCATCAAGATGTATAAGAGGTCGTTCGAAGAGCTTCAGGTGGATTATATCGACTACTATCTGCTTCATTCCATTGGTAATGGCGGTATGGATACTTTCCGTGCCAGATATATTGATAATGGTATGTTGGATTATCTTATTGAAGAAAGAAAGGCCGGAAGAATCCGTAATCTTGGTTTTTCGTTCCATGGCACTCAGGATGTATTCGACGAGGTTCTTGCCATGCATGACAAGGTACACTGGGATTTCGTGCAGATACAGCTTAACTATGTAGACTGGCGACATGCCACAGGCAGAAACGTGAATGCGGAATATCTGTATGGAGAACTTGAAAAGCGGAATATTCAGGCCATCATTATGGAGCCGCTTTTGGGAGGACGATTGTCGAATGTTCCACAGCACATAGTAGACAGATTCAAGCAGCAACGCCCTTCGGACAGTGTGGCATCATGGGCTTTCAGATTTGCCGGTACCTGGGATAAGGTATTGACTGTTCTAAGCGGAATGACATATATGGAACATTTGCAGGACAATATCCGTACATATTCGCCTTTAGTCCATCTGACTGACGAGGATAAGGAATTTCTTGAAGAAACTGCACAGCTGATGAAGAAATATCCTACGGTGCCATGCAATGACTGTAAATACTGTATGCCGTGTCCCTACGGTATAGATATTCCGGCTATACTCGTACACTACAACAAATGTGTGAATGAGGGTAATGTGCCGAAATCGAGCAAGGACGAAAACTATGACAAGGCCCGCAGAGCATATCTGATAGGGTATGACAGGAGTGTTCCTAAACTGAGACAGGCAAGCCATTGTATCGGTTGTAGAGAGTGTGTGGACCATTGTCCGCAGGATATAAACATTCCTCATGAACTGCATCGTATAGACCGCTTTGTAGAGTCCTTAAAACAGAATAAGTTATGATTCAGTCCTGGAATGGTGAGATGTCTGCCTTAGTGGAAGAGTTGCAGAAAGGCGGCTGGTCGTGCGTAGTAGGCAACGGAACTGTGATGAGGACATTCTCGCGCAGGGGAGTAGCAGACCTATATGATATGTTGCATACAGAGCCGGAACTGCTGGATGGAGCTTTCATTGCCGACAAGGTGGTAGGCAAGGGTGCGGCTGCTCTTATGATTTTAGGAAAGGTTTCAAGACTTCACACCCATATAATAAGTACTCCGGCATTGTGCCTATTGCGCAAAGCCGGAGTGCTTGTCGGTTTCGATGTGGAAACCGAGTATATTATAAACCGTGACGGTACCGGACGTTGTCCTGTAGAAACATTATGCGACGGAATTTCCGAACCGGAAGAGATGCTTCCCCTGATATCGGATTTCCTTGCAAAGATACGCCCTCGATTATAATTCAAAGATACCTGTAGGAGAGGTTCTTCTTAAAGGAATGATCTCCACATCTTTTCCTACTATTATATTTTTTGATTTAAGTGCTGCTTCCACTGTCTTCAGCGCCAGCTCCGGATGATTGTTGTCCTTGCTGAGATGGCATAACCACAGATATTTCAGCCGTGAAGGGAAGTTGCAGGAAATAAACTCTGCCAGTTCCTTGTTGCACAAATGGCCGTTCCCGCTTGCTATTCTTTCTTTCAGGTGGGTAGGGTATGGACCGCAGTCAAGCATACTCTTATCGTAGTTTGCTTCCATTACCAGATAGTCTGAAATACTTACAAACCGGGCTACTGTAGGAGTGATACGTCCTATGTCCGTAATGAAAGTGAATACCTTATCGCAGATTTTGATGCTGTAACCCACATTGTCGGTAGAATCGTGAGGTACTTCAAAACATGTTATCTCAAAATCTTCAACTTTCACTGTTTCTCCTTTAGAGATAAACCTCTTCATGTTATCTGCAAGCTTCTCTGTCATGCAGTAACTCCTTCGCATGCCTTCGTGTACTTCCGGAGTGGCATATATAGGGATATTATGTTTTCCGGCCAGATGTCCCACTGCCTTTATGTGGTCTGCATGGTCGTGGGTAACGAATACCGCTTTTACATCACCCAAGTTCAGGCAATGGTCCTTCAAAACCTTTTTCACAGTGCGTATTCCCAATCCTCCGTCTATCAGTACAGATGTGTTGCCGTTGCTCAGATAGTAACAGTTGCCGCTGCTGCCGCTTGCAAGGCTTAAAAACTTTATATTCATATCGTTATTTCGTATTTTGTGTTCTGATACTTCCCCAAAAGCGGAAAAGTTGCGCGAATTTACAAAAAATAGCCTGAAAAACCTACATTGACTATGATTTTGTAGGCATAGACATCCCGTGGTTGTTATGCCGAAAGAATATTTTTTGTAATTTTGTAACCGCATTTTTAAGACAGGAACAACAGAATGAAACCACAATTTCTCATAGGAGGCGCAACATCTGGAAGCGGAAAGACTGTTTTCGCTTTAGGTCTTCTTCGTGCCTTGAAGAGACGTGGAATAAAAGTCCAGCCTTATAAATGCGGTCCGGGTTTCATGGATACTCAGCTGCATGCCATATCTTCAGGAACAGACTCAGTAAACCTTGATTCATGGTTTGCAGGACGAACGCATCTGCAATACGTCTATAATAAGTACGGAGAGAAAGCCGAAGTCTGCATGATAGAAGGCAATTCTGCCTTGTTTGACGGTTACAGAAGGATGCAGGGCAGCAGCGCAGAGATGTCTCAGTTAGTTTCAGTACCTGTTATTTTAGTGGTTAATGCCCGTTCGGCAGCCTATTCGGTAGCTCCAATGCTTTACGGATATAAACTGTTCCGTCCGCAGGTCAAAATCGTTGGAGTGGTATTTACCCATGTTTCCTCGCCTACACATTTTTCGTATCTGAAGGATGCATGCAATGATGCCGGACTGAACAGTCTTGGATATATCCCATACGATGAAAGTCTGAAACTTCCGCAGCGTCATACGGCTCTTACGCAGTCAGTCCGTTCGGAGATAGAAGAGGTGGCAGAGAAAGCCGCTTCGTATGTAGAACAGAATATAGATATAGAGCGTATCCTGAAAATGTGTACACGTATATTCCCATGCGAATATACTCTTCCATATACATCGGATGTAGAGGAAACAGGTTTTCAGTATGAGGGAAAACATAAGCCGCTGAAAATAGCGGTGGCACGCGATTCGGCATTCAATCTTATTTATAAGGAAAACATAGACCGGCTGTCGGCTATCGGCAATATCACATATTTCAGTCCACTGTATTCAAATAATCTTCCGGAGGCTGATATATTATATCTTCCCGGGGGCTTTCCTGAGATGTTTGCAAGACAGTTACATCGTCGTAAGCCATTAATGAAACAGCTTAAGGATTATGCCGAGAAAGGTGGTAAGATTATAGCAGAGGGAGGCGGTATGGTACTTCTTTCACGTTCACTTACGGTTCGTGAAGGAGGCAGCACATATGAGATGAGCGGTGTATTGCCTTTTGGCTGTACTATGATAGATTCGCATCTGCATACCGGATATCGGATAATCGAGGCATCAGAAATATCGCTCAGAGGGCATGAATTCCGTTTTCTGTCAATAGATACGGATAATGGTAAGTTGGCTTCCGGAGTGAAAGTCTGTTCCGTCAAGAATACACGTGGAGCAGAAGCTGAAACATGCATATACCGTTATAAGAATGTGATAGCGGGCTTTACTCATTGGTATTGGGGAGAAACGGATATACTTCGCTTGTGGGATTATGTTTAGAAGACTCAGTGAACGTGTAATGAACGCATAATGAACATATAATGAATTTGTCATTTTAAGGCACATTCTTTATATGTTTATTTATAGTTCACCGGGCGTTCATTAGCCGTTCACTGAATAGATACAGAAAAATAGAATCCCAATTTATCCTTTAAGTATCTCTTTTATGCCTCCCAAAGAGCCAAGTAGAGAAGTAGCTTCGTATGGAATGTAAACGGTCTTGTTGTCCTTTCCGCTTGCCATTTCTTTCAGAGTTTCTATATATTTAAGTGCTATCTGATAAGATGCCGGATCGGAGTTGGAGCCTTTAATAGCTTCAGCCAGTTTCTCAATGGCCTCAGCCTCAGCTTTTGCCTGAAGGATTTTTGCTTCCGCTTCACCTTGTGCCATCAGAATCTGTGATTCTTTTTGTGCCTTAGCCTGATTTATCTGTGCTTCCTTCTCTCCTTCGGAATAAAGAATCTTCGATGTCTTGTCTCCTTCAGCCTTCAGAATCTTTGCACGGCGTTCGCGTTCTGCCTGCATCTGCTGTTCCATGGCACGGCGTACACTCTCTGGAGGAGTGATGTCCTGCAGTTCCACACGGTTCACTTTAACTCCCCATTTGTTTGTTGCCTCGTCAAGCACCTCACGAAGACGGGAATTGATGGTGTCGCGCGATGTAAGAGTTTCGTCCAGTTCCAGTTCGCCGATAATGTTACGAAGAGTTGTCTGCGTAAGTTTCTCTATTGCGTTAGGCAGGTTCTCTATCTCATATACCGACTTGAACGGGTCTGTAATCTGGAAATACAGCAATGCGTTAATGCTGGTGGTCACATTATCTTTGGTAATCACGCTCTGTTCCGGGAAATCGTAAACCTGTTCACGAAGGTCTATCACGTCCGACATCCTTATCAGTGTCTGTGTAGTACCATTCATTCTTGTTATCACATACCGTGTATAAACCTTTCTCGGTCTGTCGAGAATAGGCCATATGATGTTTATACCGGAAGACAACGTACTGTGGTATCTTCCTAATCTTTCAATAACTTTTGTTTCCCCCTGGCGGATGATTTTAAGCCCCTGCACTGCGAAAACTATCACAACAAGTGCTATAAGCCCTACAATAATCAAAGCTCCCATAAATGTGTGTTTTTTAGATGTTTATAATAATGATATTTATCATGCTTTTTTGACGGTGAGTATAATGCTGTCCACTTTAAGTACGACGACTTTCTCGCCTTTCATAATATTGTTTCCGTCTTCCGAAACAGCCTTCCACCTGTCTCCGTCAATGGCTATGCGTCCACTGTTTGTTCCCGGAATGATATCTTCCTCAACGATGGCTGTCCGTCCGATAAGAGCTTCCACTCCGCTTTTCGGCGAATCTTTCTTCCTCGAAAGAAACTTAAGCATGAACGGGCGTACATAGATGAATGATATTAAGGTGAAAACGGCAAAGACCGTAATCTGCCATACCAAAGATTCGGTGAAACACGATGCCACCGCTGCGCCCACGGCTCCAATAGCCAGACAAAGAGCGGCAAACCCTACGGTGATTATTTCTATTATTACAAGTGCCAGTGCTATGGCAAGCCATATTTGCCAGATTTCCATAAAATGAGTGTTTTAAAAATTTATGTTGTCAAGATATTAATTTTTTCCCGGTTTTCAAAGGGATGTGAGGAATTTTCTTAATTATGATTTTGAGCGATATAATCATTCCAAATTTCTGTAGCAAGGTATTTGTCACTTCTACAATGTAAGTCTGCTATACCTTCGTCTATAAGGTCAGCCATCTCAGAACTATAATATATGTCTGTTGCTTCTTCTATTGTTATATGATACATCTCGCTCAAGCTTGATATTATGTTTGAGCATTTTACTCCTTTATATATTTGTTTTGAAACTCCTGTCATAATTCAATACTTTCAATATAGGTTAAACATTCATCTATCATTTGTTGTGACCGGATACATAATTGAATATTTGGCTTTTCGTATTTCAATAAACCCAATGCTTGTTCTTTGGATAGTTCACCTGCGAAATATCTGTCTAATGTTAAAATAACACGATCGTTGGCAATACCTCCAATAATCATATCATAAAGTTCTACAGGTTTTCCTATACGACAATTTGCGACATAATCCAACCAATCACTGTTGTATGAATCAAAACGAAGTAAGTTCCATTTATCAATATTATAACTTAATTCATAAATATTGAGCCAAGCAGGTTTACCTCTACGCAGAAAACGCAGTGCGTATTTTTCAGCCTGTTCACGTATTGTCGTAATGTAAAATCCCTGTCCGAAATCAAGATACTCCCTTGAATGTATCGTGTCCGGATTTTCTACTATAACACTTGAAGCATGATATACTTTCATAATTATAGAACTCCTTTCTCTTTCATATAATCTGTCAGGTCTTCCATCAGATAACGCGAACCAAATGTATGCAGTACATCGTATGAGGGGACAATGTATCCATACAGTATCCCTGATTCTTTAAGCCGTTTATAAACTTCTCTCTGTGATAGATGAAGATGTACAGCCAATGAGCTGATGCAAAATGTTACAAAATCCAAAACTTCTTTATCCATAATCATTTGAGATTTTAATAGTTCGCATGAATTATAACAAAATTACAAATTACTTGGTTATTATAAATAATTGAGTAATGTTTTTTTATTCATTCTTAGATAAAAGGATATCTTGTATTCAGATAATCTACCCATTGCTTGTTCTTTTCATTCATCTCAAAGTGCTTACATATAAGAAGGATGAGTTTTTCGATGGTAATATAGCCGAATGTTGCTTTTCCATATTCCGACAGTAATTTTTCATACTCAGGAAGTACTTTCTTGAAATGGGTATTTCCGTTGGGATAAAGTGTGATACTATGGAATTTAGTGATTCGTCCGTTCATAACCATTGCAGCACCTAACAAATGATTTCTCCATATTTGCCTGTAGTCATCTTTGCAAAGTAATGTTTCACTCAGACGGCGATTGCTTATCTCATTTGTGTATAACCCACATTGGCGTGTCTTGATGGCGTATAAGGAATTTTCCTCTTCCATAACCCTCTTCCTTTCTAGTTTTCCAAAAGGATATCCTTCTTCAGTATATTTTACTTCAATACCTACACCACACTCTTTCCCATTATAAATATATTCAATATATGTATCGAATGAGGTATTGTCGTCAAGTGCTTCCTCCTTTTCAGGGGCCCACTCGATACGAATATCTGTAACTTTGTCTATCTCGTCAGTTTTCAGGATTTCTTTTAACAGGGTTAACGTTGCCTGTTTATCTAAATTCATTGGATAAAAGACATTCCATGGAATATGCTCACTCCTTAACATGTTGCCCATAAGTCCTTCATGGAGAGCTGCATTCAACTTACCGTATCGCTCCTTTATGCCATTTAGTATATAGCTTCGATAAACCTCGCAGAAATTATATCCTGATGAAGCGAATGGCTCCATAAGAAAAGCGCCATACTTGCCGAACTTGTGTTTAGGGTCGTATGGGATACCTAACACCATCTGACGGAAAAGTGACTGCTTTTTCCTCGCATGTGCTTTGAATGCCGGTTCACTGGCGCTAAGTGGGATTTCTTGATATGCTGCTTTCTGCTTTAATAATATAAGCTTTTTAAAATCATTCATAATGTTTTATGAGTACCTCCTCAGATAATTGTATTTTTGTAATAAAATCTTTATAATCGTTTGCGTCTTGTGGAATCTTAAATAGATATGTGTGCAATTCTGCATCATTTTTTTCTCCATATCCTAGTAGAGGATATCTTTTTATTGTATGTTCCTGACATGTTGGGTGAATAAGGATACCATATTTACCTTTCAGACGGTACATATAAGTTATTATCTGATGAATATCGTCTCTCTTTTCAGTTTCCGGTTTATATTTTGCATCGATTATAATACTGTCATGTTCTCTATAAAAATCAAGATAACGTGGGAATTTGTTGGTGTTAGTCAGATGTATTCTTCCTATACCTTTTCTGTTATCGGGGTGTTTGAAACCTTGTCTTGTAAGGATGGTTGCAAGGTATTCTTCCCATAAATAGGAGACATCAAACAAAATACCATGTATTTTATTTTCGTTCTGACCGTATTTTATCTTTTCATGTCTCAATATACGCAAACAAAGTTTCTGAAGCGGAGCATATCGGGTATAAAAAGGATGGTTCGCTATTTTCTGATTATTTTTTATTACCTTCTCCCTGTCTTGACGATTATAGCGAGTTGTGGCAGCCAAGATTTGTGCAACATTGGAACGTGTCTCGGCATTGATTTCCATTAATTCCCTTCCAAGTTTCGTTGTACAGATATACTCAATTGTATGACGTATCAGCTCGGTCACATTATTGTCATGGCTGAATTCTCGTGTACGATATGCTATACGACCATTAAATGGCATATTCTTTTTTATATGCCTGTTAATGTCTATTACACCCCTGACATTTGCATCATTATATTCATTTCGTTGGTATTCTTTATATATCCCTTGTGTTAACGCATCGTTAAGTAACTTAGGAAACAAATAAAGTAGAAAATCAAAGACTTGCTCATCTTTTATCCCATGTTGAAGACTGACCACATTTATGTTCAGTACCTTTTGTAGCATATAATGTAGAAAAAAGTCTTCATCCGTATTTCTTGAAAAACGTGAATGTATGGAAACAGACAATCCGTTTATTCCAATAAAACCAACTACATTACCGGTTTCAAGATTAACCTTTGTACATTTATTCCCGTTCCACGTAGCTTGTAATAATATAAGTTGTTGTTTTCCTAATCTATCTTCACATTCTTTGAAAGAATACGGATAAATGAGTATACTGTTGTCATATTCATCTGCCAATTCCGAAATGTTACGGTTTGCAATATTCTGTAACAACAGAACATCATTAAGATTATCTGTTGTTACAGAATATTTCGAGTTATCCTTCAGTATCATAGATATCTTGATTAAAATAAACCCGTTCCAGCATCTTCAAGTTTTCCATTGCATTAATCGTTCCTCTCAGATATTCAAATAGTACTCCTTTCAGATGATTGTTCCATAAACTTTCGTAAACCTCTTGCTTGTTTGTATGTTCTTTATTCAAATAAAGTGACAGCTTACTGAAATAAGAACCACCGATATGGTATGCAGCACTTAATCCTTCTATTCCTGTATTGTTATCTTCATCCCATATAGCCGCATTAAGGCGTTTCATAATGCTGATTATTTCATCTTTCATGTCTGACAGCTTTTCATCATCAAGCATTCCAGTATTTTCATTTGCTTTTATTTCTATCCAGGCAAAACGGCGGCGCATTGCAAAGTCCATACTTTCCACACTGCGGTCAATGTCATTCATAGTTCCAATTATGTAAACATTTTTGGGAACATAAAATCCTTCGTAGAAAGGGTCTGATTCGTCTGTAATCAGATTTTGATATTGTGTTTTCACCAGGCCTTTTTCTCCACGATAACCAGGGTCAATGCTGAAGAAAAGTTCACCGAAGATTTTGGAGATTTCGCCACGGTTTATTTCGTCGATGATGAAGATATAAGGTTTTATTGAATTAATTTCTTCAATAATATTTATATTGTTTTCATTCGTTTGAACTATATCCTCATTAAATGAATTTTGTTTTTCTGTTTCTACAAAGGTGATATTTTCCTTTTCTTTGTTCATGTATAGAAGCTCTTGAACGATACCTCTATAATATGTATAATTTAAAGTATGGCCTATGATTTTGAAAAAAATATCTTTAGTTTCATTGGAAATATCCAATATATTTCTATTACGAAAGTAATTAAATATTTTGTAGACAAAATTTTCATCAATATAGTTTGAAATAAAAGTTCCACCTTTTTTATACAATATATCGTTACCGGATACTTGAACTTCCATTTGATTTCTTGGATAAACAGTATAAAGAGTTACTGTATTATTTTGAATTCTCCTTTTTAGTTCATCATACAAAGAGTAAAATGAATTGTCCTTTGATAAAGGATAATTATCTACTTTATTAAAGCTTTTAGAAGTATCATTATCACTTTTTGCACTTTGAGGAATAGTACATGAATTTAAAATTGTTTTCTTACAAAACTCCTTAAACACCCCATCCTTCCTTTCAAAACCAATATTCCCATCTTTGTCAGGTGGAGTAGGACGTAACCCCTCTACGAAATCCGTATAATCATAAGATGGATGAAATTGAACAAATTCGTATTCAGCTCCCATTCTTTCTGCAATTGCTTTTGCAAGATGAGTCTTTCCTGTACCAGGTGCTCCTGTAAGTATGATATTTTTATTGGCTTCTAACAATTGTATGTATTTGTCGAACTTATCACTGTTTTCCATATTTGAAGTTTTTATATTATTTTATGATGTATAATTCATTAACTTGTCAAAGTTATAAAAAATACTATAATCCATCATATTATTAAAAGTGTTTAATATCGAAACTCATTTTTAAACCGGAGATTTTGCATTTAATATCTCTAATTCTCAACATATTCTTTTCTTAATATAGTGGTTATTCCTTATCTTTTTCTTAATTTTGCATATCAGAATTTAAAACATTACGATTATGATTATCGACAAACTTGAAAACATTGGAATGTATGCCTCTGTTAATCCGCTGTTTGCTCAG
>CALUJF010000029.1 GCA_944320855.1 uncultured Phocaeicola sp.
CGCCGTTTTAACAGAGAAGTCCCCGAGGTAGAGATACTTCGGGGATTTTCGCGTTTATACGGTCTGCCGGATTCTCTGAAATTTCGAGCCGGATTCACGGCTGTGAAAGATGTGAAAGTGAAAAAATAGATGTAAATTAGCACTCTGATAATCTTTTAATAACAGAATAATACTTTGTATGGATATAAAGATAAGAAAGGCTGACTATGCTGATCTGGACCGAATTATGGAGATATTCGATGTGGCCAGGAAATTTATGGCTTCTACGGGGAATCCGAATCAATGGATTAATGGTTATCCTCAGCGTGAGCTGATGGAAAGTGAGATTGCTGAGGGACATTGTTATGTCTGCGTAACATGTGACGGTGATGAAAAGGTTGTTGCTACCTTTTGTTTTATAGAAGGTCCTGATCCTACATATTCGTATATTGAGGATGGTGAATGGCCGGATGACTCGCCTTATTATGTTATCCATCGTCTTGCATCAGATCAGGGTGTGCATGGTATTACTGAACAGTGTATAGAATGGTGTATGAAAGTATCTCCATGTCTGAGGGTTGATACGCATTCAGATAATAAGGTTATGCAACATCTGCTTGCGAAAAACGGTTTTGTCAGATGTGGTATTATTTATGTGGCAAACGGTACACCACGAATAGCTTTTTACAAAAAATAGACTGCGATGAAAAAAAATAAATTTCGTATTGAGGTTCCCGGAGGGGCAGATAAAGTGTTACTGCATACTTGCTGTGCTCCATGTTCGTCGGCAATAATAGAGTGTTTGCTGCAGCATGGTGTACGTCCTACTATTTATTATTGCAATCCGAATATTTATCCTTTGGAGGAATATAATATAAGAAAGGATGAATGTACAAGGTATGCACAATCGCTCGGCCTCGACATTATTGATGCGGACTATAACCATCCTGTGTGGCTGGACTGTGTACGGGGAATGGAAAACGAGCCGGAGAGAGGCGGGCGCTGTCTTCGCTGTTTCAAGATGCGTTTGCGCGATACGGCGCGTTATGCCCATGAACATGGATTCACAGTTATTACTACCACTCTTGCTTCATCGCGCTGGAAAAGCCTTGATCAGATAAACGAGGCAGGGAATTATGCCGTTGAGCCGTACGATGATGTGGTATGGTGGGAGCAGAACTGGAGAAAGGGTGGGCTGAGTGAACGACGTATCGCTATAATCAAGGAATACGGATTTTATAACCAGCAATACTGCGGATGTGAGTTCAGTATGCGGAGATTATCCGAAGAATGAAGCTCACACTTCTTTTTTCTCAATAGGTTTGGAATTTTCCTTATAGGCGGAGAATCCTTTTACTATTACTCTTTCTTTTTTTGTATCTTCGTCTTCTTCCGAAATAGCTGAGCCAAGTTTATCTATGTTTTCCTTTATTGCATTTCGCGTATCGAAGAAGGAGTCGAGGATAAGTTTCAGATGTTCTTCCGGTTCGAGAGCGCTCTCAGTGAAAAAGGTATGACAGTGAGAATGGATTCCTATTTCCTTGTCGCCTTCGTTTTCGGCCATAAAGACTGTTGTTATAAAAGAACTGATATTTACAGCATTGATAACTTCCTTGAGATACGGAAGAACAGGGTTATCGGTGTTTATTGTTCCCCACCATGGATACCATATCATTACGAATGGTATGTCTTCCTGGAAGGACAGGTAGAAATCGTCGCCCTGGTACATGAATCCAATATTACCGTCTTCATTTTTCTCGGGATTGCATCCCATTTTCTTAAGTGTGGATATAACCAGTTCTTCAGTTGAAGGTTTGGCTTGAGGGGTGGGTGACGGTTCGTTCTTTATACTGCTGATGATTTTCTTTTCCCTGCGCCATGATAGGTAGACTATAATAGCCGGCCATAATGCAAGTGCAAGTACGGCAATCAGAATTGTAATGTCAGAAATGTTGTTCATAATTTAAGGTTTTAAATTGTTTGTTGTGGTATAAAGATAATAAAAAAGATATAAAATGTGAAGTATGTGTGAAAAATTACTTTAGTTATAAACGTTATTTTATCTTTATAATGGAAATAAACGGAGATTTTTAGTTAAGTTTGCATCCAGAATATACATGTATTATTGATGAAAGAATTTGTAATATCCGAAGCACAGACCGAGAAGGCTGTATTAGTGGGTTTGATTACCCAGAATCAGAATGAAAGAAAGACTAACGAATATCTTGATGAACTGGCTTTTTTAGCTGAAACTGCCGGAGCGGAAGTCATGAAGCGTTTCACCCAGAAGCTTGATACTCCTAATTCCGTTACATACGTCGGCAAGGGTAAGCTGCAGGAAATAAAAGATTATCTGCTGCAGATGAATGAAGAGGAGGAAACGGAGATTGGTATGGTGATATTCGATGATGAACTTTCGGCCAAACAGCTCAGAAACATAGAGAACGAACTGAAGGTGAAGATTCTTGACCGTACTTCGCTTATTCTTGATATTTTTGCCATGAGAGCGCAGACCGCCAATGCAAAGACTCAGGTGGAACTTGCACAATATAAATATATGTTGCCGCGATTGCAGAGATTGTGGACACACCTTGAACGTCAGGGAGGTGGTTCCGGTGCCGGAGGTGGTAAGGGTTCTGTGGGTCTTCGTGGTCCGGGTGAAACCCAGCTGGAGATGGACCGCCGTATTATCCTGAACCGTATGTCGCTGTTGAAACAGAGATTGGCGGAGATAGATACTCAGAAATCTACTCAGAGGAAGAACCGCGGACGAATGATTCGTGTGGCTCTCGTTGGATATACCAACGTAGGAAAATCTACTATTATGAACCTTTTGGCAAAGAGTGAGGTGTTTGCGGAAAATAAACTGTTTGCGACACTCGATACGACTGTAAGAAAGGTGATAATAGAAAATTTGCCGTTCCTGCTATCGGATACTGTAGGTTTTATCAGAAAATTGCCTACAGACTTGGTTGAATCGTTCAAGTCTACTCTGGATGAGGTGCGTGAGGCTGACCTTCTGGTTCATGTGGTAGATATCTCGCATCCTGATTTTGAGGAACAGATTCAGGTGGTGGAGAAGACTATTTCGGATATAGGTGCAAGCGGAAAGCAGAGCATGATAGTATTCAACAAGATTGATGCTTACAGCTATGTGGAAAAAGCTGAGGATGATCTTACTCCGAAAACGAAGGAAAATATTACACTCGAGGAACTGATGAACACATGGATGGCCAAGATGGATGACAACTGTATATTCATTTCTGCAAAGAATAAATCCAACCTGGAAGACTTCAAGAATCTGCTGTACAGAAAGGTTCGCGAAATGCATGTTCAGAAATATCCTTATAATGACTTCCTCTATCAGACGTATGATTTTGGCGACGAGGCTTAAGTTACAAGTTGACAAGGTTTAGCTTCGCTTACTTCTGGTTCCATCCGGATGGTAACCTTGTCAACTCGTCAACTTGTTAACTCGTCAACTGAAATAAGAAAAAATAACTAATAACTAAAAACTCAATAACTCAAAAACTTAAAACAATATGGCAACACCAGAATTTAAGTATCAGCCAATGTTCGAACACGGACATGACAATACAGAGTATTATCTGCTTACTAAAGACTATGTATCAGTAAGCGAGTTTGAAGGCAAACCTATCTTGAAGATTGAAAAAGAAGGTTTGACAGCTATGGCTAATGCGGCTTTCCGCGATGTATCTTTTATGCTTCGCCGTTCGCACAACGAACAGGTTGCAAAAATCCTTACTGACCCTGAAGCCAGCGATAACGACAAGTATGTGGCACTGACATTCCTCCGTAATGCCGAAGTAGCTGCCAAGGGTGTTCTTCCTTTCTGCCAGGATACAGGTACAGCTATTATCCACGGTGAAAAAGGACAGCAGGTATGGACAGGATACTGCGATGAGGAAGCTCTTTCGCTTGGTGTTTACAAGACATATACTGAAGAGAATCTCCGCTATTCACAGAATGCTCCTCTTACAATGTACGAAGAAGTGAATACTCGCTGCAACCTGCCTGCCCAGATTGACATCGAAGCTACTCAGGGTATGGAATACGAATTCATCTGCGTGACTAAGGGTGGTGGTTCAGCAAACAAGACTTACCTCTATCAGGAAACCAAGGCTATCCTTAACCCGGCCACTCTTGTTCCTTTCCTTGTAGAAAAGATGAAGACTTTGGGTACAGCTGCTTGTCCTCCATATCATATTGCATTCGTAATCGGTGGAACTTCTGCTGAAAAGAACTTGCTGACAGTGAAACTTGCTTCTACTCGTTTCTACGATAACCTGCCTACTACAGGCAACGAATACGGACGCGCTTTCCGCGACGTGGAACTTGAAAAACAGGTATTGGAAGAAGCACACCGTATCGGTCTTGGAGCACAGTTCGGAGGTAAATACTATGCACACGATGTACGCATTATCCGTCTGCCACGCCACGGTGCATCTTGTCCTGTAGGTCTTGGCGTATCTTGCTCGGCTGACCGTAACATCCGTTGTAAAATCAACAAAGACGGTATCTGGATTGAAAAACTTGACTCAAATCCAGGAGAACTTATTCCTGAAGAATTGCGTCAGGCAGGCGAAGGCAACGCAGTGAAGATTGACCTTAACCGTCCAATGAGTGAAATCCTTGCAGAACTTGACAAGTATCCAGTGGCTACACGTCTTTCTTTGAACGGTACAATCATCGTAGGCCGTGATATAGCTCACGCTAAACTGAAAGAACGTCTTGACCGTGGTGAGGATCTTCCACAGTACATCAAGGATCATCCTATCTACTACGCCGGTCCTGCCAAGACTCCTGCCGGTATGGCATGCGGTTCTATGGGACCTACAACTGCCGGACGTATGGACCCATACGTTGACTTGTTCCAGAGCCATGGCGGCAGCATGATTATGCTTGCCAAAGGTAACCGTAGCCAGGCTGTTACAGATGCATGTAAGAAGCACGGAGGTTTCTATCTCGGTTCTATCGGTGGTCCTGCAGCTATCCTTGCTCAGAACAACATCAAGAGTATCGAGTGTGTGGAATATCCTGAACTCGGTATGGAAGCTATCTGGAAGATTGAAGTGGAAGATTTCCCGGCATTTATCCTTGTTGATAACAAAGGAAACGATTTCTTCAAGCAGATTAAGCCTCGTTGCGCAGGAAATTGCAAATAATAGATTAGTTGACGAGTTGACCAGTTGACGAGTTGACAAGGATTCGCCGGATTGCAAGTCCGGCGTTTCTTTTATCTAAATTAAGAGTTTTTAGGTTTTTAAGTTCTTAAGTTGGTTGATGCTTACAAACTAAAAACTAAAAAACTCACAAACTCAAAACTCATGAATATCATTAGATTTATTAAGAACTGGACTTTACCCATTGCCATGGCTATGGGTGTAATACTTTACTTTGTATATGTGAACATTCCTTTTCTGGAACCTACAAAACCGTTTGTGGAACATGCTGTCGCTATAGTACAGCCGCTTCTTATTTTCCTGATGCTTTTTCTTACTTTCTGTAAGGTTGATGTTAGCGAACTGAAACCTTGCAAATGGCATTGGATTTTACTGCTTATACAAAGTATTAGTTTCGTATTGTTGGCTGTATTGCTGTATATTTTTCCCGACATGCCGCCAAGAATACTGGTTGAAGGAGCTATGTTGTGCCTGATATGTCCTACGGCCACAGCCGCTGCTGTAGTTACAGGAAAATTGGGAGGAAGCGCCGCTCATCTTACATCATATACCATACTTATTAATCTGGTAACAGCTTTTCTCGTGCCTCTTATAGTGCCTGTAATACATCCTCAGGAAGGGGTTGGTTTTGTATCTTCGTTTCTGATGATTCTCGGAAAGGTATTCCCGTTGCTGCTGTGCCCGTTCATTCTGGCAGTCCTGCTGCGCTATCTTTCGCCAAAGCTTCATGCCTTTATAGGTAAATACCATGCTCTGTCGTTCTATCTCTGGGCTGTCGCTCTTACACTTGCCATAGCCGTAACAGTTAAGAGTATTGTACATAGCGATGTATCCGTATGGTATCAGGTAGGATTGGCTCTGGTTTCGTGTGTAGCCTGTTTCCTCCAGTTCTATGTAGGAAAGAAAGTGGGGCGGAAATATGACGATACCATTAGCGCCGGACAGGCATTGGGGCAGAAAAATACAGTGCTTGCCATATGGATGGGATATACGTTCTTTACTCCCGTTACGGCTGTAGCTGCCGGTTTCTACAGCGTTTGGCATAATGTGTTCAATTCGTATCAGCTTTATCTGAAGCGTAAAGAAGAGGAAAAATAAAAAACGGCTGCATTGGAATTGCTCCTTATGCAGCCGTTTGCGGTAATTGTGTGTTTATCAGTTTTATGCTTTACTGTCCATTATACCCATCTGAGGTATTTCCTGAGGAACATAGTCACCCTGGAAGAATCGGCTGGCACGCAGCAGATGTCTCCATACGCTGACCAACTCCTGAGTTTCCTGAAGTATGTTCAGATATACCATTGATGCTTTAAGACTTCTGTTGTCGGCCTCCTGCATATGGTTCATCTGGTTTTTGCGCAGAGCTGAAATCTTGTTTTTCAGTTCGTCGCCTTTTTTCAGGATATCGTCAGCCTCGGAATAATTGTTTGTGTCGATGGCGTTACGTGTACGGTCCATCAGTCCGCACAATTCTTCCCTTATAGGCAGGAATTCCGCCACATCGTCTTTCCTTACCGGATTGAAGTTATTGTCAACGTGTTCCTTACATGGTTCGCAAATACGCTTCAAGCAGTACAGCATTTCTTCACAGCTGTTTGTGCCGAGGTGGAACCATGTATTCTTTTCGATGGCTATTGTAGTAGGAATACGTCTAAGACCGAGTATCTCCTTACGACGGCGTTTCTTCAGAAGCTTGCGCTGTTCGTCTGTTTCATTGAGTGATTTCTTCAGTTTTCTCAAGTCTTCGTTGATGAAACCGTCGGTCATACATACATACGCATCTTTACTGAAATCGATATAGCTTGTAAGAGTTTCCTTTACGTGCTCACGAAGCAATGCAAGTGTTTCGTTCTTGTCCTTGCTTGCCATCATACGCTTGAACAAATCGTCCTGTTTCTCGGCTTTCTCTTTCTTGCTGTACATGATGTTGCTGCGAACAAGGAGGAATACGGCTAAAGCGATGAATGCAACCATACCTACAATATTGGTATAGAACATTATCACAGTTACAATGGCGCAGGCTGTAAAGGCTACGAATGCAGTGATGAACCATCCGCCGATTACTGAAAGCATACCTGTGATACGGTAAACGGCACTTTCGCGTCCC
Source organism: uncultured Phocaeicola sp. (assembly GCA_944320855.1). Lineage (GTDB taxonomy): Bacteria > Bacteroidota > Bacteroidia > Bacteroidales > Bacteroidaceae > Phocaeicola. The sequence continues at coordinate 7,291 of CALUJF010000029.1, forward strand.
CATGCACGGTCGGACAATGATGTACCCATAGCTACGATGAATGTAACGTATGTAGTGGAAAGAGGAAGTTTCATAGTAGTACCCATGATGATGAGCAGACCTGAGAGGACGAGGTTCACTGCTGCACGGATAAGGTCGAATGCGGCTCCGTTTTCGAGGATAACTTCGTCTTTGTTGAAGCGGCTGTTAATCCAGTTTCTTACGTTTGCAGGAATAACCCTCACGAGGAATTCGTTTATGCTTGTTGCGCGGCGTACTATTGTACGTGCAAGGCCGGACGAGCCGAACATTTCGTCACCTTCTTCCTGACGTGCCAAATCTACAGAAGTCTTGATTACGTTTTTGGCTTTTTTCGATGTGGCAAGCGCATACACCATTACAATACCGGAAGCTATAAGGAATATCAATGGAGTTTTTGCAGATGACATAAGAGATTCCATCATGAATCCGTCTACGCCAGCCCCGTTAGAATTGGCTACGAAGTCTGTATAAGCAGAATATCCGGCCAAAGGTACACCGATAAAGTTTACAAGGTCGTTACCAGCAAATGCAAGGGCCAATGAGAATGTACCGAGAAGAACAATGATTTTCAGTACATTGACCTTGCACCAGTGAAGAATCTGCATGAAGACAGTGAAAAATACGAAACATCCTGCCACTAAGACAGCTGTATTGGCATCAACCCACGCCATCACTTCCGGAGTGATGAATGGTGCTGTTTTAAGACCTTTGATAAGAATGAAATATGATAGAGATGTGACAGCTATACCTCCAAAGATACCTATTGTCCATGAAAGATGCTTCTTATAGTTGAAACTGAAAATCAGACGGGATATATACTGTACCACTGTTCCGGCTATGAAGGCTATTGCTACTGAAAGGAAGATTCCGAGAATCACAGACAACGCTTTTTCTGTGTTAAGCAAGTCGCCGAGTGTAAGGCCGCTTTCGTCGGAGATAAGTTTAAGCAAAGCAAGAATCAGAGTACCTCCCAATAGCTCGAACACCATTGACACTGTGGTTGAGGTAGGGAGTCCAAGAGTGTTGAACACATCCAGCAGCACAACATCCGTTACCATTACGGCAAGCAGGATACACATTATTTCATAGAAGGTGAAGTTGTTCGGCTGGAATATCCCGTGTCGGGCTATGTCCATCATACCATTACTGAGCACCGCTCCTGCAAATACACCTATTGCAGCTACGATAATGATAGTCTTGAATTTTGCTACTTTTGCTCCTACTGCGGAGTTCATAAAATTCACGGCATCGTTACTGACTCCGACCATCAGGTCGAACACGGCCAGCATGAACAGGAATATTACAATTCCTAAATAAATAGTTTCCATAAAAATAATTTAAGCTTTGATTTTTCGACGCAAAGGTCGGAATTAAATTCTAAATACATGTTACAATGATGTTACAAATTGCCTGAAGGCAAAAAAATGTATCATTATGTGCTTCATGGACATTTGAATTGGTATATTTATGTTTTATCCTTTAAAAAAACAATATTTCATGTTTATATCCTATGATTATAAGTCTATTTTAGTAAATTTGTAGCCGAATTTTAAAATACAATAGCAATGTCAGAGTCAAAGAAAATTAAGACCGCGCTTATTTCGGTTTATCACAAGGACGGTTTGGATGCGATTATCGCCAAACTGCATGAGGAAGGAGTACAGTTCCTTAGTACAGGTGGAACTCGTCAGTTTATCGAATCATTAGGTTACCCATGTTTGGCTGTAGAAGACCTTACTACATATCCATCTATTCTTGGTGGACGAGTAAAGACGCTTCATCCGAAAATCTTCGGAGGTATCCTTTGCCGCAGAGAACTTGAAAGCGACCGTCAGCAGGTTGAACAGTACGAAATTCCGGAAATTGATTTGGTTATTGTAGACCTTTATCCGTTTGAGGCTACAGTTGCGTCTGGAGCAGGCGAACAGGATATCATCGAAAAAATCGATATAGGCGGTATTTCACTTATCCGTGCAGCTGCAAAGAATTTCAATGATGTAGTGATAATAGCAAGCAAAGAACAGTATCCTGTCCTTCAGAATATCTTGAACGAAAGAGGTGCTGTTACAACACGTGATGAAAGAAAGGCATTGGCCCGCGAAGCTTTCGGCGTTTCTTCTCATTATGATACTGCTATTCACGCTTACTTTGCAGAAAATACAAAATAATTTTTTTATTCTATAAACGGTGACAGGATTAGAATGTCTTTCAGACAGGCTGATCCTGACACTTATATTAAAAAATAAGACCTAAAAGATGGGATTATTCTCTTTTACACAAGAAATAGCGATGGACCTTGGCACAGCCAATACCATCATAATAAGTAATAATAAGATAGTTGTTGATGAGCCTTCTGTAGTGGCCCTTGACAGGCGTACAGAAAAGATGATTGCAGTTGGTGAACGTGCAAAACTGATGTATGAGAAGGAAAATCCTAATATCCGTACCGTACGTCCGCTGCGCGATGGTGTGATAGCAGACTTTAATGCCTGCGAACAGATGATGCGCGGCCTTATCAAGAAAGTAAATCCTGGAAAAAGACTTTTTACACCTTCGTTGAGAATGGTTATCGGTGTGCCTTCAGGTTCTACTGAAGTTGAACTTCGTGCCGTACGCGACAGTGCCGAACATGCCGGAGGACGTGACGTGTATTTGCTTTTCGAACCAATGGCTGCCGCTATAGGTATCGGTCTTGACGTGGAGGCTCCGGAAGGGAACATGATTGTCGATATAGGTGGCGGTTCTACTGAAATTGCCGTTATTTCTTTGGGAGGTATTGTATCAAACAACTCAATCCGTATAGCAGGTGACGACCTTACAGCGGATATTCAGGAATATATGAGCCGACAGCATAATGTGAAAGTCAGCGAGCGTATGGCTGAACGTATCAAAATACACGTAGGTGCTGCATTGACAGACCTTGGCGATGAGGCTCCTGAGGACTATATCGTACGCGGACCTAACCGTATTACCGCTCTCCCTATGGAAGTTCCTGTGTGCTATCAGGAAATTGCCCACTGTCTGGAAAAGAGTATCGCGAAGATTGAAACAGCTATCCTCAGTGCTTTGGAAAATACACCTCCTGAATTGTATGCAGATATCGTGAATAACGGTATTTATCTGGCAGGTGGTGGTGCATTGTTAAGAGGATTGTCAAAACGTCTGACAGACAAAATCAACATTCAGTTCCATGTGGCAGAAGATCCGTTGCTTAGTGTAGCAAAGGGTACAGGCATTGCTTTGAAGAATGTTGACCGTTTCTCTTTCTTGATGCGATAAATCCGTATTATTTTTAGCTGATAAAGCTTATTGTATAGAAAAGCGTGCGTAATATATTTGATTTTATAGTTAAATATTCTCATTGGGCTTTGTTTATATTGCTCCAGTTGCTGGCAGCAATTTTACTATTCAGGTTCAATAGCTTTCAGGGAAGTGTGTGGTTTACCTCTGCGTCCGAAGTAACGGCTTCTGTTACCAAGGTAGCATCGGAGGTGACGCGCTACTTCGGACTTGAAAAGATGAATCGTGACCTTACGGAACGTAATGTTTATCTGATGCAGCAACTGGAATATTACAAGGCATTGGCAGGCCAAAAAGAAGAAAACAATGACAGCCTTATAGTTATTCAGGGTTTGCAGAAAACTATCCGTACAGATTCTTCTGTGGTTGTGATGAAGGAGCCTCCGACCTTGATGGACCGTTCGTTTGTGATATGTCCGGCAAGGGTGGTAAACATCAGTGTAAGGCGACTTGACAATTATTTGGCTATTGACAAAGGTGAAGCGAATGGGGTACGCACCGGAATGGGAGTTATCAGCGGTACGGGAGTGGTAGGCATAGTATGTCGTACTTCAAAAAACTATTCGCTTGTGCTTCCCGTGATAAATTCAGGTAGCAGTATCAGTTGTAAGATAGCACGTACGGATTATTTCGGTTTCCTGAAATGGGAGGGAGGAGACCCTCTGACTGCCTTTATGACCGATGTACCACGACATGCCGAGTATGAGATAGGAGATACGGTGGTAACGAGCGGACACAGTACGGTATTTATAGAGGGAATACCGGTAGGTACAGTTGCAACTAAAGATGAAAGCGACGATGAAATGTCGTTTACTTTAGGTATTCATCTGTTTACTGATTTCGGAAGACTGAATGATGTGTATGTAATGGCTTTGCCTCCACGTGAGGAATTGACAGAGCTGGAAAAGGATATAAAATACTGAATATGACAGCTACATGGGTAGATAAGATAAAATGGTTTGTCATCCTTGTATTGATACAGGGTGTGATAATAAGTCAGGTACAGATATCGCGTTATGCTGTACCTTTGCTTTATGTAGTGTTTATTCTGAAACTTCCATCGGATACAGGACGAAAGTCCTTGCTCTTTTATTCATTCCTTATAGGTTTGTGTGTCGATGTTTTTGGAAATACTCCCGGACTTAATGCTACTGCATCCTTATGGCTTGCCATGGCAAGACCGCTGTTGCTGAGATGGCAGACATCGCGTGATGCTGCAGAATCGTTTGTCCCAGGGATAAAATCCATGCGTTTTGCACCTTATCTCAGGTATGTATTGCCTTCGGTGTTGCTGCATTCTGCTGTGCTGAATGTCATTGATGCGTTCTCGATAGCCAAAGCATCCGATGTTGCCATTGCCACACTTGCAGATACAGCTGTCACTGTGGTCCTTATAATGATAATAGAATTAGTAGGGAGGAAGAAATAGTGAAACGGGATTATCAGCTCGAAAAAAGAAAATATACTATCGGAGGAGTAGTAATCCTTATTGTTCTGGTTTTTATCATACGTCTGTTCACTCTGCAGATAATGAGTGACGATTATAAGCGTAATGCGGACAGCAACGCTCTATTGCAGAGAATAAAATATCCACCGCGCGGACTGATTTATGACAGACAGGGAAGACTGCTCGTGTTCAACCAGCCGGCATACGATATTACAGTGGTTATGAAAGAGGTCGAGAAATTCGATACTCTTGAACTTGCCACATCTCTTGGTGTCACAAAAGATTTTCTTGTAAAACGCTTTAAGGATATAAAAAACCGTCGTTTGAATCCTGGATATTCGAGATATACACATCAGGTTCTGCTAACCCAACTTTCTTCGGAAGATTGTGCCGTATTTCGTGAAAAGCTTTTTAATTTTCCGGGATTCTATATTCAGGCCAGAACCGTAAGACAGTATGGCTATGATTGCGGAGCGCATATTCTTGGCGATATAGCCGAAGTATCAAAAGGAGAGATAGAAGATGACCCTTATTACAAGCGGGGCGACTTTATAGGCAAGTTAGGCGTAGAGCGTTCGTATGAAACCCAGTTGAGAGGAGAGAAGGGAGTAGAGGTTCTGCTTCGTGATGCTCATGGAAGAATACAGGGAAACTATATGAACGGGGCTTTCGATAAGGCTCCTGTTGCCGGAAAGAATCTTAAACTCAGTCTTGATATTGAGTTGCAGGCTTTGGGAGAAAGACTCTTAGAGGGAAAGATTGGAAGTATTGTTGCCATTGAGCCTTCTACCGGCGAAGTGCTGTGTCTTGTTTCATCTCCTTCTTATAATCCGCATCTGATGGTGGGCAGGCACAGAGGGGAGAATCATCTGAAACTTTCGGAAGACCCATGGAAACCATTGTTGAACCGTGCCATTATGGGTACATATCCTCCGGGTTCCACATTCAAGACTTCGCAGGCCTTGACATTCCTCCAAGAAGGTATTATCAACACCGAAACACAGTATCCGTGTTCACACGGTTTCAATTTCAGAGGGTTGCATGTCGGTTGCCATGCTCATGGCTCGCCGTTGCCTGTCATACCGGCTTTAGCCACTTCGTGCAATGCATATTTCTGCTGGGGATTATATTACATGATTGGAGCACGCAGCAAGTACGGTTCCGTCCAGAATGCCATGAATACATGGCGCGACTATATGGTGTCTATGGGATTCGGATATACACTCGGAATCGACCTTCCGGGAGAAAAACGAGGTATGATACCTAATGCTGCATTCTACGACAAGGCTTACCGTGGTTCGTGGAACGGACTTACCATCATAAGTATCTCAATAGGTCAGGGTGAGGTTACTTTGACTCCGTTACAGATAGCAAATCTTGGAGCGACCATAGCAAACAGAGGTTATTACATCACGCCTCATGTAGTAAAAGAAGTGGAGGGTGACGTTTTGGATAAGAAATACTCGGAGAAGCATTTCACTAAAGTAGACCGTTCGCATTATGATGAAGTTGTTCAAGGAATGCGTGCTGCAGTTTTGGGAGGAACGTGTCGTGGTGCCAATATGCCGGATATTGAAGTGTGCGGTAAGACCGGAACCGCTCAGAATAAGGGTAAAGACCATTCGGCCTTTATGGGATTTGCTCCAATGAACGACCCGAAGATAGCGATTGCCGTGTATGTAGAGAATGGCGGATTCGGTGCGGTTTACGGAGTTCCTATCGGAAAACTGATGATGGAAAAATATTTGAAAGGTGAACTTTCGCCACAGAGTCAGTTGCAGGCTGATGAAATACAGAAACGAAGAATAAATTATGGCTTACAAGAAAGATAGTATATTTAAGAATGTAGACTGGTGGACAGTACTTTTGTATCTGCTGCTGGTAATTAGCGGATGGTTCAGCATTTGCGGAGCCAGCTATGACTATGGCGAACCGAATTTTCTCGATTTCGGACTACGCTCAGGAAAGCAGCTGATATGGATAGCCTGTTCCCTCTGTCTTGCTTCTGTTATATTATCATTGGACCACCGTTTTTTCGATACCTATGCATTTCTTATATTCGGAATACTGCTGTTGTTGCTGTTTGCCACGATTTTCAATCCGAATGAGATAAAAGGTTCCAAATCATGGATTGTATTAGGTCCTGTCAGCATACAGCCGGCTGAGTTTGCAAAATTCGGAACGGCACTTGCGCTGGCCAAGTTCATGGGAGAGTATACCTATTCGATGGCAAACAGGAAACATATGATAGCTACGTTGGCCATTATTTTAGTGCCGATGTTTCTTATTATAATGCAGAAAGAAACAGGTTCGGCTTTGGTATATCTTTCATTTTTCCTGATGTTATATCGTGAGGGAATGCCCGGAGCTATACTTTTCACGGGAGTGTGTGCTGTAATATACTTTATTGTGGGAATAAGATTCTCTATAGTACAGATGGCCGACGGTATTACACCATGGGGGGAATTTGCAGTTCTGTCGCTGATAATAATTCTTACTTCCGGTCTTATATGGGTGTATTGTAAGGCCTCGCGTAAACTTGCAATGATGGTTCTTGGAGTAGGAATATCAGGCATCATATTAGGTGTACTGTTTTCGTTTTATGTGATACCTTTCAATATGGTGTATATGCTGCTTGTGATGATTGTAGTGCTGTTCTTTACAATGATAGTCTTTTTCCTTCGCGAAAGGCTATACAGTTTTCTTTATATATCCGTATTTGTGATAGGTTCTGCAGCCTTTCTGTTTTCTACTGACTATGTGTTTTCCAATGTTCTCGAACCTCACCAGAAAGTTAGAATTGAGGTCCTTCTTGGTATGAAGGACGACCCTTCAGGCGCCGGATATAATGTAAATCAGAGTAAAATAGCCATAGGTTCAGGTGGATTGACAGGTAAGGGATTCCTGAACGGTACTCAGACAAAACTTAAGTATGTACCTGAACAGGATACCGACTTCATATTCTGTACGGTGGGCGAGGAGCAGGGATTCTTGGGCTCATCAGTTGTGCTTATACTATATCTATCATTGATATTGCGACTCATCACCCTTGCCGAAAGGCAGCCTACACGTTTTGCACGTGTATATGGATATAGTGTGATGAGTATATTCTTTTTCCATCTGTTTATAAATGTAGGAATGGTGTTGGGGCTTACTCCGGTGATAGGTATTCCGTTGCCTTTCTTCAGTTATGGAGGTTCGTCGCTTTGGGGCTTTACCATTTTGCTGTTTGTATTCTTAAGAATAGATGCGGCAAGATACGGGAACGTCAATTCCTGAAATCATTCTTTTGTTATTTTCACTCCGACATTAGTTATTGCCTGTAGGGTAAAATCTTTCATTATGTGAGATACCTTTATAACAGAGTCACATCCTTCACTGTATACGAATGAGGGTCCTTCAGATTCATACTGGTAATATCCGCTTGCCGTACCGTTGCTGTTCCAGTTTCCACGGTCGTTAGCCAGGTACAGGTGCACAGTGTCAGGTCCTGTTTTCCCCGGAAGCGATACTGACAGCCATAAATCCCTGTAAGGATAACTGACGGTATGCCTTATTCCTATATTCGTAAGATATGTACCATTTTCGATACTGTCCGGCAGAGTAAAACATACAGTATCGGTTCTGCTCCATTTGTCGTCATTTATTGAGCGGTAATGATGATAAACGGTTTTTGTAGTACATGAGATTATTGTCATGCATGCAACAATAATCATCAATATCCATTTAGCTTTGTTTTTCGGTTTCATATAGCAGTGTTATAGCCTTTGTCACTAAATGAGACACACAGGCATGACTGTGTTGCTTATTCCTGCCTGTGTGTCTGTTGCTTTATAATCGTTTAATAGCCGTTTACGTTATTGCGGAAGGTTGTTCTCATTTACTTTTCCTTCTACCGGCCTTTGCTGATTGTTAGGTCTTGGTCCCTGTTGCCCCTGATTACCGTTCTGCTGTCGCTTGTTCTGGTTAACTTTATATTTGTTGCGCTGGTTCTTAGGCCTGTTGTCGTTCTGTTTTTCCTGTTCTGCATTAGGCTGTTCCTGCTGCGGCTTTTGTTGCTGCTTTTGTTGCTGCTTTTGTTGCTGTTGTCCCTTCTGCTGTCTGTTCTGGTTATTCTGAGCGTTCTGTTTTTCCGTTACAGGCTGTTCCGCCTCACCCGGAGTCTGCTGGCTGTTTTTGTTTTTCTTCTTCTTGTTTTTAGAATTCTTGTTCTTGTCGAATCTTGTCAGGCTTTCCTGTTCCAGCAAATCTTTAGACTTGCGTTCATCCCTTATGCTTTCTCCGCCGTCTAACTTTTCAGGCTTCTCGCCGTTTCTGTTCATGCCGATAACCTCGAATGCACGTCGTGCACTGATGGTACATTCGTTTGCAAGGAAACTCTTGTCTGTGCTATAAGTTATTTTTCCGGCCAGGATATCAGCCTTGAAGTAATAATATGTAGCATCTTTGGTTTCAAGTTCGATTTCCTTGCTTGGCAAGCGTTTCTGGCATTCCACGTATGCGTCAACCTCATAGTTAAGACAGCATTTCAGTTTTGCACACTGTCCTGCCAGCTTTTGAGGATTCAATGAAATGTCCTGATATCTTGCAGCACTGGTAGATACAGATATGAAACTTGTCATCCATGTGGCGCAGCACAGTTCTCTTCCGCAAGGGCCTATACCACCGATTCGTCCGGCTTCCTGACGTGCACCAATCTGTTTCATTTCGATGCGTACCTTGAAAGCGTCAGCCAGAACTTTGATAAGCTGTCTGAAGTCTACACGTTCATCAGCTATATAGTAGAATATGGCCTTGTTTCCGTCGCCCTGATATTCCACATCGCCAATCTTCATTTTCAGGCCAAGGTCTTCGGCTATCTTTCTTGAGCGTATCATAGTCTGATGCTCGCGCGATTTTGCCTCCTCATATTTTTCCATATCAACAGGTTTTGCCTTGCGGTAAACTCTCTTGATTTCTGCATCAGGGCGTATGTTAGCCTTTTTCATCTGTAGAGGCACTAATCTTCCTGTCAGAGTCACAGTACCGATGTCATGTCCCGGACTGGCTTCGACGGCTACTATATCGCCTTTCATAAGCGGCAGACGGTTGCTGTTCTTGTAATATCCCTTTCTGGTATTCTTGAACTGCACTTCCACCATGTCCTGCTCGTCCGCATTGCCTGGAATGTCTGCCATCCAGTCGTATGTATTCAGCTTGTTGTCCTGCCTTCCGCAACCGCTGCATGCAAGACATCCGCTACCATTTTTCAATTTAAATTCGTTGTCCATATTATATATGTTTAATAGCCGGTCATAAACAGTTGGTCCGGCATTTATTATCTGTTTTTTATTAAGACTATCATTCTCACAGCCAAATCGAAGAAAACCATTTTAGGGTTTACGTTCTGTTCTATATGCGTTATGGCTTCTTCTATCAGTTCCTCAATACCGTTTACGTTCCTTTCGTTGATAAACGGTGCGAACCTCACTGCAAATGCCGCTTCTTCACGGTTCATGTAATTGAGGTCAGGCATTCTGAAGTTGGCCATGAAATTCTCGCGGTTCATTCTGGCTGCATATCTGAGGAAAATCTTGTGTCTTTCCCTTCCTCGTGCCGCCATCTGTTCGCTCCAGTCTTTCAGCGAACGTATATCCCTTCGCCATGCCTGACGCATCAGTGTAGTGAAACTGTCGAAACAGGCTTTCTCCTCATCGCTGAGGCTTATGTTCTGCATGGCCTGCAACACACTGCCTTCAGAGAGTCTTGCTATATCCTGCGCGTCCGTTTCTGTCAGTCCGAATCTGTCTATAAGATACTGAGCCAGAATGTTCTGCTCTATAGGTACCAGATTGATTCTCTGCGTTCTTCCTGCCAGAGTAGGGAGTACATATTCCGGCTCCTCGCTTACCATTATGAACAGTGTTTTCTCAGGCGGCTCTTCCACCAACTTCAGCAGCTTGTTTGCACATTCTGCGTTCATCTTTTCCGGTAGCCAGATTATAGCCACCTTATATCCACCCATTGCAGATTTGAGCGACAGTTTACGCTGAATCTCGTTGCTTTCTGAAGTATATATCAGCGGTTGTTTGTTTGGGTCGCCCATATCACCGCACCAGTCGGCCAGCGAAAAGTATGGCGAGCGTTTGAGCCTTTGCCGCCATTCCGGCAGCCAGTCGTCTGATACGACGGACGAGCCTTCCTTTTTCCTTATTACCGGAAATACGAAATGAATGTCCGGATGCTCCAGTTTCTCAGCCATACGGCATGACATACATTCACCGCATGAGTCAGTTTCCGAAGGATTGGTACAACACACATAACGGGCAAGAGCCATGGCAAAAGGAAGCTTTCCGCAGCCTGACGGTCCGCAAACCATAATGGCATGTGGCAGTCTGCCCGCCTGCATGGTCTGTACAATCATGCTTGCGGCTTCCTGTTGTCCTATTACGGAAGCAAATCCACCTTTTTTACCTGTATGTATGTTGTTCATTTTTTATTCGATGTATTAATATATAGCTTCAGCTATTTTAGCTATGGAATCCACAGCTCCGACGGAATAGAAATGAATACTTGGTACTCCGTGAGCCATAAGTTCCTTACATTGGTTTATTGTCCATTCGCATCCGAGTGCAGCCACTTCTTCATCCGATTTGCATTTTCTCACTTCCGATGCGAGTGCTTCCGGCAAATCAATCTTGAATGTTCTCGGAAGTACACTTAACTGTGTCATTTTCTTCAAAGGCTTGATTCCCGGTATGATTGGAACGTTTATTCCTACCTTGCGTGCCTTCTCTACGAATGCGAAATATTTCTCATTGTCGAAAAACATTTGAGTAACGGCATATTGCGCACCGGCTTCAACCTTCTGCTGCAGCCAGTATAAATCTCTTTCGGCATTAGGCGATTCTTCATGTTTTTCAGGATAACATGCCACTCCGTAGCAGAACTGGGGAGGCAGTTTGTCCATTTCCTTACCGTCGTAGAAGAATCCCTGGTTATATTTGTTGATTTGATATTGCAGGTCGATGGCATGAGCATGTCCTCCGTTCTCAGGAGTGAAGCTTTTCTGATGAGGAGCCTTGTCGCCTCTCAGTACCAGCAAGTCTGTTATGCCGAGAAACTGCAAGTCGATGAGTGTATATTCAGTTTCCTCAGGAGTATATCCGCTGCACAACATATGCGGAACCACTGCCACTCCGTATTTTGCTTTTATGGCAGCAGCCACAGCCACTGTACCCGGGCGTCTTCTTGTCAGTTTGCGGCAGTACATGCCATTAGGTTCCGGCATATATACATACTCGCTGCGGTGAGTGGTTATGTTTATATATTTAGGATTGTATGGAAGCAGTGTCTCTATGTCAGACATAAGCTTGTCAAGTCCCGCACCTTTCAGTGGAGGAAGTATTTCGAATGAGAAAGCTGTATTTTTCTCGGCATTTATCAAATCTATTACGCTCATTTTATTCTTATATTTGTATGTATTGTTTTACAATGGAGACAAATTTAGAAAAAAAAACGGACATAACATTACTCAATGTTCTAATTTTGCACTTTAAGACAGTGCTTGTGTGTATATTATGTCAGATAAAGGGTGTAAGAAGATGAGCGAACCATCCGACAAAATTTCTCCAGGCTCCCCTTTTCCTGTAGTATTCTTTTGTCATTCTTTCGCTGTCGGTCTTGTCTTTTTTATAGATTTCGTCCAGTTCCCATGTGGTTTGCAGGTCGAAGATAAAGGCATTTATCTCGTAGTCATACTTCATGCTTCGGCTGTTAAGATTTGCACTTCCCACGGTGCAGAACCTGTCGTCCACAGTCATTACCTTCGTATGATGGAATCCGCCTTTGTAGACATAAATATGTGCTCCTGCCTTTCTGAACCGGTTTGCATAATAGAATCCGCCGTCTGGCGAGAACGATATGTCGCACTTTTCCGAAATCATAATCTCCACCCTCACTCCACGCTTCAATGCCCTGTAAATGGCTTTGCTCAGACTCTTCACAGGTGTGAAATAAGGTGTTACTATTCTGATATGATGTTCTGCTGCATCCATCGCTTCTATATATGCTCTTCTTATTGCATCCGGCGATTTGTGCGGTACTCTCTGTACTATAGCCACTTGTTTGCCGAGTTGTTCAGGCTCGTAAGTACAATCCTCGCCGTATGGGAAATATTCTTTTCCGCCAATATTCTGTTTCGTTTCGTTGTTCCATACATAGAGGAAAGCCTTTTGAAGTCCGGTTACGGCAGGACCCTCCACACACAGGTGCATATCCCTCCACGGTCCTATTCCAGGCAGTCCGTTTATGTAATAGTCGGCAATGTTCATACCTCCGGTAAATCCCTTCTTGCCGTCTATTATCACTATTTTCTGGTGGTCCCTGCTGAAAGCATGATTGATGTAAGGAAACTTCATTGGGTCGAAGCTGATTATCTCTATACCTCTGTCGTTCAGCATCTTCAGATGCTCCTTTCGCAAAGGACGGTTGTTCGACAGGTTTCCGAAGTCGTCAAACATGGCTCTTACTTTCACCCCTTCCTGAGCCTTTTCGGCAAGCAGGGTGAATATTTCTTTGGCAATGGAATCGCTTCTGAAATTGAAATATTCCAGATGGATGTGCTCTTTGGCATTTCTTATCGCCTCAAACAGGTTTTCGAATTTTATTCTTCCGTTAGGCAGAAGTTCTATTTCATTGTTGTTGTAGATGGGGATGCCCCTTTCGTGAAGATATCCGGCAAAAATAGAGTCTGAAGGCAAATACTTGTCTGTTTCTCCTCCATCAAGAAGCGGGAACGCCGATACCTTATTCCCGAAACAGAATATTATTGTGATAATGAATATTATAAATTGCCTTGACTTCATACCTGTTTGTTTCTGAGGTGGACAAAAATACTAATAAAGCTTTACAAAACAAAATAGTATGCGGTTTTGACTATAAAATAGTAGAATCGTGCATCAAAAAAAACAGCACCGTGGAAATATATCCGCAGTGCTGCCATATATTGTTCCGATAAGAAACCGGTTTACTGCTTTATTGAAGAAACCAGTTCTTCAGGAGTAAGAAGCGACTGTTCGCCTGTAGTCATATTCTTCAGGGTAACCTTTCCTTCGTTCATCTCGTTTTCTCCTACTATAGCCACAAAAGGAATCTGTTTTGCGTTGGCATAACTCATCTGCTTTTTCATCTTTGTGCTGTCAGGATATATTTCAGCGCGGATGCCAGCCTCGCGAGCCTTGAACAATACGGGAAGAGAGTATTCAGTTTCCTTTTCACCGAAGTTTACAAACAGAAGCTGGGTTCCATTTACTGCCTCCTTAGGATAAAGATCCAACTGGTTCAGTATGTCGTAGATACGGTCGGCTCCGAAAGAGATACCTACACCTGACATACCATCCATTCCGAATACACCTGTCAAATTGTCATAACGTCCACCGCCACTGATACTTCCTATCTGAACATCAAGAGCTTTCACCTCGAAAATGGCACCTGTATAGTAGTTCAGTCCGCGAGCCAGAGTAAGGTCAAGTTCCACTTCCGATTTCACACCAAGCTGAGCGACATGCTTCAGGATAAATTCGCTTTCCTCCACACCCTTAAGTCCTGTCTCGCTTGCAGCCAGAACTGTTTTCAGAGTTTCAAGCTTCTCTTCGTTCGAACCGCTCAGCAGGATTATAGGCTGCAACTTGTCGATAGCTTCCTGAGGAATACCCTTCGACGCAAGTTCTGCATTCACATTCTCCAGACCAATCTTGTCCAGCTTGTCGATAGCTACAGTGATATCTACAATCTTGTCAGCCTCGCCGATGATTTCTGCTATACCTGTAAGGATTTTGCGGTTGTTTATCTTGATTGAAACACGAATTCCGAACTTGTTGAACACAGAGTCAATCATTTGCACCAGTTCCACCTCGTTGATAAGAGAGTTGCTTCCCACAACGTCAGCATCACACTGATAGAATTCGCGGTAACGTCCTTTCTGAGGGCGGTCTGCACGCCATACAGGCTGAATCTGGAAACGCTTGAACGGGAAAGTAATCTCGTCGCGGTGCATAACCACGTAGCGGGCGAAAGGTACAGTTAGGTCATAACGGAGTCCTTTCTCGCAGAATTTGCTCGCAAGCTTAGCCGCGTTTCTGCTCAGAAGTTCTTCGTCAGTGATGCCTGAGAAGTAGTCGCCTGAGTTCTGTATCTTGAAAAGAAGTTTGTCGCCTTCCTCACCGTATTTACCCATCAATGTTGAGAGATTCTCCATAGAAGGAGTTTCTATCTGACTGTATCCGTAGAGGTGGAAAACTTCGCGTATGGTATCGAATATATAGTTTCTCTTCGCCATTTCAACAGGCGAGAAATCTCTTGTTCCTTTCGGTATTCCCGGTTTTGTAGCCATATTGTTTCTGTTTTAATTATTTTTGGTCACAAAATTAGACAATTATTTTATAAGAAGGAAATAATCGTGAAAATTACTCTTCGCGGCGACCCATGAATATCATTATATAATATACCAGAGTGGCAAGCGAGCCAAGTGCGGCAACCACGTATGTGTATGCAGCCGACTTAAGCGCATCTTTAGCCATACCGTGATTCGAAGCATTTGTGATACCCGCGCTGTTCAGCCAAACCAGTGCACGGCGGCTGGCATCAATCTCCACAGGAAGAGTGATGAAACTGAAAAGTGTTGTCATTGCGAAAAGACAGATACCTATCAGCAACAGCTGAGGGAACGAATTTATGAGCAATATACCTGCAAGCAATATCCACGACATTATAGACGAAGAGAACTGTACTACCGGCACCAGAGCCGAACGCATCTGCAGAGGAGCGTACGCGCGTGCATGCTGTACGGCATGACCGCATTCGTGGGCAGCAACCGCAGCCGCAGCCACACTGCACGATGAGTAAACACCTTCACTCAGGTTCACAGTCTTGTTGGTCGGGTTAAAATGGTCTGTAAGCATACCCGGAGTGCTGATAACCCTTACATCGTAGATACCATTGTCGCGCAACATCTTTTCCGCTACCTCGCGTCCTGTCATCCCGTTGTATAGAGGAACCTTCGAATACTTGTCAAACTTGCTTTTCAAACTGGACTGCACTATAAAACTCACTATAGCGATTCCGATAAAAATAATCCAACTAAATAACATATATTTTCTATTTTATAATTATTAATCAATGAATTGACGTACAAAAACCTTGCCAAAGTTTTAAAAGAGAGTCCGATACGACATAAAAACACTTTTGGAAAAGTGTTTTTTGGCTGAAAAAGCACCTTTCGAAAAGTGTTTCTTTCCTTAATAGTATTGAAATGGAATCAAAGTATTATTCTTCTATAATTTCCCAATAACCTTGTTTTCGTCCTCCTATGCGTTTTAGTAGTCCAAGTTCTTGAAGGCGGGAGAGATTATATTTTACACCATCTTCTGTAATATTAGGAAGGCTCTCACTAATCTCCTTTCGGGTTGCTTCTGGGTGTTCTTTTAAGAATAACAATATTGCTTGTTGTTCCGTAAGGTTTTGTATGGTCTTTTGTATGGTTTTTTGTATGGCCTTTTGGGTAGTCTTTTGGGTAGTTGCCCTTTCAGGATACTCAAATTTGAATATTGTCCATATGCCGGATGCATCATAACGGAAAAAATCAAAAGCCACTTCCTATGACTTACAAATTTTTGTTGTTGGTTCATTTCTGGTATCTTGATTATAAAGAAATCCTGGAAAAGCGGCAAAAATACCGCATTTATACCTTGGAAAAGCGGCAAAAACTATGTGTTTTTGTCTTGGAAAAGTGGAAAAATAAAGATATTTCATTATGTTGAAGAGAAAAATAGACACATATCTGACTAATTATTACGCGACTAACCGTAATGCTCTTTTGATTACTGGAGCCCGCCAAATTGGCAAGACCTACTCTATCCGTGAGTTTGGAAGGACATTCAAAAGTTTCATCGAAATTAACTTTCTTGAGAATCCTGATGCGGTAGCTCTATTATTTTTAACAACGATAATATTAATGTCAGAGGAAAATATATTTATGCCCCAATTTATATGGTGATGTTCATTGAGAAGAAAAACGACGCTCCAACATACTATAAAGTTGATTTGAGCGGAATAAATTAAGTGATAAAGTTAGCTTCATGCTTTTTATCTGTTTCATAGGATTTCAGCAAACACACTATCCGGTTGCTATAAAATATAACCGCTCCCCATCTCTTGAAAACCTTTTGCAAAGCCTTTGCAAGTATTTTGAAAACCAATTAAACAGTGTTTAAACGCTATTTAAGCACTGTTTAAATGGATTATTTTCTTCGTTCATCTTTATTATATAAATCGTTATTTGCTATTTTTCAAAGTCTTCTTCAATGCCAAACCTTTTGCTGTAAGGCGATATTTTTGATTTTGACTATTGGGTTTGTCTGGTATTGTTAGTTCTATATAGCCGTTATTAATTGCCGGAATTAAATAATCCGTTCTAAAATAATCTCTATTCTTAATTAATAATATATTCTGCAATTCCGAACGTCCCATTTCTCCCATTAAAACAGAAATGAGTTTTGTTACTTGTACACTTGCATGGTCACTTGCATGGTCACTTGCATGGTCACTTGCATGGTCACTTGTACTTATCGGAAAAGTAATACGGATAAAATTATCAGTAAACTTAAAACAATCTTCCCCATACGCTCTCAGTATACGAGGTATTCCGGAGCCTAAAGATTCAACTAATTCCACATCACGATATATGCGCATTAATTCCTTGTTGCGCGGAATTGATATACCATTGAAGAATTCCTCTTTGGAGAGAGATTCCGGCAAACGCCCTGCCGATGTTATCTCCAGTCTGTCGGGAAATATTTCAAATTTGGGCGGTACTTCAAACGAATAGTCGTTATGCACTATCGCGTTTATAACAGCCTCACGCAGAGCAACCTTGTTCCATAATGGAGTTTCAATACGCTCCATAGGAGTAATAGTAGCGGCAACCTTATTCTCAATATCGAGTTTTGACAAAACGCTTTTAGTGGCTTTTATAAGTGAACAATATCCATACTCATTGTTTTCTATTAAGTCACATCTGTCTAAGCTTGAATACTTGGCAACTTTTATGGAGTTCCCGTTCTCGTCAGCTAAAAGATAGGCTACATAATTGTATTTCCCATCTTCGGTGAGCAGCTCCAATGTACGTTTAAAATTATCATTGAGTCTTTTGCCTCGTTCGTCATAATATATACGCAACTGTTCAAAACTCAAATCCTGACGGTTGGATACAATGCGTCCGATAGAATTGCGTGTCCTCATGGCAAACAGACGGTCAATCTGTTCTTGAGGCATAGGCTCTGCCGATGTCCCTACACGCATATATGCACCTCGCGGTGTCATCCCGAATTTTGTTTTGAAATAAGGCTTTTCTATTCCGCTCGCAATCGTTATTTTTATAATGCTGAGCCCATCCTTCTGTTCTTCAGATATATCAAACAGTCCCATTGCCGAAGGAGAAATATTATGCTTTATACGGTCTTTCAGTTTCAACATACAATCGTCTATGTCGTTCACACCTACGGTAGAACCGTCTTTGTCAATGCCGATATAGATATATCCACCTTCTTTGTAATTCAAGAAAGCTACAATCTCCTTTTCAATATCAAGTTCGGGAGTCAATTCTCTTTTATATTCTATGCGGTTGGTTTCTGGCATATCTCTATAATATTAATCATTATATTTATCTATAATTCCCAATGCTTCAGCTATACTAATTGGTGCATCTTATAAATGGTTTTGTATAACTCCATGCAATCCATAATAAAGTAATGATTTTTGATAAATACTTTATATCTTTATAATTGAGTGTCAGAGCTATAAATGGATTACACAAAGAGTTAATATCTTTGGACAAATATTCAATGCATTTATCTAAATCTTGATTACATCCAAGTTTTAATAAAAATAATAATGCTCTTTTATTTAAGCGTGTAAATATTTAATTTATTTTACATTGGGCACCTGAATCGAGTACAATCATTTTGCTGATGTCGGCAAAATGATATGCTGTTATAAATCAGTTCATCAACAAAAATACTCTTTTTATTCCAAAATGAAAAATAATTAAATGTAAGATTATTCCAGATTATAGTACAAATCACTTTCAAATCTTTCACACTGCGAAGGGGCAATATGTGTTTTGTTATATTTAAATACCATTTAAACGGTATTTTAACAGTATTTGAATGTATTTCGAACAATCAGACAAAAAAGACTGAAAACGACGGCACATTTTTTGGTGCCGACCATAGTAGGCAGAGCTGCCGACCATAGTCAGCAATGCTGCCGACTATAGTGGGCAATGCTGCCGACCATCGTCAGCACCAAAATAAATATAGTCGAAAATTATAAAAAAGCCTTGTTTCTTGCTTTGATCCTTTTGATATTCGCTACAGTCAAATTCATTATTTCTTTGGAAAATTTAAAAATCAGCCGATTTATTTCTTTGGAATTTTCAATTTTTGGCCTGATTATTTCCTTGGAAAATTTAATTTTTAGGCATATTATTTGTTTGGATTTTTTAATTTTTGTATCTTTGTTGGTGTGAATCAAAGGTTTATGAAGTATGTATTGTAGTAGGATTATAGACAGGTATTTGTCCGATTGGGCAACCGGAGAAAACCGCAAGCCTCTTCTCCTGCGTGGGGCAAGGCAGGTGGGTAAATCTACGGCTGTGAAGGAACTTTCAAGGCGGTTTGAAAGTTATGTGGAAATAAATTTTGAAAAGCTGCCTCAATATAAGGCTCTTTTCAATGAGGATTTGGACGTGAAACGTATCATAACACAAATATCGGCTATTTATGGCATTTCTATTCAGCCCGGGAAAACATTGCTTTTCCTTGATGAGATACAGGAATGTCCGAATGCGGTAATGGCATTGAGATTTTTTAAGGAAGATTTGCCGGAACTGCATGTCATTGCAGCCGGTTCTCTTCTGGAATTTGCACTTAATGAACTTCCAACTTTCGGGGTAGGAAGAATACATTCCATGTTCATGTATCCGATGACATTCGATGAGTTTCTTTTGGCCAACGGGCAGAACCTTCTGCTGGAAGCACGCAATCAGGCTTCTATAGAAAGACCTTTGCCGGAGGCTTTGCATAACAAGCTCGTGGAACAGCTTCGTATATATATGCTGGTAGGAGGTATGCCTGAAGCAGTGAAAACGTGGGTGGAAACTCATGATTTCCTTAAATGTCAGGAAATACAGGATGACATACTTGTGGCGTATGGTGATGATTTTCCGAAGTACAAGAAAAACGTTGATCCTGTAATTCTACGTCTTACTCTTAGAAGTGCTGCCGTGCAGGCGACAAGGAAATTTGTGTATTCAAGGGTAGGCTCGGACTATAAAACGCATGAAATAAAGAAGGCTGTGGAACTGTTGATTCTTGCCGGAATCCTGCATCCCGTCACTCATACGGATGCTAACGGATTGCCTTTGGGAAGTGAGACTGACAGTTCTTATATGAAGCTTCTGCTTCTTGATACGGGATTGTTGCTCAGACTTCTGAACATGTCATTAGGTGACATATCGGACATTACTACGCAGATTCTTACGGGTAGTGCAGACGAGCTTGCAAACAAAGGTCCTATGGCTGAGCATATCGTTGGTTTGGAAATGCTCCACTACATGAGTCCGAATGTCAGACATGAACTTTATTATTGGGTAAGGCATTCCAAAAATTCTCAGGCTGAAGTTGATTACATATCGAATCATCTTCAGGTGGTTGTCCCTATAGAGGTAAAGGCGGACAGACAGGGAGGCATGAAGAGTCTTTGGGGATTTATGAGAGACAAAAAGTTGCATTATGCCGTACGATGTTCGATGGAGAACTTTGGCAAGTTTGATTATAATGACAATGAAACCAATGAGTTGAGGCATGTCAGAATTTGTCCTATATATGCTGTTTCGATGCTTGATAAAATCAAACAGGGGATGGAAAAATAATATGTTATTTGGTTATATCGGAAAAAATCACGAAAATTGCATGACATTTAACGATTTTATAAGCTTATACTGACAGAGAATGATAGTTTGCATAGCCGAAAAGCCCAGTGTGGCAAGAGATATAGCGGAAGTGCTTGGCGCACACAACAAGAAGGATGGTTTCATAGAAGGAAACGGATATCAGGTGACATGGACATTCGGACACCTGTGTACGCTGAAAGAGCCGCACGAATATACTCCGCAGTGGAAATCGTGGTCACTTGCAAGTCTGCCGATGATACCGCCGCGCTTCGGGATAAAGCTGATAAACGACTCCGGTATAGAAAAGCAGTTCAAGATAATAGAATCGTTGATGCAGAAGGCGGATATGATTATAAACTGCGGTGATGCCGGACAGGAGGGTGAACTGATACAGCGATGGGTGATGCAGAAAGCGGGAGCGAAATGCCCGGTGAAGCGTCTGTGGATTTCGTCGCTTACGGAAGAGGCTATCAGAGAAGGGTTTGCAAACTTGAAGGACCAGTCGGAATTCCAGCCATTGTATGAGGCGGGACTAAGCCGTGCGATAGGCGACTGGACGCTCGGAATGAATGCCACACGACTTTATACTCTGAAATACGGACAGAACAAACAGGTGTTGTCCATCGGGCGCGTGCAGACTCCTACACTGGCTCTTATCGTGAAAAGACAGCAGGAGATAGAGAATTTCGTACCTAAACAGTACTGGGAGCTGAAGACTTCGTACAGGGATACTGTGTTCTCTGCCATAGTGCGCAAGAGTGATGAGGAACTGGCGGAAGAGGCTGCCGCTGAAAAGGAAAATCCGCAGCTGAAAAAGAAAACTCCTGCAAAGGAGGATGCCAACAGGGGTATTCCGCCTATCATCGACCAGGCTACAGGCGAACAATTGCTGGAACGCATAAAGAACGCTCCGTTTACTATCACCGACATTTCATCGAAGAAAGGAACTGAGGCACCGCCAAGACTTTTCGACCTTACTTCGCTTCAGGTGGAATGTAACAAGAAATTTGGTTATTCCGCCGATATGACTTTACAGCTCATACAGTCGCTTTACGAAAAGAAGGTGGCTACTTATCCGCGTGTGGATACTACTTTCCTGAGTGACGATATATATCCAAAGTGTCCGAAGATTCTTGAGGGACTGAAGGATTATGCCGTATATACGGCTCCTCTGACGGGCAAACCGCTTATAAAATCGAAAAAGGTGTTCGATAATTCGAAGGTTACGGACCACCATGCCATTATTCCTACGGGTGTGCAGCCGCGTGAACTTACGAATATGGAGAAAACGGTTTACGACCTTATTGCAAGGCGTTTCATCGCTGTGTTCTATCCTGACTGTAAGTTCTCTACCACTACGGTGATAGGCGAGGCAGATTCTATAGAATTCAAGGTTACTGGAAAGCAAATCCTGGAACAGGGATGGAGAGTGGTGTTTGCAAAGGAACAGCGGGATGATACGAAGGAGAATGACGAGGAGAAGACTCTGCCTGCGTTTGCGAAAGGGGAGAGCGGACCGCACTATCCTTCGCTTTTCGAAAAGTGGACCCAGCCGCCGCGTCCATATACTGAGGCTACTTTGCTCCGGGCTATGGAAACGGCAGGTAAGTTGGTGGAAAACGATGAACTGCGAGATGCGATGAAGGAAAATGGTATAGGCC
Source organism: uncultured Phocaeicola sp. (assembly GCA_944320855.1). GTDB lineage: Bacteria > Bacteroidota > Bacteroidia > Bacteroidales > Bacteroidaceae > Phocaeicola. The sequence goes on from CALUJF010000029.1 coordinate 29,711, forward strand.
GTCCTTCTACTCGTGCTGCCATAATTGAGACTTTGTTCAAAAGAAGATATATCCGTAAGGAGAAGAAGAATCTTATAGCTACTCCTACGGGGGTGGAACTGATACAACTTATTCATGAGGAACTGCTGAAATCTGCCGAGTTGACTGGTATCTGGGAAAAGAAGCTTCGCGAGATAGAGAAGAGAAGTTATGATGCTGCTACATTCATCAGCGAACTGAAGCAGATGGTTACAGAGATTGTATATAGCGTGATAAGGGATACGAGCAACCGCCGTGTGACTGTTACTTCAGAGGAGGATGTGAAGGCTGTTCCTAAGAAAAGTTCTGTAGGAAAAGATGCGGCTGCGAAACCGGCTGCTGCAAAGACTCCGCGCAAGAAAGCTGCTCCGAAAGTGGAGAAAAAAGCCGTTGAACCGGAAATCGTGGGTGATGATATTGTCGGCAAGGTTTGCCCTTTATGCGGCAAGGGTACCATCATAAAGGGTAAAACTGCATACGGTTGTTCGGAATGGAAGAACGGTTGCGGTTTCAGAAAACCGTTCTAACCTCGTCGGGCATATATCCGCTGCGGATTCTCCATTCCTGCGGATAGAGATTGTTCGCGCGGTTTCCTATGTTCTTCACAAAGCCCAGAGGTGTGTGGCGGTATGTCACGAGTACATAGCCTTTGGGAACTGAAGCATCGAGTGTGACGGCTTCCTTCCTGAGATATGCTATTGCCTGTTCGTATGTGAGTTCTGCCTGTGGAAAGCTGTCTCTGTTGAGGCTTGTACTCATGGCGAGCGAGTGATGAGGCTGCCAGTCTTTGCCTTTGTTTTCGGCAAGGGTGATGCCGCGATGGAGTATGCGGATGTTGTTTCCCTTGTCTTTCAGAAGGTTTTCCAGACTGTTCAGTCTTTGTGATTTTGCCACTGCAGTTGTTCCGTCGATACAGAATTCAAAATCTTCGCTGTCACATATCCATGATTTTATTTCGCTGGTTATGGTCGGGGTGTTTTGTTTCTTGTCCTGCTTCTTGTTGTTTTTCTTATTGTTCTTTCTTGAGCTGTAATCGGACAAGATGTCGTAGTCTTCGTCTGATGTACCGTTCTTGCGTAGTACAGCCATGAGGAGTCCTTCACCAATGGTTCTGTGTGGCAGGAAGCGATATACCGGAAAGTCATATCCGGCAAGGTTTCCTGTTATGTTCCATTCTTCTTTTGTTTCTACGGGAAGTACTTCTGCACCAAGTTCGCTTGCTATCCAGGCTACATTGTCTTCGTTTTCTTCACGGTTGAATGTGCATGTGCTGTAAATCAGAAGTCCACCCGGTTTCAGGCAAGGCCATATATCGCGGAGTATTCTGCGCTGGCGTTCCCAGCATAGTCCTACGTTGGCGGGGCTCCATTCTTCTACAGCCACTTCGTCTTTTCGGAACATTCCTTCGCCGGAACATGGTACGTCAGTCAGAATCACATCGAAAAGGGATTCAAGCGGTGTGAAGTCCGAAGGGTCGTTGTTGGTTACTATCACTTCAGGATTTCCCCATTTTACTATGTTTTCGGCAAGTATCTGCGAGCGGTTGCGCATCACTTCGTTGGCTATGAGCAGACTTCCTTCGGGGAGTGAGGAACGGAGTAGGGTGGACTTGCCGCCGGGAGCCGCGCACAGGTCGAGGGCGATAACCGGTGATCCTACATACTGGTGCAAAGCGCTCTCAAGAAACATGGACGCTGCTTCCTGAACGTAATAGCTTCCGGCATGAAACAGCGGGTCGAACGTGAATGTGGGGCGTGCAGACAGATAATATCCGTCTGTTGTCCACGGGATGAGCTTCGCATTCTCTGGCACAAGTCCGGTCTTTGCTCCGTTGATTCGTATGCTTACGGGAGTATCGTTCTGCATCGCTTCGCAGAGGGCTTTACAGTTTTCCTCGCCCATCAGGGCTGCTGTTCGTGATATAAATGAAACGGGGAAATTCATATTCTTCTGTATATATTAATGTCTGCAAAGTTAATGTTTTTCATAATGTTTTTGATTAACTTTGCCCTCAATAATAAATAATTAAGTACAACATAATCTTTATGAAGCAATATTTAGACTTACTTCAACGCATAAAGACCGAAGGCGTAAGGAAAGACGACCGTACCGGAACGGGTACTATCAGCGTGTTCGGACATCAGATGCGTTTCAATCTCGAAGAGGGTTTCCCACTCGTAACAACAAAGAAACTTCATCTTAAATCTATAATTCACGAACTCCTCTGGTTCCTGAAAGGTGACACAAACGTGAAGTATCTTCAGGAGAACGGTGTGAGAATCTGGAATGAATGGGCCGACGAGGATGGCAACTTAGGACATATCTATGGCTATCAGTGGCGTTCGTGGCCTACTTACGACGGTAAGTTTATCGACCAGATTTCGGAAGCTGTGGATATGATAAAGAACAATCCTGACTCAAGACGTATAATCGTTAATGCATGGAATGTGGCCGACCTCGGAAACATGAATCTGCCTCCATGCCATATGTTCTTCCAGTTCTACGTGGCTGAAGGACGTTTGAGCCTGCAGATGTATCAGAGAAGTGCCGATACATTCCTCGGGGTGCCGTTCAATATAGCTTCGTACGCTCTTCTGCTTCAGATGATGGCACAGGTGACAGGACTGAAGGCGGGCGATTTCATTCATACTATAGGTGATGCTCATATCTATCTGAACCATTTGGAACAGGTTGATTTGCAGCTTTCAAGAGTTCCACGTCCGCTTCCTGTGATGAAAATCAATCCTGACGTAAAGGATATTTTCAGTTTCAAGTACGAGGATTTCCAGCTTGAGAACTATGACCCGTGGCCACACATTGCCGGTAAGGTTTCTGTATAATTATTAACGGACTGATTTTTTATGATTTCGATTATTGTAGCTATAAACAAGAATAACGGTATAGGATATAAGAACGAACTCCTGTACTGGCTCCCAAACGACCTGAAAAGATTCAAGACTCTGACTACAGGCCATACCATAATCATGGGGCGTAAGACCTTTGAATCTCTGCCTAAGGGTGCCCTGCCAAACAGAAGGAATATCGTTCTGAGCAGTCAGGACATAACATTCCCCGGAGCAGAGTGTTTCCATAGCCTTGAAGAGGCATTGGAAGCATGCAAAGATGAGATTGAGGTGTTCATTATAGGAGGTGCAAGCCTGTATAAGGAAGCTATGTCTGTTGCCGACCGTCTGTATATCACAGAGATAGACGATTGCGAAAAGGACGCGGATGCTTTCTTCCCGGAAATATCGCTTGACGTATGGAAAGAAAAAAGTAGAGAATGCCATTCAACTGATGAAAAGCATCTCTACTCATATAGTTTTTGTGATTATGAACGCAAGAAATAATTTTATTCATCATCATTCGCCAGATCGATTATAGGCATCTGGCGTTTGATTGCCTCATGGAATGATATAATTGTTTCCGAACGGGACAATCCGAGTGGCTGTAGTTTGTCATGAATGATGCTCAGGAGGTGATGATTGTTTTTGGCGTAGATTTTTATAAACATGTCATACTGTCCTGTAGTGAAATGACATTCCACTACTTCCGGAATCTTTTTCAGTTCTTCTGTTACTGTGTCAAACTGTGCAGGATCTTTAAGATATAATCCTATGTAAGCACAAGTTTCATAACCGATTTTCTCCGGGTCAATTATAAATTCAGACCCTTTCAAAATACCAAGATATGTGAGCTTCTGAATTCTCTGGTGTATTGCAGCACCGGAAACGTTACAAGCTCTTGCAACTTCCAAAAAAGGGATACGTGCGTTTTCTGCTATCATTTGCAGAATCTTTTCATCCAAACTGTCCAACTGATGATGTGCCATTTCTAAAAATTTTAATTTATACAAAGGTAGTATTTTTATTCAAACTATATTAATAAAGTTCGTATAATTGTTTTATATTTAATTATCTTTGTGACAGATAGTTTATTTTTTTATATATATTATACACAAAACCACATTTTAATTATTATGACAAAAGCTTTTTTATCATTTTTCTTAGGATGCACGCTGTGTTCTTCTGTTAATTCTCAGGAGTTTGAGAACTTTTTCATAGATAAAACACTCAGAGTTGACTATTTGTTCACCGGTGATAAAAAAAATCAATATGTCGTATTGGACGAGCTAAAGAGTTTCGATGGTTGGGCCGGCAGAAGAAAGCATCTCGATGAATTGCCTTTGGCCGGAAACGGACAGATAACCGTGAGGGATAAGGAAACGGGAGTTGTGATTTATAGAAATTCATTTTCAAGTCTTTTTCAGGAATGGCTGGGGGAGGCTGAATCGGCAACACTCAGCAAAGGATATGAGAATACATTTCTGATGCCTTTCCCGAAAAAGGAGGCATTGGTTACGGTCGATTTGTTTAATGCACGACAGGAGGTGTCGGCTTCTTTCACTCATACTGTCAATCCGGACGATATATTGATTAGAAGTACCGGGATTAAGAATGTAACTCCTTATAAATATCTGATGAACAATGGCTCGCCGGACCAGTGTATCGATGTAGTTATAATGGCCGAAGGTTATACAGAATCAGAAATGGATACGTTCTATCGTGATGCGCAGAAGGCCTGTGACGCTATTTTCACTCATTCTCCTTTCAAGGAAAACAAGCATCATTTTAATGTACTTGCCGTTGCTTCACAATCCGCTGACAGCGGTGTAAGCATCCCGAGAAAGAATGAATGGAAATCTACAGCTGTCAGTTCGCATTTTGACACTTTCTATTCTGACAGATATCTGACTTCAAGTAGTGTGAATGATATCCATGATTGGCTTGCAGGCATTCCGTACGAACATATCATTATTCTTGCCAATACTGATACTTACGGCGGAGGCGGTATATACAATTCTTTTACTTTGACTACTGCCCATCATTTTATGTTTGAACCTGTTGTAGTACATGAATTCGGACATAGTTTCGGAGGTTTGGCCGATGAATATGCATACACTGATGCTCCATCTCCCCTGTATCCGTATGATGTTGAGCCATGGGAACAGAACATCACTACAATGACGGATTTTGAAAGTAAGTGGAAAGATATGATACCTGAAGGAGTATCTGTTCCGACAAAAGTTACTAAGGACAATTATAATTCCTGTGAAGAGGTAGGGGCGTACGAAGGTGCCGGTTACAGTAAGAAGGGTATTTATCGTCCTACTCCTGATTGCAGGATGCGAACAAACGAAGCTAAAGCTTTCTGTCCTGTATGTCAAGAAGCTTTACAGCGTCTGATTGATTTTTATACCAAATAACCAATAATTGAATACATATGATTAGATTTCTACCTATTAAGACTTCTGACCCACAATATGGGTTTGTTGAAGATTTATTGCATGAATCTTTTCCGGTTGAGGAAAGGAGGAATGACGATATGCAGAGATACTATACCGATAATAATCCTTTGTTTACACCATATCTGATAACAGATGATGAGGTAAATATCGGTCTGATTACTATTTGGAAACTTGACGGTTTCTATTATGTCGAGCATCTTGCTACATCGCCTGATGTAAGAAACAGAGGTTACGGTAAGGCTATAATGCAGGCGCTGCAAAGAGATTTCAAGGATGCGAGGATTGTGCTTGAAGTAGAACTCCCGGAGGATGAAATGAGTAAACGACGCATAGGATTTTATGAGAGAAACGGATTTAAGGTTTGTACCAAACCGTATGTTCAGCCGCCATACAGAACGGGTGGAACTCCAATACCTATGCACGTAATGTATTCCGGTGATGAGTCAATAGATGATGTCTTCGATACAATAAAGTCAGAGATACACAGCAAAGTCTATTCTGTACAATAGTTTCAATAAGAGCATAAAAAAAGAGTTACCCGATTGAGTAACTCTTTTTTTTAATTTATCAATTTACTATTACTGACGCTGTGTTGCAGAATAGTTGATTTTCAAAGCGTATGCCTGACGAAGAGCCTGTTTAACCTCCTGTACAATACCCATCTTAGTTTTAGCATCAACTTTCAATGATACTGTCATGAAAGGTTTGTCTTCTTCTTTCATATTTTCACGTTCCTGATAGATATAATCCTGAACTTCATTTGATTCAGAGAATTTATCGTTCAGCTGGATACGGTCTGTAGTACCCATTTTCTTTTGGAACTCAGGTAACGGTTTGCCTATGTAGA
>CALUJF010000030.1 GCA_944320855.1 uncultured Phocaeicola sp.
ACATCACCTTTTGGAATAAAATAAGTGGCAGTATCACCCGGCTGTGAGCTTACACGGAGCAAGCATCCTGCCAAATCAGCGCTGCTATACGACTTGTTGAATATTTCTATCCATCCGCTGTGCAATCCGTAATCATCCTGGAAGTTGCTCTGATTGTCCACCAGCACTTCATTGATGACTACTTTATTGTTAGGCTTTTGCTCCTTACAGGACGAAAAAGCCATCAACAGCATCAAAGAAAGGAATATTCCGATATTAAATTTTCTCATAATACTTTCAGAATTTAGTTTATTACAAAGGAATATTACCGTGTTTCTTCGACGGATTAGTAAGTTTCTTGGTCTGCAACTGCTGCAATGCACGGATAATACGGAAACGAGTGTTACGAGGTTCAATCACATCGTCGATATAACCATATTTAGCTGCATTATAAGGATTTGCAAACAGTTTAGTATATTCAGCTTCTTTTTCAGCCATGAATGCTTTAGGGTCTTCAGCTTCCTTAGCTTCCTTAGCATAAAGCACTTCTACAGCACCCGCACCACCCATAACGGCAATTTCGGCAGTAGGCCATGCATAGTTCATGTCGCCGCGCAACTGCTTACAGCTCATCACAATGTGCGAACCACCATACGACTTACGCAGAGTGATAGTAACCTTAGGCACTGTAGCCTCACCATAAGCATAAAGCAATTTAGCTCCGTGAAGGATAACCGCATTGTATTCCTGACCTGTTCCAGGCAAGAATCCCGGAACGTCAACAAGCGAAACGATAGGAATATTGAAGGCATCGCAGAAACGAACGAAACGTGCCCCCTTACGTGAAGCATTGCAGTCAAGCACACCTGCAAGGAACTTAGGCTGGTTGGCAACGATACCAACAGACTGTCCGTTGAAACGTGCAAAACCGATAATGATATTCTTAGCAAAATCTCTCTGAACTTCAAGGAACTCGCCGTTATCGACAATTGCACCGATTACTTCGTACATATCGTAAGCCTTATTTGCACTGTCAGGGATAATCTCGTTAAGAGAATCTTCCAGACGGTCGATAGGGTCTGTACAGTCAACATAAGGAGCTTCTTCAAGATTGTTCTGAGGAATATAGCTCAAAAGTTTACGGATAAGAGCCAGACCTTCTTCTTCAGTAGAAGCTGTAAAATGAGTAACACCGGAACGTGTTGAGTGAACGCTTGCACCACCAAGGTCTTCCTGTGACACATCTTCACCAGTCACAGTCTTAACCACCTTAGGACCTGTAAGGAACATATAAGATGTACCTTCCATCATAAGAGTAAAGTCTGTCAAAGCCGGAGAATAAACAGCACCACCGGCACAAGGACCGAAAATACCTGAGATCTGAGGAATAACACCAGAAGCAAGGATATTACGCTGGAATATTTCAGCATAACCGGCCAAAGCGTTAATACCTTCCTGGATACGTGCACCACCCGAGTCGTTAAGTCCGATACATGGAGCACCCATCTTCATGGCCATATCCATCACCTTGCATATTTTCTGCGACATTGTTTCCGACAGCGAACCTGCAGAAACGGTGAAATCCTGTGCAAATACATACACCAATCGGCCTTCGATAGTACCGTAACCGGTAACGACACCGTCACCAAGATAATGTTTCTTGTCCATGCCGAAATTAGTGCAACGATGTTTTACGAACATATCAAGTTCTTCGAAACTACCTTCGTCAAGCAACATCGAGATACGTTCACGTGCTGTATATTTACCTTTAGCATGCTGTTTTTCGATAGCTTTTTCGCCACCACCCAGACGAGCCTGGGTACGCAGTTCGATAAGCTCTTTCACTTTTTCCAATTGATTACTCATAGTTATAAGTATTTTTAAAGTTTATAATAACATTAGTCGGACAGAGCAATATTCCTTATAAAAACAAGTTGAAGAGTCCGCTTGCATAAACAGTATGCAAACAGACTCTTCAATCAATTATTTATAAAAAACTTATTCCAGTCATCTTCTCCATCCGTTTTTTATTTCTCACATAGTTCAGTCAATACCCCCATTGTTGATTTCGGATGAAGGAAAGCGATATTAAGGTTTTCGGCCCCCTTTCGTGGCGCCTTGTCTATAAGACGAATACCTTTACCTTCAGCATCTGCCAAAGCATTTGCCACACCATCTTCTACGGCAAACGCAACATGATGTACACCCATTCCCCTGTTTTCTATGAACTTGGCAATAGTACTTTCCGGGCCTGTAGGTTCAAGGAGTTCTATTTTTGTTTCACCACATTTCAGAAATGCAGTTCTAACTTTCTGGTCTTCAACGGTTTCGATGTTATAACATTTCAATCCCAATACATTTTCATAATATGGGAGGGCTTCTTCGATACTGTTTACAGCAATGCCCAAATGTTCAATATGAGATATTTTCATAATGATGTTGTTTTTTTGATATTAAATTAAAGTTCATAAATTCTATTAGACAAAGAAAAGAAATTTGGATTAAAATACGAAACTTTTTTCTTTAATATTTTCCCTTATTACCTTTTTATAACGTCTGAATGTTTATTTTGAAAACTTAAGTTGACAAAAACAACGCTATACATATATCTTTTCCATTATCCTGTTAAGCCATCCCCATTTCAGCCTGTACCAACGTCGTGTACTCAACTGCTTGCCTCCGAATCTCAATATAAAATCACGATATCCATATTTCTTGAAAGGCAAACCGGCATCTATGAATTCAAAATGACTGTAACCTTTCTCTCTGGAATACAACATGGCCTTCCATACGGCCAACACACCCGGATACAAAGACGGATAACTCTTCCTCATCCCACCTGAGAAAAGCATATAAACCGTATCGTCCGAAAACAGACAGCACGAACCTCCTATTATCTTTCCATTATAAGAAACAGTAAATATTTTACCTATCTCGTCACTTCCGTCCCCCTGTTCCAAAAGTGCAGTAAAAAAATCAATAGCCGGAAAATACTTGAAGACCTTAGACGAATAATACTTTTTCAGCATTCTGAAGAAAGTAATGACCTGTTCTTTTTCATCAGCAACACCCATCTCTGCCCCATTTTTCAACCCACACTGTATCTGGCGCTTTCTCGATGCCCCCATCCACTTGTCAATAGTAGCATGATGGATGGAATTAATCACCCTCAGTCGCCGTATAGGGAAATATCCGTTCTTTCTGAAATAACGGTAGCCGAACAGAGCCTCGCTGAGATTTCTGAACTCTATGATGGAGAAATTGTCTTTATTCCGATTAGTAAGATAAGAAAGCAATTCATCAAAAATCAAATCATGTCTGATATCCGTATCGAAATACTCACCGGTATCATATATAATACACCTTTTTATAAACCATGATTTCCGTTCTACACACAACAGTTTGCCGATAGGTCTGTCACCATCGAAAGCCACGAGCATGAAAGGACTGTATCCGGGAGTCCGCTCAAGAATCCGAAACAGGCTGACCGAATGAAACACGTTCTTCCCAGGAAGGTGAGGCAACGCTTCTGAATGCTCGTATGTAACCAAACGTATTGCCATATATCGCAAATTTACATAAAAAATTTTAACTTTTGAAACGAAAATCCTATATTTGTGACTATCATTTTAAAATTTCACATATGGAAAATTTCAGCGACCTCATAAAATCAAGACGCAGCATGCGCAAATTCACAACAGAAGAACTTACCCAGGAAGAAGTGGTAACACTACTTAAGGCTGCACTCATGTCACCTACATCGAAACGCACAAACTGCTGGCAGTTCATTGCCGTAGACGATAAGGAGATACTGGAAAAACTGTCATACTGTAAGGAAGCAAGCTCATCGTTCATAAAAGATGCGGCATTGGCAATAGTTGTGACAGCCGACCCTATGGTGAGCGATGTATGGATTGAAGATGCATCCATAGCATCCATCATGATACAGTTGCAGGCCGAAGATCTCGGATTGGGTAGCTGCTGGGTACAGTTGCGCGAAAGATTCACGGCAAGCGGAGTACCTTCAAACGAGTATGTACACGAAGTGCTCGACCTTCCTCTCCAGCTTCAGGCATTATCAATCATAGCCATCGGACACAAAGGCATGGAAAGAAAGCCTTTCGACGAATCACACCTTCAATGGGAAAAAATCCATATCAACAAATACGGAGGTAAATAATGACAGAACATTCATCGTACAGTCCTTCAATAGTATTAATAGGTGCCGGAAACGTAGCAACCCACTTGGGCAGAGCATTTCATGAGGCCGGATGCAGAATAAGAATGATTTACAGCAGGACTCAGGAGTCGGCAAGAACACTTGCCGAGAGCATAGGCTGTCCTTACACCACAGACATCACCTCCGTCGACAGCGAGGCAGATATCTATATCGTTTCATTGAAAGACTCAGTCCTGGAAGAAATTCTTCCAGAACTGGTAAAGTGCAACCGCAATGCACTCTTTGTACACACAGCCGGCAGTGTTTCCATCGACATCTGGAAAGTACTGACAGACAGATACGGGGTCCTCTACCCTATGCAGACATTCAGCAAACAGAGAAAAGTAGACTTCGAAAACGTTCATTTCTTTGTCGAGGCCAACACCAAAGCCGATACAGAAATACTCATCAGGACAGCATCATTGGTAAGCAGTCATGTGTTCGAAGCCTCATCAGAGCAAAGAAAGTATCTGCACATATCGGCTGTCTTTGCATGCAATTTTGCCAACCATATGTACTCCATCTGCGAACATCTGCTTTCTTCCCACGGCCTGCCATTCAGTGCAATGCTCCCGCTTATAGATGAAACAGCAGAGAAAGTTCATCATCTTCCCCCTGTTTCCGCACAGACAGGACCGGCACAGCGCAACGACCGCAATATAATGGACAGTCATCTGTCAATGCTTAAAGACGAGCCGGAGATAGCAGAACTGTACAGACGCATAAGCGAAAGCATCCACAAATTCCAGGAAAACAATAAATAGACATTCATTATGATAAACTACGACCTTACAAAGATAAAAGCCCTTTTCTTCGATGTAGACGGAGTTTTGAGCGGCGACACCGTACCTCTCCATCCCAACGGAGAACCTATGCGAATGGTAAACATCAAGGACGGATATGCCATACAGCTGGCTGTGAAATGCGGACTCCATGTAGCTATAATCACCGGTGGACGTACCGAAGCCGTAAGACTGAGGTTCGAAGGTTTAGGTGTAAAAGACGTATGTATGGGAGCATCCGTAAAGACCAAGGAATACAACGAACTGATGAAGAAATACGACCTTAAGCCGGAAGAAGTTCTATATATGGGCGATGATATTCCTGACTATGAAGTACTTCGCCTTGTAGGCCTTCCCTGCTGTCCGGCCGATGCCGCACCCGACATCAAGGCTGTGTGCAAGTACATATCCCATCGTGCAGGAGGTCAGGGCTGTGGTCGCGACGTGATAGAACAGGTTCTCCGTGCCCAAGGCAAATGGATGTCGCACGAAGAAGCATTCGGATGGTAAACTCAAAAACTTTAAACTAAAAAACTAAAAAACATATGTTAGACAATCTAAAGAAATACAATATAATATTAGCATCAAACTCTCCACGCCGCCGCGAACTGCTCTCCGGTTTGGGTATCAATTACGAAGTAAAACTGATAAAAGGCGTTGATGAAAGCTATCCTCCACACCTTAGGGGAAGTGAAATACCGGAATTTATCTCACGCATAAAAGCAGCGGCCAATCGCCCGTTTATGGCAGAAAATGACCTCGTGATAACAGCCGATACAATAGTCCATGCCGACGGCGAAGTTCTCGGCAAGCCTAAAGACAGGGAAGATGCAGTACGGATGCTGAAAATCCTGTCAGGCCATACGCATCAGGTAATGACCGGAGTAAGCATCACCACACGAGAGTTTCAGAGAAGCTTCAGTTCTGTATCAGATGTCACTTTCGACACCCTGAAAGACGAAGAAATAAATTTCTATATAGACAACTACAAGCCATACGATAAAGCCGGAGCATACGGCATCCAGGAGTGGATAGGATTTATCGGAGTTTCACGCATAAACGGTTCTTATTTCAATGTTATGGGGCTGCCGGTACAGAGGCTTTACAGGGAATTATGTGCGATAGAATAATTGGGATATGCACAAAAAAATCTGGTCGATATTGGCATTTATATGATTGTTGTAAGCAAAAGTTGTATTATATTGAAACTTTTACTATTTTTGTCTCATGAAACGTAGAATCATAACATATGATGGTTATTTTAAAGGAGGCATATTATGGAGACAAACAATCATCAAATAAATGACTATAGTGCTGTACTTGAACGTAAATACGGAAAACACGGAACTCAGGAACGTGCAAAGTTTGACGAAGAAGCATACGCTTTCTATACAAGCCAAATATTAATTGATGCAAGAAAAGAGGCTAAAATGACACAATCTGAACTTGCTGAACGTATAAACGTAACAAAATCATATATTTCGCGTATAGAAAAAGGAATGATAACGCCAAGTGTAGCCACATTCTATAGAATAATGAATGCTCTTGGCATGAGAGTTGAAGTTGTAAAACCTATTATATAAATTAGAATTCTTATCACTATTTAAAACGCCCCGTCATTCGACATAAAACGACGAAACGTTTTAGTTCAAACGACGAGGCGTTTTTTTATAGTATATTTCAGATACTGAAATTACCCTTTTCTATCCCTATATTTTTGGGGTGACATCCCCACCTGTTTCTTGAAAAATGTTCCGAAACTGGAAGGGTTTGGAAAATTAAAATCTTCTGAAATTTCCTGTACTGTCTTGTTTGTACTGTCGAGCATAGCCATTGACTTACGGATTATGGCTTTGAACACGAGTTCCTGAACAGTATATCCGCAGACAGTTTTTGACACTCCCGAAAGATATTTTGGAGAAAGAAACAGTTTGTAGGCATAAAATTCCACTCCACGTTCGGACATGAAATAACGGTCGATAAGCTGAATGAGACGGAGGAATATTTCCGTGCGTCTTGCTCCTACCGAGTTTCCGGAAAGGAATTTCTTCTGAAATACGGAACAAAGACGATATGTAAGTGACAATAAAAGAAGACGTTTTTCATAAACAGGGAAAAAGTCATCCTGCTGCGGCTGTTCTGTCCCAATAAGTGATATATATCCCGCCACATCATCCTCATCGCCGGTATTCCAGACACAATGTGTTTCGGGCGACATCTGCGAGTAGAGATGTACGGAATAAACCATATTACCGAGAACATCACGTATAGGTGCTACCTTATATATAATGATACTTACTTCCAGATTTTCAGACTGACCGGTTATACGAAAAAAGGAACCTTCATGAATGAAAACGGTTTCACCCTTTTTTGCTGAATACTGTTCACCGGAAAGATTGAAATCAAACTTACCGGTATGGCATACAATCAGACCTATACCAAAATTGACAAACCCTTTTTTCATACTTTCCGGAAAATCAAAAACCGGTCCTCCCGATGAACATACATCGGACTGACCGGATATTTTTTCTTCCAGTTTCATTAATCTTTCTGAACTGTTTACCATAAGCCTTTAATTAGTTGACAAGGTACCAGTTACAAGTTGACGAGGTTTATGTTCATATATAAAAACCTTTGTATTAACTTGTCAACTGAAGCCTTGTATCTAAACAACGGCTAAGTTAGTAAAAATTACCGGACTTAGCGGAAAAATTTCACGCTAAGCCGATAATTTCCTCTTACGATATGGATAAACAAGAACGAAAAGCATCGAGATCATACATCCGTAGAATGTCCAGCCGGACATTTCCTTTACGGCTGAAAGTGTAGCCTGAACCTGCACCTTTCCCTTAGCGGATATGGCAGCCATATTCTCTGCCTCGGTTTCACTCTTACCCTGATAGCGCATTCCTCGCACTGTCTGGTCGTACGAAGCGGCATTCTGTGCTTCTACCCTATCTACATCATGTGCAAATCGCGTGATATAGTGCTGCTGACGGTGCTGAAGAACATTGGTGTAAAGTGCCGTTCCTATACATGGTCCAAGCACCATACGCACAGAGAGCATTATGCAAATCCATGTGGAAAGATACTTGTATGGCATGCGCTGATTGGCATGTACAGCTGCAAGTGAATATATAAGCATCATTCCTGCCGAACGGATTATCACCGGATATTTCATCCTCTCATACAGTCCGGCTGTCTGAACCTCGAAATACATGAACAGCGCAGACATTCCTATCAGAAGAAAGCCCATACCGAAAAGATATTTCAGTTTCACTCCCTTTGAGCCTAATATTATGGCTATCACAGCTCCTATGAAATATCCTAATATGCTCCAGTTGCCAAGGGCGGCATTCTGCCAGTTGTCTATCTTCATGCCTACTCCGGTGAAGACATTGACAAACATGGAACTGGTATTGAATATCATCAGCAGAAGGAAAAGTACGATACCCATGTTTATGGTGCGCAGCCGGAAAACTTCCGTCATGAAATACGGTGAACGTCCGGAAGACTCCATATAGAAGAAAGCTGCACCGAACACCACGGCAAGCACTGTGGAACGGACTATTGTAGAATCGGAATACCAGTCGAGAGTCTTGCCGTAAACCAGTACATAGACGATGCATGTCATCATAGCGCTGAACACAGCCACACTGCCGAACTTGCGAAAATTGATAGGGAAGCGTCGGCTGTTATAGCTATGATACGGCATTGTCACCATTATAATAAGTATGGCTGCAAGCGTCATTCCCATCATGTAGTAATACACGTCCTGCCACTGATATTCATATGCCAGCCATGCTGTGAGCGATGTTCCTATCTGTCCGAGTATCATAAAGAATAGGTAAATGATAGGCATACTCTTGCTTTTTTCTGCATCAAGAGCATCCCAGCCTTCTTCCGTGGTCGGTTCCATTCCGGGAGTGATATTCCTTGTAGCCTCCATTCCGAAAGCATATTTTATCAGGGTAAAGAGGTTCACCATCATAAGCACCATACGCAGGAAACCCATGATAAGGCTGCACAATGCGAGAAGGAAGATGCTGTCTGTAACAGCACACACATAACTGAGGATGTACAAGAGCGAGAAGCCCACCACGCACATCATCTTTTCACGACGGATACATACCAGCTGATAGAAGAATGGAGCGAAGGCTGCCATACCTATTGAGGTGACGAACCCCACGAACTGGATATGCTCCGACTGGATTCCCAGTCCGCTTGTCATCTCACCGCTGTTGGCTGTATATACTCCGCCCACAGTCAGTATCGGGATGAAAAGCAGTATCAGCAGGATGATACCTAAAGGTTTGGGAACCCAATTATAGAATGGATAATTTCTTTGCATATATATCGTTTTTAGGAAACGAGTTGACAAGTTGACGAGTTGACAAGGTTTAGCTTCACTGACCGTCGGTTCCGTCCGGATGGAAAACCTTCTAGCAACTTGTAACTGAAGCCTTGTTAACTAAAATCATAACTTTGCTTTCACAATAACCATCATTCCGGCAGCAAGACGTTCATTGTCTTCCTTGCTCAGGCCTTCAAAATCTATTCTTACTGGGACACGCTGGCGTATCTTCACAAAGTTTCCGGCTGAATTGTCGGTAGGAACGAGCGAGTATTTTGAACCTGTGGCACCGGATATGGCTGTAATCTTTCCTTTGAATTCCTTGTCGCTTATAGCATCTACAGTGAGTGTTACCTCCTGGCCTATATGAAGATTTTCCACCTGTGTTTCCTTATAGTTGGCTATCACCCATTTCTGTGTGTCAGGCAATATGTAGGTTATGGTCTGTCCGGCAGAAATGAACTGTCCTTCCTCTATGGCACGGCGTCCCAACTGTCCGTCGCACGGCGCTGTAACCACTGTGTATGAAAGATTGAGCCTTGCCATGTCGAGTGCAGCCTGTGCGCGTTGTATGGCAGCTTCCATGTTCTGTCGGCGGGTAGAAACCTCGTTCACTCCCGACATTGCTGCATCCTGCTGTCGTTTCAGTGCCACGAGCTTTTTCTTCGTTGCCTCATATTCTGTCTCTATCTGTTCCAGCTGGATAGGTGTGGCAGCATTTCTCTGAAGAAGATTTTCGTAACGCTTGCGGTCCTTGTCCAATTTAGCCAGACGGATTTCCACTTCCGAGATTGAAGCCTCATAAACCGAAGCGGAGGCCTTTGTTGTCTGGAGTGTCTGACCTATAACAGAAGCTCCTGCCATGGCATCTTTCAGTGCAGCCTCAGCTTCCATAACGCGAATGCGATACTCTCTGTCGTCGAGAACCATCAGTGTGTCGCCTTTCTTCACTGTCTGATGTTCGGTGAAATACACCTTCTTTATATATCCCGAAGCACGGAGGTTTACCGGCGAGATGTATTGTTCTATCTGTGCGTCGTTACTTGTTTCGTTCAGTTTGTAACTGAAGAACATCATTCCAATCTGATATAGTCCTGCAAGGAGGATTATAATTCCGAATGTACTTGCCAGCATCTGGCGGCGGCGTTGTTTTCTGAGTTTTGCAGCTTGTTGCTCAAGTGTATTTTTCTTTATATCAAGTTCTTTTGTTTCCATATCGATTTTTATTTGAAGTTATTTATATAGGTGACAAGTTGACGAGTTGACAAGTTAACAAGGTTACCGTCCGGATGGAGAACCTTCTAACAACTTGTAACCGAAACCTTGTTTACTATTATTTTAATAATGTCTCAAGTTTTCCTGTAAGTTTCAGCATTGTAAGATTATTTACACGGTAATTGTAATGTGCAGTCACATAGTTGTTCTGTGCCTCGCTCATACGCATTTCGTCCTGAAGTACTTCTGTCATTGATGCCACACCTTCACGATAACGGTCGGAAGTTACTTCGTAAACGTCTTCTGCCAACAGGTAGTTGTCTTTTTGCTTGGTGAAATTACGGCGGCTGTTCATAAGGTCGTTCGTGGCGTTCAGATACTGGGTTCTGAAACTTTTCAGAGCGTTTTCGTACGACAGTTTTGCATTTTCAATATCAAGTTTCGCCTTTCTTATCTTCGACCGTTTGTCCAGTCCGTCGAATATCGGTACTCTGAGTGTCAGACCTATTCCTGATGAGTTGTACCATTTGCTTGACGGTCCGTCATGAAACCAGTTCTTTGCCTTGTCTGTAAAGGCTGAATACATGAAACTTCCGGTGAGCGACAGTGAAGGAATGTATCCCTGCGAAATCATCTTCTTCTGTTTCTCTGCCAGTGTACTTTGTTTCTTCAGCAGTTCCAGTTCAGGCTGACCTTCGTACAGACCACTCATTTCTACAGGAATGATGCTCTCTGTATCAACCGGAGTGAGTGTGATGTCCGTTTCAGCAGGATAGTCTATCACATATTTCAGCATATTGATTTGCTGAGTGAGCATTGCCACGGCATTGTCATACTGTACCTGAAGATTTTCAAGATTGATATTTACTCGCTTCACATCCACTTCCATCGCCATACCATTGTCGAAGAAAGCGGTGGTGATGTCCCTCAATTCCTCCAGACGAGTAATGTTTTCTTTCACTATGGAAATCTGTTCGGCAGTACTCTGGCCCAGGTAATACATCTTTGTGATTTGCATTATCAGGTCCTCGCGTGCCTTGTCGTAAGAGAGAGTATTGATTTCATCCATCATCTTAGTAACCGACATGGCTGTATAGATGGTCTGGTTATAAAGAGGCATCTGTAGTTGCAGTCCTGCAGACGCATTATACTGCAGTGTCTTTGTCACATTATAAGGATTGCCGTATGCAGAGCCGTCTGTCACTGAAACGGGAGGGTTGAAATTGTCGTTGAAAGATGCTACCGCATTGATTTGCGGCAACAGTTTCGACCGATTCTCCGAAATACTGTGCTTTCCCTTAATAATTTCGTTGCGCTTGGTCTGCAGTGTAAGGTTATTCTCAATACCTATCTGCAAACACTCTTCCAATGTCAATACCTGTTGCGCTCCAAGAGGAAAAAGCGAACAGGCAAGAGCAAAATTAAGTAATAGTCTTTTCATATCGTTTATCTTGTTTATCCGGCGCAAAGTTAGAGGGTTAGGTTCAGACAATCGCTACGACATTTTCGCTTTCACTGTTCATATTTTCCTTTTTATATTACGAAGCGTGGTTATTACCAATAAACCTATGTTAAGAAAAGTCCTTTTTATCTCTCAAAAAACATACAAAACATTGATATTCTATCCATAAAAAGCTATTTTTGCGTTATACCATTAAAACACAGTTATGAAAACAATATTTGCAACAATAATGTCACTACTGCTTATAATCGGACTGGCAGGATGCGAAAAGGAAGAGGGCAGAAAAATAACAGACTATAAGGAATATACTATCACCGTAGCATCTGAAAAAGTTACGGGATTGGTTTTTTCCTGCGGAAACAACTATGTATCAGACGTATATGCGATACTGAAAGAGCATTCGGCCGAATGGGAACAACTTGCGTATATAGAGGGATTTGAATACGAAGCCGGATATGAATATACACTCCGTATAAGCGAGACAAGTTATCTTGACCATAGTATGGGCGAGCCTGCATGGACGGAATACAATCTTATTGAAACTATATCGAAAGAGAAAAAGACATCGGAAGGTGTTCCTGACAATTTCATTCCGGACTGGTTCTACAGTGAATATTGCGCTACTGTCAATCCGGAATTCAAATACTACATAGATGCTGACGACAATGCCCCCATATAGGAGGATATAAACATCAATCCTATGGTTACTTTCAACGGTCTGAATTGCTATATGGACAACAGCTGGACAAGATGGTTTCTTATTGATGAATATAAAAATATAGTTATGCAGGGATTCATCGAAAAAGCGAACAAGGAAGTAGCAGAAATTCCTGAATCGTACAAAAATCTCAAGCCTGACGGAACGATAGGTGGATATATGGAATGGACTTTCATCATAGGCAAGAATCCGGAAGACAAAGAAAACGTAATAAAATATGATGTATTCCTATGCAGTCCGACAAGAAGTACATCTGTCGGTCCGGCATTAGTGCCATGGTTCTACAAAGACCTCACACAGTATTATCAGGAAGAATATCCGGAAGCTGGAGTAAGAGCTGTAGCCGTGTCGTACCAGATTCAATAAAACAAGCACTCGTTTTCTTCTGCCGACACGTGTCGGCTATTCTGCTGACAGCTGTCAGTAATTCTGCCGACACGTGTCAGCAATTCAGCCCACAGCTGTCAAACGACAAAAATATCTGCACTAAATACTCAACTTTATAGCATAATTGAAATCAAATCACAATGTATACGATTATGAAACTTCACTCATTCATTATAGCACTTTTATGTGCCGTTGCCTTTGCATCATGCAACAAGGAAGATATCTATCCTACTTTTTCTTTCGACGCGAACGGTGAATGTTATATGCCTGATGTCGCCAATATCTCAACAGAAGAATTTGAATCGTCAGTCGTAGGATATGGATGGAAACACGTTATTACACATGAGATAGACAGCGACGGAAAATGTTCTACCAAAGACTATTATGAAGATTTGATAGGAGGAGGACCAAGCCAGTACTATTTCGAGTCATCTGAATCATTAAAAGAATACATGTATGTGGATGCTTTTCCGGCTCATGGATATCATACATATGCCTATGATTATGAGGATGGTAACAGAATCAGTAAAAACGGCCATTTGGTAATGCGTATTGTGTCCTTAAAAGGAGATATTATGAAAGTAATTGATTATCTCGGCATTCGTGCAGACGGAGTAAATATTTACGGTTACTCCACCTACAAACGTATGAGTAGCAAGGAATTGACAGAAGTACAGAACGCCTACCCTACTGATTTATCAAATATAAAAAGCCTGACTACATCTATTAACGACGAAGTCAATATCATATCCGGTAATGAATTTGAATTTGACGTTCTTTCTTACAACGATTTATATACCGTAAAAGCAATAAACGAAGAATCATGCGAAATAACATGCAATGGGGACCATGTCAAAATAAAATTGATTACAAACGGAGCCTACATAACTGTATCAGACAGGTTCAGGCATTTTGAATTCAGCCTTTTCTCAACAGACGAAGAAATGGAGCCGAAGGGTACGGACATCTATGATTTGAGCTACGACGAAGTGGTATTCAACAAGAATATGGAATTCATTGAACCATCTGAAAACAGGCCACTAAGCTATGAAAACTCAAGCATAGAGACTACCACCCGTGATGGATATGCCGGACATTATAACACTTCGTACATGCTCGTTGTCGATACCGACAAGAAAGCAAGACTCATACATTTACAGAGCGGCAAACTCTATCTGAAAGAACTTCTTCCAAAAGAAACATTGCAGACACTTATCGAAAAAGGAAACGGAAGTTCCATCTCATACAAGCTCGAACTGACCACAGCCGACAGGAGAGTCTTTCAGGTTTTACCGTTCAAGGTTACCTATAAAGAATAGCGCATAATATTTTCCCTGACATTTTATTCTGAAAGATGAAAAGATATTATTAAGTTTGTAATCTGATAAAAACATTTTATATCAATATCTTTAGTTTTACAATGAAACATACCCAATATATACTCATACTTCTCCTCTCCATAATCTTCCTTTCGTGCAGAAAAGAAGATAACGAACCGGAAATAACAGAAAGGACTGTATTCATGTACCTTCCATGGTCTACAAACCTTACGAGCTATTTCTACGATAACATAACAGACTTAGAAAGGGCCATAGCGGAGAAAGGACTTGAACAGGAAAAAGTGATAGTATTTATGTCTACAAGTGCTTTGGAAGCGGAAATGTTTGAAATAGTATATAATAAAGGTATATGTAAGCGCAACATCCTGAAAGAATACAGCAATCCGCAATTCACTACCGAAACCGGGCTTACAGACATAATCAGCGACATGAAATCATTTGCTCCGGCAGAAAGCTATTCCATGATAATAGGATGTCATGGCATGGGATGGCTTCCGGTGGACTATTCATCATCGCGCACAAAAGAAACATTCAAATACCACTGGGAATACACTGAAAGACCTATGACACGCTTTTTCGGAGGCTTGTCTGCGGAATACCAGACAGACATTGCTACATTAGCCAAAAGCATATCGAAAAATGACATCAAAATGGAATACATCATGTTCGATGACTGCTATATGTCGAATATTGAAGTAGCATACGATTTAAGATATGTAACCAATCATATCATAGCATGTCCCACCGAAATTATGGCCTATGGCATGCCTTACGCCTTGATTGGTAAATATCTGTTGGATAAGAATCCTGACTATCAGAGTATCTGTAATGGGTTTTACAGTTTCTACTCCACATACAAATACCCTTATGGCACAATAGGCATTACCGACTGCAGAGAACTGGACAATATGGCATCGATAATGAAAATCATAAATTCCATTCTTTCATTCGACAGTTCAAAAGAAGAACTTATTCAGCCTATGGACGGATATTCGCCGACTATCTTCTACGACTTTGCCGACTATGTAAAGAATCTATGCGGAGAGAATGATGATACATATGCAGCATTCACAGAGATACTCGACAAAGTAGTTCCCTACAAGGCACATACTGAAAAGTTTTATTCTGCAAGCAGCATCAATCCGATTCCAATTAGTACATATTGCGGAATAACTACTTCCGAACCAAGTTACAACAAGAAGGCAAACAACTATACCAATACATCATGGTATAAGGCAACACACTGATAATCATGAAAAGCAAGATAACACTTATATATATTCCTTAATATTACAATCAATAGAACAATGTGAAATTATAATCCCCATGAAAATAATTATCACATTTCATTATCTGTAATATTTTTTTGTTAACTTTGCGAGCGTCTAAGAAATAAAGAAAAAACTCTTTAATTAAAAATATTACGATTATGATGACAATTGACAAATTCAACTTTGCCGGTAAAAAGGCAATCGTTCGCGTTGACTTCAACGTGCCTTTGAATGAAGAAGGTAAAATCACAGACGACACTCGTATCCGCGGTGCTCTTCCTACATTGAAAAAAATCCTTGCTGACGGTGGTGCTTTGATTATCATGTCACACATGGGTAAACCAAAAGGCAAAGTAAACGCTAAATATTCTTTGAGCCAGATTGTTGACGCTGTTTCTGCAGCTCTTGGCGTTGAAGTTAAATTCGCTCCTGACTGTGCAAAAGCTTCTGAAGCTGCCGCAGCTCTTAAACCAGGTGAAGTTCTTTTGCTTGAAAACCTTCGTTTCTATCCTGAAGAAGAAGGTAAGCCAGTAGGTATCGAAAAAGAAGATCCTGCTTACGAAGACGCTAAGAAAGAAATGAAAGCTCGTCAGAAAGAATTCGCCAAGACTCTTGCTTCATACGCTGACTGCTACGTTATGGACGCATTCGGTACTGCTCACCGTAAACACGCTTCTACAGCTGTTATCGCTGACTACTTCGATGCAGACCACAAGATGTTGGGCTACCTGATGGAAAAAGAAGTTCAGGCCGTTGACAACGTATTGAAAGATATCAAACGTCCTTTCACTGCTATCATGGGTGGTTCTAAGGTTTCTACTAAGATCGGTATCATCGAAAACTTGATGGATAAAGTTGATAACCTGATTCTCTGCGGTGGTATGGCATTTACTTTCGCTAAAGCTAAAGGTGGTAAAATCGGTAACTCATTGGTAGAAGACGACAAACTTCAGTTGGCTCTTGACATCATCGAAAAAGCTAAAGCTAAAGGTGTAAACCTTGTATTGGGTTGCGACTGTATCGCTGCTGACGCTTTCTCTAACGACGCAAACACTCAGGTTTGCGACGACAGCAATATTCCTGACGGATGGATGGGTCTTGATGCAGGTCCTAAGACTCGCGAAGAATTCAAGGCTGCTATCAAGGGTGCAAAAACTATCTTGTGGAACGGTCCTGCCGGTGTATTCGAAATGGACAACTTCGCAGGTGGTTCTAAAGTAATCGCAGAAGCTATCGCTGAAGCTACTAAAGAAGGTGCATTCTCACTCATCGGTGGTGGTGACTCAGTAGCTTGTATCAACAAGTTCGGTATGGCTGACCAGGTATCATACATCTCTACTGGTGGTGGTGCTTTGCTTGAAGCTATCGAAGGTAAAATCCTTCCGGGTATCGCTGCTATCCGTGGCGACAAATAATATTGATTATTTTCATTACTAATATAAAAGCCAGTTTCGTTCGCTCGAAACCGGCTTTTTCTTTATCACTGTTATTTCAAAAATCGTTCATTAGCCGTTCATTGGATGTTTACTGAACGGCTACTGAACATTCAATTAACACGAAATAGACATCACCGAAGATAAATCAGAACTGGAACATTGCCGTAAATACTATACGGTTATTCTTTACAAGGTGTGTATCAACTACCTTTCCCTTTGCATCGTTACTGCCATACCACGCACCTATCCATGAATATTCCGCGCCGAATTTCCAGTGTGGAATATTATAAGTAAGTTCGGCGGTAGCCGTTGACAATTGGTCAAGATTTGTACCTGTCCCGATAAGGCTTGTTATTTCATCTTTGGCTCCAAGATTTTTCAGATAACCGCCAAAAACGCCGAAACGCAACTTGCTTCCGTAAACCATGTTCACCCACGAATGAGAAACTCTCAGCGGTGCATATTCCTGCTCGCCTGTACGTGTATCTACATGAGTCACTCCGTATCCGCCAACTGTACTTGTCATTGTAAGGTTTGTACTTAATAAAGCCTTTGCCGAGAACGAAAATTTATTTTTCACGTATTTCAAATGAGCCTCACCGGAAACGCCTGTGATGCGTTCGTTCACCTTATATATTCCATTATCAGTTTCAGACTGTGTGCGCGGAGTCATAGACGAAACATGCACTCCTGCTCCAAGAATCATACCAAGAGTTCTGTAGTCAGCTCCAAAATAAAATTCCGGCACACAACTGTTCTTTATGAAATTCTGGCTTTTAGCAGTTGCTGTGGTTCCAGGAGTGTTGTTTGCCGGGCCTACAGAAAGATACTGCGACTGCCATATTGCTGATGCAGTAAGCACAAATCCCTGAGTGGTAAATCTATACCTCAACTGTGGAGCACGGCTGAAAGGCTGAAACGGAGCACCCATATTCAAATTCAGAATGTCCGGAGCCACATCACCATAAAGAGGATGCCATGTCTGACCTACAAGCAAAGCAGATTTACCCCAGTCGAGATTGAAATATACATGACGCATTCGGAACATCGAAAATGAAGTACCTGAGCCTCGGAAATCTACTTCCAACTTAGCCGAAGTCTTTATCTTTCCCATAAGTTCAGGACCTTTTACATCTATTCCAAGGCGCGAATACAACGTATAAAATCCACCGTTGGCAAAACTGTTCAGGTCTTTTCCGTCGGCATCATTGGAAATATCTTTCGGATACATATAGAACAATCCGTCAACTGTTTCCGAGTTGGCCCTTGAGTTATAAAACAGGTCGGTACGAACCTGACCATAGAATTTGTAATCAAAACCTTTCTTTTGGGCTAACATAAACCCAGGTAAAGCCATAAAGGCTAATACGACTAAACTTTTCTTCATCTCTATTTTTAGTGTTTAACAGATTTTCTATACCATGCTACAAACCATATTGCAGCTATTATAACACATGCTGCTCCTCCCCAATAAGATACAGCCGGCGAAAGACTGAAACCTTCCGGCGCTATCAATATATATGTGGAGCATACGCATGTCATAAACAAGGCAGGAATGAGAGTCACCCAATAGTTCTTCTTATTCTTGACCAGATAGACCGTTATAGCCCATAGTGTAAATACGGAAAGCGTCTGGTTACACCATGCAAAGTATCGCCATATAATCTTGAATCCTTCTGCATTACTGAAACTGAACACAAGTAGTCCCACTGTAAGAAGGAAGATAGGAATACATATCAGCAGACGTTTTAGAATGCTGCGCTGTTCGATACCGAGGAAATCGGCAACTATAAGTCGTGCGGAACGAAGTGCAGTGTCACCGCTGGTGATAGGAGCCGCCACAATACCCAATATGGCAAGTATTCCACCGAAAGTTCCGAGCCACTGATTTGAAATATCCGTAGCCACCTTTGCACCCGAATAAGCTATACCTGTAGCCTTGTCCACAATCCCGTTTTCGTGGAAGAAATATGTAGCAGCCGCAGCCCATATCAAAGCTACTATACCTTCAGTCACCATTGCGCCATAGAAAATAGGACGACAATGTTTCTCATTTACCATACACCTGGCCATAAGCGGCGACTGTGTGGCATGGAAACCGCTTATTGCCCCACAAGCGATAGAGATGAACATCATAGGGAAGATAGGATTCTTCTCATATTTTGTTCCGAAACCGTTCCACATTTCAGGCAGTTCAGGCGATTTGACATAAAGCATTACAAGGATTCCTACAGCCATAAACAGCAGGGCAAAAGCAAACAGAGGATAGATGCGGCCGATGATTTTGTCAATAGGAAGCATTGTGGCAAGGATGTAATAAATGAATATCACTACCATCCAGAAATACATATCCATATAATCAGGAGTCATACCGGCAAGCAGTTCTGCCGGACCTGACACGAACACCGCACCTACAAGTATCATAAGCAGTACGGTAAATATACATGCCACTTTCTTTGTTGTCAGACCGAGATATCGTCCGATAATCTCAGGAAGACTTTCGCCCGAATTGCGGATAGAGAGCGCACCTGAAAAGAAATCATGAACTGCACCGGCAAATATAGTACCGAAGACTATCCAAAGATAGGATGCCGTACCGAACTGTGCCCCCATTATAGCCCCGAAAATAGGACCAAGACCGGCAATGTTAAGAAACTGAATCATGAAAATCTTCCACGTAGGAAGAGGAATAAAATCCACCCCATCGGCCATAGTTACGGCAGGAGTCTTGCGTGATGAATCCGGTTTGAATAATTTGTCTACATACTTTCCGTAAACCAGATAACCTACAATAAGTAATACTAAAGCTAAACTAAATGTTATCATAATATTTTTTGTTTGATTTTTATCGTCTCGAGTTGCAAAAATAATGTTATTTAGTAAGATATGAAACATAAAATCACATATTAGCACCATAAAGAAGTTTTTTTGGCAAACTCTCACTATCTTTGCATACAAAATTCAATAATATGCAAAGAATCATAACTTTTATATCCCTGTTGATAATATTCATATCAAATATTTCTGCATCCCCCAAATATGAAATAAGAGCTGCATGGATAACGACTATAGGAGGTCTTGACTGGCCTAAGACAAAAGCCACTTCAGAATATGGTATCAAGCAGCAGAAAGAAGAACTATGCAGACATTTAGACATGCTGAAAAGAGCCAATTTCAACACCGTTCTGTTTCAGACCAGACTGAGGGGCGACGTAATCTATCCTTCGATATACGAAAGTTTCGCAGAATCACTTACCGGAAGAACAGGTGGCAATCCGGGATATGACCCTCTGAAATTTGCCATCGAAGAATGCCACAAGCGCGGTATGGAACTTCATGCGTGGATGGTATGCATCCCGGCCGGAAATGACAGACAGGTAAAACTGCTTGGCAATAAATCTGTTGTAAAGAAAAAGCCGTCAATGTGCATCCACTTCAAAAGGGCATGGTATCTTGATCCGGGAAATCCTGAAACGGCCGGATATATATCTGCCATAGCAAAGGAAATTGTCATGAATTATGATGTAGACGGAATACATTTAGATTATATCAGATATCCGGAAAACGGAGAAAACTTTCCAGACACAAAGACATTCAAAAAATACGGAAAAGGAAAAAGCATTGCACAATGGCGCAGGGATAATATCACAGAAATAATAAGAAGAATCCATAATGAAGTAAAGAATATAAAGCCGTGGGTGAAGGTAAGCAGTTCTCCTGTAGGCAAATACAACGATACGCGCAGATACAGTTCGAAAGGCTGGAATGCATACAATGCCGTATTTCAGGACGCAAAGCTATGGATGGAATCAGGCATACATGATGCAGTATTCCCTATGATGTATTTCCGCGACAATCAGTTTTATCCGTTCGCTCTCGACTGGCAGGAAAACAAACACGGCCGATGGGTTGTGCCCGGATTGGGAGTATATTTTCTCGAACATAAAGCCAAAGAATGGGATATTGACGAGATAATGAGGCAGATACATTTCATCAGAAATAACAGATTAGACGGACAGGCTTTCTTCAGAAACGAATTTCTGATGAAAAACACTTGCGGACTTACGGACAGCCTGACGCACAAATTCTACTCTTCACCGGCTGCCGTACCACCTATGACATGGCAGGACAGCATTCCACCAACTCCACCCTGTAACGGAAATATATCTTATACAGCAGATAGTATTGTCTTGAAATGGGAAAAACCAGGTTCATACAAAAGAGGAGGAATATCATACCGCGTTTATGCATCTGATTTTTATCCCATAGACACAGATAATGCAGAGAATATCAAATGTGTCATGACTTATTCTAATATTTTCGCATATAGCACCAAAGACTGTAGCAAACGATACTGGGCTGTAAGCTCATTGGACAGATTCGGTAACGAAAGTATTCCTTTAGAGCTGAACAAGCCTGATACAACGGACAGGACAGTATGCATAAACAAGCTGCCGGAAACAGAAGAAGGACAACTTATAATAGTGAACGACATAACCGGAATGGAACTATTCAGAACGGAATGTAAACCCGAAGAATTAATCAGAAAACTGAAGAAAGGAATATACTCCATACAGTTTACTACTACAGACGGTAAGAGCAGTAATATTACACTGTTCATTACAGAAAAAGAGCTTTAAATCAACACCGATTAAGCTTACGGACTCTGATATTATTACTTGCATTTCTTTATCTGTTCCATGAGGGCAGAGCGTGGTATTCCAAGACTTATTGCCTTTTCATATGCATTTAGCGCCTTGTCTTTTTCCTTTAAAGAAAGATAGACATCACCTAACTGCACCATAGTTTCCGCATCGTCAGGATTAATGCGCAAAGCCTCCTCCAAATCAAGAACAGCCGACTCCGGATATCCCCTCTCCAAATCAAGATTAGCCCTCATGACAAGAAGTGATGCATCGTCCGGAAACTCACCAATCAGAAGATTCAGTTTGTCACGTGCAGCGGTGAGATTGCCTTCAAGCTGGTCAAGCATTGCAATACCGATTCGGGCCGCCTTGTGCGACGGTTCTTTCCCGACAATCACATTATAGTCGATTCTTGCCTCCTTGTATTCGCGACGCTGCATATAAATATATGCACGATAAAGACGTGCCTCAACATTCTCAGGTATAAGGTCTATCACATTGCAGAAATCGACATATGCCTTCGAATCAAGTCCCTTATCAAGATAGAGAGTACCGCGGTTAAGAAGCATGGCCGTAGAATACGGAGTGATGTTTAGAGCCATAGTATATGACTCTATAGCCTCATCAGTGCGCCCCATTCGCTTAAGTACAGTTCCTAAATTAGAAAAGAGCAATGCATTGCGTGCGTTGTTCGGATCCAATTTCAATGCTTGTCGAAAAAGCTGTTCAGCCTGAACAAGACTGTCGCCCAAAGCACATTTCATGGCACGTTCCACTATCTCATTATACGTCTGTCCGTAAGAATGAAACAAAGCCGAAAAAGATATAATGAAAAGTAATATTATTTTCCTCATAATGATAAGTTTTCAATGGTTTATTTCGCAAAGGTAACAGATAAACGGATATATGGTGACACAAGTTAAAATCTTTTTGTATGTTTGTACATTCATTTATAAAACAATTCTCCTAAAAAAACTTTCTTAACACGTTTATACCCTGTTTTTCTTGTATTTATAATTTTTCTTGTATAACTTTGTTCTGAATCAAAAAATCCAAATGAAATGAAACGTCCACAAATAGTTGAACGAATTCGTAAAGCAATGCGTCAGGTAGCCCCAAATGCAAAAGCTATTCTGTACGGAAGTGAAGCTCGTGGAGATGCCAGACCGGATAGTGACATAGACTTATTAGTACTGGTGGACGGCAATCATCTGTCTGTAGCAGAAGAAGAAAGAATTATCGCTCCACTTTATGACATTGAAATAGAAACCGGTGTGCAAATTAACGCAAGAGTTATATTGAAAAAGATGTGGGAGAACATACCTTTCCTGACCCCTTTCCACATTAATGTTAAAAATGAAGGTATTGTGTTATAAAAGAGCAAACGAAACATTGGCAGAAATTCCTTTTCTTAAACAACAAGGTTATTATAACACTGCTGTAAACCGCCTGTATTATGCATGTTACTATGCTGCAGTTGCCATACTTATTCAACACGGAATAAATCCGGGAACACATTCTGGTGTAAAACAAATGATAGGAATGCATTTTGTAGCAACCGGTCGTTTACCCAAAGAATTAGGAAGGTATTTCTCTCTACTTTTTGAAAGAAGACATAGTAGTGATTATGATGATTTCGCCTATTCAAGTGCTGAAGAAATAGATGAATTACTTCCAAAAGCGACTGCATTTATAGCAGCAATAGGCGATTTGCTTAAAGAATGAGAAATCTACATTTATAAAACAAACAAAAATCATGAAAACTGAAAAAGCGATTTTTGCCTGCGGATGTTTCTGGGGCGTACAGCACCAGATGGAAAAGGCAACAGGCGTAATAAGCACCACAGTAGGATACATTGGCGGACATAAAGAAAACCCTACATATCAGGAAGTAAAGGCTCACACTACCGGACATGCGGAAGCTGTATTGGTGGAATACGATGCCGAAAAGATTTCATATACGGATTTATGCAAACTGTTCTTTGAGATACATGACCCTGCACAGACAGACGGACAAGGCCCCGACATAGGTCCACAATACAGAAGTGAGATTTTTTATCTTGACAATTCTCAAAAAGAAGAAGCAGAAAAGGTGACTTCCATCTTACGGGATAAAGGTTATGAAGTCAATACTGCCCTCACCCCGGCATCACAATTCTGGAAGGCTGAAGAATATCACCAACATTACTACGACAAGACAGGCGGCGAACCTTATTGCCATATCAGGGTAAAGAAGTTCTGACAATTACAGAAAAGTATTGTAAACGCAGGTAGTTATTTATTAAACCTCCTCAGTCTTAAGCTGTTAGTCACGACACTGACACTACTCATAGCCATTGCGGCACTTGCAATCATCGGATTAAGCAGAAAACCGTTTATAGGATATAAGGCACCTGCTGCTACAGGTACACCTATTATATTATATATAAATGCCCAGAACAGATTCTTACGGATAGTCCGTACCGTATGTCGCGAAAGACTTATAGTGTCTGCTATCTTCTCAAGGTTGGATGAAATAATCGTCACCTTTGCCACATCCATGGCTATGTCGCTACCCTTTCCCATGGCGATACTCAAATCAGCCTCGGCAAGGGCTGCACTATCGTTTATCCCGTCGCCAACCATCGCAACGATATTTCCTTGCGAACGTAACAAGCGGACAAATTCAGCCTTTTGCTGAGGAGTGACTTCAGCCTTATACTCGTCCACTCCGGACAGTTCAGCCATATAGCGTGCCGGAGCATCTGCATCTCCCGTAAGCATCACCACCTTTATACCCATATTCTGTAATCTATCTATGGCCCCGGCAGAAGTTTCTTTCATCTTATCTGTTATGGCACAGAGGCACAATACTCTCTCATTATCGGCAAACCATATAACCGTCTTACCTTGAGATGAAAGCAATGACGCTTTTTCTTCCATTTCTGCAGGAACGACTATTCCGCATGATGAAATCAAACGCCTGTTTCCTGCAATGTATGTTCTCCCTTCATACAGCCCCTTCACTCCCATTCCTGTAATACTTTCAAAACCGGTTATCTCAGCTGCTTCCACTCCAAGACCATGTACTACCGCCATAGCCAACGGATGCTCGGAATGTTTCTCCAGTCCGCATAATATAGGTTTCAGTTCCTCGCTTTCATCAGTCCACACCCAGTCTGTAGCAACGGGAGTGCCTTCGGTGATAGTTCCCGTTTTATCAAGTACCACAGTATCAACCTTGCGGGCTATCTCCAGACTGTCTGCATCTTTAATTAATATTCCCATCTCTGCCCCCTTGCCTATACCTACCATAATGGCTGTAGGTGTAGCAAGCCCCAAAGCACATGGGCAAGCAACTACCAATACTGTCACAGCAGCAAGAAAACCATGAGTAAGTCCGCTTTCCGCATCAAAAGCGACCCAAAGAACAAACGAAAGCAAAGCTACTGATATGATAACAGGAACAAATATACCTGCCACTCTGTCCACAAGTTTCTGTACAGGCGCCTTACTTCCCTGAGCCTCCTGAACCATCTTGATAATTTGTGCTAAAACTGTTTCACTGCCAACTTTCTCGGCTACGAACCTGAAACTTCCTTTTTGATTGATTGTTCCTGCAAACACTTTGGAACCTTTCTCCTTCAATACAGCTACAGGCTCTCCGCTCAACATGCTTTCGTCCACATACGATGTTCCGGTAACAACGGTTCCGTCTACAGCAATACGCTCACCAGGCTTTACCACTACCGTATCGCCCACCATCAGCCGGTCTATATCGGTTTCCATCTCAGTTCCGTTTATCATCACTGTAACTTTCTTAGGCCGGAGTCCCATAAGTTTCTTTATCGCATCAGCTGTATTTCCCTTAGCCCTGTCCTCCAAAGTACGACCAAGAAGAATAAAGGCCACAATCATTGAAGCCGCCTCAAAATAGACATGAGGAGTTATCCCATGACGGAGAAGGTATTCAGGGAAAAACATATTTAACAAACTGAAAAAGTAGGAAATCCCTGTACTTAAAGCCACAAGTGTATCCATATTGGCTCCTCCTTTTATGAGAAGTTTCCAGGCATTCAAGAAAAACCTGTTCCCCAATCCGAAAACCACAATGGCGGAAAGCACTGCCATTATTTGCAATGCATATGGCATATCATGAAAAAACATAGCTATCACTGATACAGGAACAGAGAGTACGACAGCGAGCAAAGTACGCATTTTCAACAACTTGTAATGATTCTTGCGAACTTCATCCACTTCCTTCTGCATTTCTTTCTTTTCCTCTATGATAAGGTCGAAACCTATTTTCTGAACAGCTTCCTTCAACTGCTCCGGTGTACATTCCTCAGGATTATACTCCACTGTAGCCATAGCTGCAGCAAGATTTACCGATGCACTTATTATCCCGGGTTGTTTGTTTAAAGTCTTATCAACGCGAGCCGAACATCCGGCACAGCTCATTCCTACAACAGGGAAACTTTTTTTTATAGTTTTCATTGCATATACTGTTTTTTACAGGCTGCAAAGGTACCACTAAATTATGCAACAACGAATATTTATCATCATTGCCTATGATTGAATAGTATTTTTTAACTCTAAGCATGACCTATTATCAACATAATTGCTTAATTTTGAAAATACGAATTTTTAAACTAAAGACATTATGAATACAAATCCTGTTTTCAGTCTGAACATACCTACCAAGTTGATGTTCGGATGTGGCGAAATTAAGAATCTTGCCACAGAGCAACTACCCGGAAAGAAAGCCATGATTGTTATCTCTGCAGGTTCATCAATGCGCAAATACGGCTATTTGGACAAGGTGATTGAACTGCTTAAAGAAAACGATGTGGATTCAATAGTATACGACAAGATTCTTCCAAACCCTATAAAAGACCACGTTATGGAAGGTGCAGCCATCTGCCGTGAAATGAAATGCGACATGCTCGTCGGACTCGGAGGTGGCAGTTCCATCGACTCAGCCAAGGCCATAGCAGTAATGGCATGCAATGACGGTGACTATTGGGACTACATCCAGAGCGGCTCGGGCAAAGGACGCCCTGTCAAAGGTGCACTGCCCATTATAGCCATACCTACCACAGCCGGTACAGGTACAGAAGTAGACCCATGGACAGTTATAACAAACACAGAGAAAACTGAGAAGATAGGTTTCGGATGCCAATATACATTCCCAAAACTGTCAATCGTAGACCCGGAAATGATGCTTTCTGTTCCACCTCAACTGACAGCTTATCAGGGATTTGACGCATTCTTCCATGCTTCGGAAGGCTTTATTGCAAATTGTGCTACACCTATAAGCGACCTCTACGCACTCGAAGCAGTCAGACTTCTTTATAAATACCTGCCGGTTGCAGTAAAAGACGGACGTAACCTGAAAGCCAGAGCAAAAGTGGCATGGGGAAGCACTCTCGCAGGATTAGTGGAAGCGACATCAAGATGCGTGTCACAACATGCGCTGGAACATGCCATGAGTGCAAAATACCCTGAACTTCCACACGGAGCAGGACTTATTGCATTGAGCGAAGCTTACTTCGAGACATTCAGAAACGACTGCATGAAACGCTACATGAAAATGGCTGAAATAATGACACAAAAGAAGAGTAACAGACCGAGCGACTTTATCGAGGCTCTGATTCTCATGAAAAAAGAATGTGGAATGGACGACCTGAAACTCAGCGACTGGGGTATGAAAGAAGAGGACCTGCCTGAAATGGTGACAAACGCCAGAGACATGGCAGGAGGTTTCTACAGATTCGATGTACGCCCGCTCACAGACGAAGAAGTTTTGGACATATACAAAAAATCATTTAAATAAATCGGAAATCATTTATCAGTATCTCCAATGCCCATTGTGGTATTGGAGATATTTTCTTATAGAACTAAGAGAAAAGATATATCATAACATAAAAATATGGACTCACTAAAAATCAACAAAGTGCAGATAAGGAATCTGCAAATCGATGACTACGACCAACTGGCACAATCATTCACACGTGTTTACACAGACGGGAGCGATGTGTTCTGGACACACAAACAGATTGAAAAACTTATCAAGATTTTCCCTGAAGGACAGATAGTAACTGTAGTGGACGAAAAGATAGTGGGATGCGCACTCTCTATAATCGTAAACTATGACGACGTAAAGAACGATCATACCTACGCTCAGGTTACAGGAAAGGAAACATTCAACACACATAATCCAAAAGGAAACATTCTATATGGTATTGAGGTATTCATACATCCGCAATACAGAGGCCTGCGACTGGCACGACGTATGTACGAATATCGCAAGGAACTGTGCGAGGAACTGAACCTGAAAGCTATCATGTTCGGCGGCAGAATACCGAACTATCACAAATATGCCGACAAGATGCGTCCTAAAGAATACATTGACAAGGTCAGACAAAAGGAAATCTATGACCCTGTATTGACATTCCAGCTATCGAACGATTTTCACGTCCGTAAGGTCATGCGCAATTATCTTCCTAATGATGAAGAGTCAAGACACTACGCATGTCTGTTACAATGGGATAACATCTATTACCAGCCACCAACGCAGGAATATATCAGTCCTAAGACCTCGGTACGCGTAGGACTCGTTCAGTGGCAAATGCGTTCGTATAAGACTCTTGACGACCTTTTCGAACAAGTGGAATTTTTCGTTGATGCCGTTTCCGACTATAAGAGCGACTTTATCCTTTTTCCGGAATACTTCAACGCACCGCTTATGGCACGTTTCAACAACGAAGCGGAATCGGAAGCAATCCGCGGACTTGCAGCATATACAGACGAAATTCGCGAACGTTTCATTAAATTAGCCATAAGCTATAATATCAATATCATTACAGGAAGTATGCCTCTCATCAAAGAAGACGGACGACTGTACAATGTCGGTTTTCTGTGCCGACGCGACGGTACAACTGAAATGTACGAGAAAATACACGTAACTCCGGATGAGACAAAAAGCTGGGGACTTACAGGAGGACGTTCCATTAAGACATTTGAAACAGACTGTGCAAAAATCGGTGTACTGATATGCTACGACGTGGAATTTCCGGAGCTATCGCGCATAATGGCTGACCAGGGAATGCAAATCCTTTTCGTTCCTTTCATGACCGATACACAAAACGCCTATAGCCGAGTGAAGGTTTGCGCCCATGCCAGAGCGATAGAGAACGAATGTTTCGTTGTAATAGCAGGAAGTGTAGGAAACCTGCCACGCGTGCATAACATGGACATCCAATACGCTCAGTCTGGTGTATTTACACCTTGCGACTTCACTTTCCCTACTGACGGCAAACGCGCCGAGGCCACTCCAAATACGGAAATGATTCTCGTGTCGGACGTGGACCTTGACCTGCTGAATGAACTACACACATACGGTAGTGTAAGAAATCTGAAAGACAGACGAAATGACTTGTATGAAGTAAAAGTCAAGAAATAGATATAACAACAAAAACGAACCGCTATAATCTTCGGACTATAACGGTTCGTTTATTATTTTTCAGACAACTCCTCAAGAGTTTTTCCTTCATAATCGCAAATGGCCTTCTTATATATCATAGGTATAGGAACCGGTTCCTTTGTATTGACATCATAGCCAACAAGGACAGTACGGCACTGGCACTTCATTACACCGCTTGACTTGTTTATTGCACGCTGCAGCAAAGTCAAGCTCTTATTTCCCAAATGTACGACAGTGGTCTCTATCACCAACTCATCCGAGAAGAACACAGGAGCCATAAAATCAGCGTTGATATTGGCTATAACAACGCCAAACTTATTCCAATCGTGCAAATTACCGAACACATCCTTGAAGTATGTAGTCTTTGCCAAATCGTACAAAGAGAAATACACAGAGTTATTCATGTGTCCGAACTGATCGACATCACTGAACCGGATTTGTGCCGGTATTACATGCTTAAATTTGATTTCGTCTTCCATACTCGTATCCTTATTTGGTTATAATGTTCAAATATAATTCTTTTTTTTATCATTCGTCCACTAATTGACGGAAATATTAGTAATTTTGCCGTCAATAAAATAAATATACAATAAAAATAAAACATCATGGAAAATAAATTCAGTAGAGAAACCCTATGCGTACAGGCCGGATGGCAGCCTAAAAAGGGTGAGCCGAGAGTTTTGCCTATATACCAGTCAACAACCTTCAAGTACGAAACAAGCGAACAGATGGCCCGCCTGTTCGACCTTGAAGAATCCGGATATTTCTACACCAGACTTCAGAATCCTACAAACGACGCTGTAGCTTCAAAAATAGCGGCACTTGAGGGTGGTGTTGGAGCTATGCTTACATCATCAGGACAGGCAGCCAATTTCTATGCAGTTTTTAATATCTGCGAAGCGGGTGATCATTTTGTATGCTCTTCCACAATCTATGGCGGAACATTCAACCTGTTTGCCGTCACAATGAAGAAACTTGGTATAGAATGTACTTTCGTTGACGCTGATGCCAGCGAAGAGGAAATATCAAAAGCTTTCCGTCCTAATACAAAATGTCTTTTCGGAGAAACTATTTCAAATCCGGGAATAAATGTATTGGATATAGAGAAGTTTGCACGTATTGCACACAGCCACGGAGTACCATTGATTGTTGACAACACTTTTGCTACACCTATCAATTGCCGTCCTTTTGAATGGGGAGCTGACATTGTGACACACTCTACTACAAAATACATGGACGGTCATGCCACATGTGTAGGAGGTGCCGTTGTAGATAGCGGAAATTTCGACTGGGAAGCTCATGCCGATAAATTCCCGGGATTGACAAGACCTGACGAATCATACCACGGACTGATTTATACTAAAGCATTTGGCAAAATGGCATATATCACCAAAGCTACCGTCCAGCTTATGCGTGACCTTGGCTCAATACAGTCGCCAGAAAACGCCTTCTTGCTGAATTTGGGACTTGAAACCTTACACCTTCGTATGCCTCGCCACTGCGAAAACGCACAGAAAATAGCCGAATGGCTTGAAGCTCATCCTAAAGTAAAATGGGTTAACTATTGCGGACTGAAGAGTAACAAATATTACGACCTGGCACAGAAATATCTACCTAACGGTTCATGCGGTGTGATAGCTTTCGGACTTAACGGCAGCCGTGAAGAGGCAATAGAATTTATGGACAATCTGAAAATGATTTGCATAGTAACACACGTGGCTGATGCACGTACATGTGTACTCCATCCGGCAAGTCATACCCACCGCCAGCTCAGCGACGAACAGCTTATTGAAGCCGGAGTAGCACCAGACCTCATACGTCTGTCAGTCGGTATAGAAAATGTAGACGATATCATTGCGGATATCAGCCAGGCTATAGAAAAAGTAAAATAAGCCTATATAGCGAAACATTTTATCAAAACGGCAAACGAGCATTGTTACAATGTTCATTTGCCGTTATTTTTTATCCCTTTTTTAGCTTAAGGATTTTCTTTTTACATAAAAAGCAGTATAAACTTTAGATGTATGTACATATCTCACACATATCTTTTCTCTTTTTCTCCGGGATTTCCGTATCTGAAGTGTACCCTATTGGTATAAGGGCTATCGGTTCCATTTTCTCAGGCAATGACATCAACTGGTGACACAAGGATGCATCAAAATTACATACCCAGCAAGTGCCTAACCCCTGTTCTGCTGCAGCAAGACACAAATGCTCTACGGCTATTGCCAAATCTATGTCTGCATGGTCTTTGTTATCCGAACGCCTATGCCACGACTCATCATGGTTGGCACACGCCACAATTATACACGGAGCAGACTGAATCCACTCGCGCTTGTATGTAGACTTTATGGCATCCAGTTTTTCTCTGTCAGTAACAATATAGAACTTCCATGGCTGAAAATTTACAGCTGATGGTGCCAAACGTACGCATTCCATAATGTAATCCATTTTTTCTTTTTCTATCTGTCGTTCTTCGTACGAACGTACCGAGTAGCGTTTATTTACCAAATCAAGAAAACTCATGATAATTAAGAATTTAAAATTTATAATTAAAAATTAAAAGTCAATTAAACCGTTTACAGATTAATGATGAATTCCACACCGGCAATGTTTGTCTTTCTGGGAATATCATCCTGCCTGCAATAGAATACCGACAGCGAATACATATCACTTAAATCTATCTTCAATCCAGGCATATAACGTATTCTTTCAGCCCTGAAGGAATCATTATTTTCCAAATCATTGAAAGCCTCAATGGAGAAATACGGTGACAGTATTGTCGATGGGATATTATAGTCGAACATCAGTCTGGAACGGATTATCGTTTCCGCATCGCCAAAAGCAAACGTCTGCTGGAATCTTTCTCGCCATCGTATTCTGAAGTCACCTTTCTTCCAGGCAACTTCCGACCCTATATGATACCTGTATGCATTGAATTTTCCCTTAGAAGCACTGCTCCTGCGATGATAAGCAAATACACCCTTCAGTTCCCACTTAGGTAAAACCTTATATCCCAATCCGGCATTTACAAAAAATCTCTCAAAAGCACCAAAATCATCCCTTGTTCTGACTTGCACCTTAGACATCACCCTAAGCGACTGATTAAATTTATGATTCACGACAACCGAAGTCCAGGAGCTCCAGTCTGTAGGCTCCTGAGCCATCAATCTCATATTATCAAAAATCAAAAAACCACAAAATACCAACAATATTATACCCAACCTATGTGTTTTCATAATTTTATCACTTTTTAGATTCACAAAGATATAATAAATCAAACGATTTTCCGTAAGTTTGCAGTCGATTTATAAACTATCAGACAATTAATTCTTTATTCATGAAACTTGCAATTTTCGATTTGGACGGCACATTACTTGATACAATAGCCGACCTTGCAGCTGCTACAAACTTTGCACTTGCGCACTACGGACTTCCTACACACAAGGAAGAGGAGTACAAATTCTTCGTTGGAAATGGTATAAACAAAATGTTCGAACGTGCACTTCCTGAAGACAAACGCAACGAAGAATATATAACAAAATTACGTTCACAGTTCGTACCATATTACGATGTCCATAATTCAGACCTTAGCCGTCCATACCCCGGAATGGTTGAACTGCTCAAGGAACTTCAGCGAAACAATATTGCCATAGGAGTGGCATCAAACAAATATCAGGAAGCTGCAGTAAAACTCGTTCTTCAGTTCTTCCCGGACATAGATTTCGCTCTGATACTTGGACAGAGAGAAGGTGTCCCCTCAAAACCGGACCCTACTATAGCTTATGAAATAATCGAACATACAGGGATTGCCAAAGAAGATACCGTCTACATAGGCGACTCCTGCGTAGATATGCAGACCGGGAAGAATGCCGGTATAACTACAGTAGGCGTAAGCTGGGGATTCCGACCAAAGGCCGAACTCGAATCATATAACCCGGACTTCATTGCAGATGACACAGATGAATTGCGCAAATATTTACTGGGAGATTAATTCAAACTGATTTCTTAGAATACTTAACAAATACAGAGCCGATACGCCATCACGGAGTACCGGCTCTTTCTCTGAATTAAACAACCAATAAATAGAGAATCGTATATGTTATCGTATAAACAATAACTCACGATACTTAGGTAAAGTCCACATCTGATCGTCAACAATCAACTCAAGCTTATCGATATGATAACGTATAAGTTCAAGCATAGGAGCGATGTTGTCATGGTAAGCGATAGCCTTTTCACGTTCTGAAGCAATCTTGTTTGCCACCTTACGAGCTTCAACCATTGCATCAACATGTTCCTTGATATATGCTGTACGTTCAGAAATTTCCTTGATTATAGCAACATTGCCCGAAGAAAGTTTTTCAGCTTCATCAGCCGAGAACAAGCTCTTCATTTTGAACACATTATCAATGAGTTTAGTCTGATAGCTGATAGCAACAGGCACTATATGGTTCATTACCAAATCACCCAATACGCGGGCTTCAATCTGAATCTTCTTAGTATAAGTTTCCCATTTCACCTCATTGCGTGCTTCAAGTTCCTTACGTGTCATTACGCCTGTAGCTTCGAACATTGCAACACTTTCAGGTTTCAGATAGTTATCGAAAATAACCGGACAACTTGTTTCGCAGTCCAATCCACGTTTGAGAGCTTCTTCTTTCCATTCGTCGCTGTAACCGTTGCCGTCGAAACGGATTGGTTTACTTTCCTTGATATATTTACGCAAAACCTGAAGAAGTGCAGAAACCTTAGGTTCACCCTTTTCGATAAGAGCGTCAACTTCATTCTTGAAGATAACGAGCTGTTCTGCTACAGCAGTGTTCAAAGCAATCATTGCACTTGCACAGTTAGCTTCAGAACCTACAGCACGGAACTCGAATCTGTTTCCTGTAAATGCGAATGGAGAAGTACGATTACGGTCTGTATTGTCGATAAGCAATTCAGGAATCTGAGGGATATCAAGCTTCATGCCCTGTTTTCCACCGAGAGAAACCAAGTCTTCGTTGGCATTTTCTTCGATATGGTCAAGCACTTTGCTCAACTGTGAACCAAGGAATGAAGAGATGATTGCAGGAGGTGCTTCGTTGGCTCCCAGACGATGAGCGTTTGTCGCACTCATGATAGAAGCTTTCAGCAATCCGTTATGTCTGTAAACAGCCATAAGTGTATTTACTACGAATGTCACGAAACGCAGGTTCTCTTCGGTAGTTTTTCCCGGAGCCATAAGAAGTACGCCTGTATCTGTACCGAGCGACCAGTTGTTATGTTTTCCTGATCCGTTTACACCTTTGAACGGTTTTTCATGCAGAAGAACGCGGAATCCGTGTGCACGTGCCACCTTGCGCATAAGCGACATCACCAACATATTATGGTCAACAGCCAGGTTACATTCTTCATAGATAGGAGCAAGCTCAAACTGGTTTGGAGCAACCTCATTATGACGGGTCTTAACAGGAATACCAAGTTCAAGTGCCTGTATTTCCAAATCCTTCATAAAAGCTGCGACTCTGGTAGGAATCGCTCCGAAGTAATGGTCTTCAAGCTGCTGGTTCTTAGAAGCTTCGTGTCCCATCAGTGTACGTCCTGTAAGCAACAGGTCCGGACGAGCTGCATACAAACCTTCGTCAACAAGGAAATATTCCTGTTCCCATCCCAAGAAAGCTGTAACCTTCTTTACGTTAGTGTCAAAATAATGACATACAGCCACAGCTGCTTTGTCTACAGCGCTAAGAGCCTTAAGCAATGGAGCCTTATAGTCAAGCGACTCGCCTGTATATGCTATAAATACTGTAGGAATACACAATGTATCGTCTACAACGAATACCGGTGATGAAGGATCCCATGCGCTATATCCACGAGCTTCGAAAGTGTTACGGATACCACCGTTAGGGAAAGACGAAGCATCAGGTTCCTGCTGTACAAGAAGTTTTCCTGAGAATTCTTCCATCATTCCACCCTTTCCGTCGTGTTCTACGAAAGCATCATGTTTCTCTGCTGTTCCTTCAGTAAGAGGCTGGAACCAGTGTGTATAGTGAGTAGCGCCAAGTTCGCTTGCCCAACGTTTCATGCCTGCTGCAACTTCATCTGCAGTAGCCCTGTCAAGAGCAGCTCCATGATCCATCGCATCTACCAGCTTAGCATAAACTGTGCTTGGAAGATACTTGAACATTTTCTCCCTGTTGAATACGTATTTGCCGAAATACTCACTCGGACGGCAGCTTGGTACGCTTACCTCCATAGGCTTTGTCTGGAAAGCCTTTTCCACTACATTAAA
>CALUJF010000031.1 GCA_944320855.1 uncultured Phocaeicola sp.
AAGTATATCACAGGTAAGGAAACTTCCGATTGGGAGAAATTTGAGAAATGGGCAGAAACAGTTCCATATACATTGCGTAATCCGCTTTATCACTGGACTCATCTTGAATTGAAGACTGCTTTCGGTATAGGTGAAACCCTGAATCCTGCATCGGCAAAAAGGATATACGACAAGTGTAATGAACTGCTTGCTACTCCTGAATACTCAGCCCGCGGACTGATGAGAAGATATAATGTAGAGTCTGTATGTACAACTGATGACCCGGTTGATACGCTGGAGTATCATAAGGCGATAGCTGATTCCGGTTTTGAAGTGAAAGTCCTTCCTACATGGCGACCGGACAAGGCCATGAATGTCACTACAGCAGCCGAATACAGGGCTTATCTTGAAAAACTTTCACAGGCCAGTGGGGTGACAATCTCCAAGTTTGATGATTTGGTTGAGGCTTTGAAAGTGCGTCATCAGTATTTTGCCGACCACGGATGTAAACTTGCCGACCACGGGCTTGCTGATATACCTGCTGCTGATTATACTATGGTTGAGATATCAGCGATATTCGACAAAGTATATGGCGGTAATGAATTGACTAAGGAAGAAAAAACAAAATATCAGACAGCTCTGTTGATTATCCTTTCTGAGATGAATGCGGAGGCAGGATGGACTCAGCAGTATCATTACGGACCGTTGCGTAATACCAATTCAAGGATGATGGCCAAGCTTGGTCCTGATACAGGCTTTGATACTATCGGAGATTTCAGATGTGCTGAGGCTATGGTTAAGATATTCGACCGCCTGAACTCAGAAGGTAAACTGGCAAAGACTATACTCTATAATATCAATCCGTCGGAGAATGATATGGTGGCTGCAATGATAGCCAACTATCAGGACGGAAGTGTGCCGGGCAAGATGCAGTTCGGTTCAGGCTGGTGGTTTAACGACCAGATGGGAGGAATGCTCCGCCAGATGAATGCCTTGTCTGAACAGGGCTTGTTGAGCCGTTTTGTAGGTATGCTTACTGACTCTCGTTCGTTCCTTTCATATCCTCGTCATGAATATTTCCGCAGAATCTTGTGTAATATGATTGGTAATGACGTGGTGAACGGAATACTTCCGGAATCTGAAATGGGAAGAATAAAGGGTATGATAGAAGATATCTGCTATTGCAATGCCAAGAGTTATCTTAATCTTTAAGAGATAATTGAAAAACTACGATGTAGTGTCACTTGCATGTCTGACTAATACAAGAATATAAGATTATGATAGAAAAATACTATTACATAATATTACAGTCATTGAAGTATTGAGAATTATTGTGTCCTAAATGCATATATATTTACCCATACAATTATAATTATTCTGAAGTGCCCCCAAAGTTTAATTTTTAACTTTTTGGGGACACTTCAGAATTTATTTTAAAACAGTCTCAATGACGACTATTTACTGAACTTATATATTAAATTTTCTAAGAATATAATCTTGGTAATTTATAATAATGTTATTTAAATCAAGCGTCTTTATTTCTCGTGGATAAAATCCTCGAACTCCTTTTTACTCACTTTCAATCCACTTTTTATCTTTGTCTTGTAATTGTATATCGTATTTACAGAACACCTAAGGAAAGTTGCTATTTCATTATTGTCAGCAATGCCTAATTTTTCAAGGGCATATATTCTAAGATCGGTTGTAAGGCTTTCATTATTTTTCAAATGTATCTTGTAATCGTCCAGCAACAGATTGTTAAAGTTCTCCACAAAATTAGGATATATATGTAAGAAAGCCTTATCGAATCCTTTATACAACTCTTTTAAATGAATTTTGGCGAAATCGGATTCAGAAAGAAAATTCAATACATTTTTCGCATTCGAATTTAATGCTATTTTTTTCAGCTTGTTATTATATAATCCTATTTTTGCTATCACATCCGAGCTTTCTTTTATGAAATGCAATACATACTTCTCCATTATAGTATTTGATATTCTTAGTTCTTTGTTTGCACTCTCCAATTGTTCATTTATGGATTTTATTGATTCTGTTAATTTGATATTGTTTTCATATAATTTTTGGAGTTCGCTCCTACCCATCTTAACTTTCTTGTATAGATTATATATATATACGAATGATATTAGTAACAATAATGACAAAATAGATATAAACGATATGCAGACTATGAATTTTTGTCTACTCTTTGCCATAAAATCATTATATTCGCTTTCTATGGATGCAAGTAATGGCAATACGCATTGTACCCTTAATTTCCCGTTATGTTTTAAAGTTTGGTTGCATGAAAATATTATGTATTCGTATGCCTTTCTTATATATCCTTTTGAAAGCAAGCATTCTGATATTACAGGTAATGCACCTTGGTCTCTTGTTGCAGAGCGTACGTCCGCAATAGAAGCCATAATAAAACATTCAAGAGCCTTATCTGTTTTCCCTGAGTTCATATAACAACAACCTAAATAATAGCCCAAAACGGCATATTGCCTACTGTATTGGCTATTCTCTTCCCATATTCTATGGCATTCATCAGTTTTGCCTTTCTTGTACAAGTCATTAATTTTAAGTTCCCAATATCTATCCATATTTATAGGATATTTGTTGTCTATGGAGTCAGTGTACGAATTTCTTATAGACTCATATTTTTTTTTCATACTTCCTTTATTTATTTCTGCTAAAACATCATAAAGTTTTTCGTTGGCAATATAGTATTTCACCTTGCATTGGTCAAGGCTATTTCTTTTCAGTAGAGCTTGGTTTACTTGATAAGCTTCTATTACATTTCCTGTTTGAGCATACAAATGTGATAGTTCTGCTAACGTTTCTGTCTTTATCAATTCTTTTTTATATTTATCGCATACCTCTATACTCTTATTTAAATAATAATGCGCAGAATCAT
This sequence comes from uncultured Phocaeicola sp., assembly GCA_944320855.1. Lineage (GTDB taxonomy): Bacteria > Bacteroidota > Bacteroidia > Bacteroidales > Bacteroidaceae > Phocaeicola. The sequence goes on from CALUJF010000031.1 coordinate 2,897, forward strand.
AACAGAACCTTATGTATTCATTGTATAAATCCATATAGTATTTATATTCTGAATCAAAGCTACTGCCGAACACCTTGTTGCGTAATGACATAATACGCCCCTTCTTTTCCTCTTCGTATTTATGACAATTTTTGATTTCAATATCTAAAATATTTAAAAGAGAATCTATTCTGCTTTTTGCAGAAACACTCATGGAATACACTATAAAAATAAGCAACACGGATATTTTCTGACTTTCTTTCATTTCTTCTTTTTATATTCCAAAGGTTATTGTAAAAACTATTCAAAGTTATATTTTTTTGTGATATTAACTATGAAACAACATAGTTTTTTTCTTTATTTCATTTCTTTTACAGCTTTCAAAATATTATTTATCGCTAAAAATTTCATATATAAATCTAATAAAAACATTGTATAATAATCTTATATTTGATTGATATACAAAATATTAGAATAAAATTCAGACTCATATATTACTTTGTAGTATTTACATTCCAAGATAAATGCCATTACTTTGTAAAAAAATAATAAACCTATTAACTCTTTATTTTTTTATTTATGAAATACATTAATTATATAATAACATTATTTCTGTTATTATTTTCAGAGGTATCTTATTCAAACGAAACATTACCACGGAATGAATATCCTCGTCCGCAGTTCGAACGAGAAAGTTGGAAAAATCTTAATGGCGTATGGGATTTTCAGATAGACGTTGCAAACATTGGTATAGAGAAGAAGTATTATTTTGGAAAATCATTTAATGACAAAATTATTGTTCCCTTTTGTCCAGAAAGTAAATTATCCGGAGTAGGACACAAAGATTTTATGAACAACGTATGGTACCACCGTTCTATAGAAATACCATCAAACTGGGAAGGCAAAAATATATTACTCAATTTCGGTGCTGTTTATTATAATTGTGAGGTGTTTATTGATGGGAAGTTTGTCAACCGTCATTTCGGAGGCAATTCTTCTTTCAGTATTGATATCACAAAGTTTGTCATAGCTGGTGGGAAACATGATCTTGTCGTACGAGCTACAAGTGATGTACGAAGCGGACTTCAACTTGCGGGCAAACAAAGTCTCCGTTCAGACTCTTACGGTTGTGTCTATACTCGAACTACGGGGATATGGCAAACTGTATGGATGGAAGCAGTATCCAAATACGGACTTAAAGGAATGCAGGTGACATCTGATATAGATCAGAAAATATTAGTATTGAAACCTAGCTTTTATGCTCTGAGTGACCAATCTATAAGGATAACACTAAGTTATGGTGGAAAAAAAATAAGCATAAAAACCGTAAGGGCTTCAGATAATGCTTTAATAGTGCTTCCTATAAAGAATTTGAGATTGTGGTCTCCAGAAAATCCTAATCTTTACGATCTTGTATATGAAGTTATAGATAATAAAGGGAATGTCATAGACAGAGTTTCTTCCTATGCGGGTATGAGAAAAATCCATATAGAAGGAAACAGAATATATCTCAACAATTCCCCATATTATCAGCGTCTGGTTCTTGATCAAGGCTTCTATCCTGACGGTATTTGGACAGCTCCAACGGACGAAGCACTCAAAAATGATATTTTATTATCAAAAGCTGCAGGTTTCAATGGAGCGAGATTACATCAGAAAGTATTTGAAGAACGCTATTATTATTGGGCGGACAAACTTGGATATATAACATGGGGCGAGGCTCCAAGTTGGGGAATGGATGCAAATAATCCTCTGGCTGGTAGAAACTTCTTGCAAGAATGGTGCGAAATATTAGTACGTGATAGAAATCATCCTTCCTTAATTGTTTGGACTCCTTTAAATGAAGAATGGAACCCTGATAGATATGAATATCCTCGTTTTGTAAATGATTTATACTTTCTTACAAAGACTATAGATCCCACACGTCCTATAAACACAGTAAGTGGTGGTGTACATGTCAGGACCGACATCTGGTCAGTACACACGTATGAGCAAGACCCTGAGAACCTCAAAAAGATTCTTTATGGAGAACACGGATACTTTCAAACTCCCAATAATACAATGGGGAATAAAAAACTCAACACAGGATTTAATGAAAGAAGCGAAACGGATTTCTTTGAATTTCCTTTATACAATGGAGGTTTACCATACATACTTGACGAATTCGGCGGTATAAAATGGGTAGTTCCATCTCATCGCGGAAATAATTCCGAAGCCTGGGGATACGGTTCTTCGCCTAAAACAGAGGAAGAATTCTTCAGAAGGCTATCAGGACAGGTAAAAGCTATTCTTGAACTAGATGAGTATATCTGTGGATATTGTTATACGCAGCTGACTGATGTAGAGCAAGAACAGAATGGTATATATAATTATGACCGAACCCCCAAATTTGATATTAAGAATTTATATGACATATTCAGTAAGAGTCCATACTGATATTATATAAGTTAATAGCTAATAATATAATTGCTAATTTTAAAAAACATGAAAAAAAAGTTTGTAGTTTGCATGAGCCTTTTGCCGCTACTATGTGGTGGTAGAATGTTGGCTGAAACAACAGCAGCCAGTTATGCACTGTCCGACGATGTTTCTACGGCTTCTGTGCATGATAGTCGAATGGCTGATTCAACGCAGCAAAGTTCGTTGAAAAGAACATTGTCTGGTGTTGTAGTAGATGAAAATGATGGTACTCCTATTATTGGAGCCAACGTGATTGTTAAAGGTACCTCAACCGGAGTAATAACAGACATTGATGGTAACTTTACCATCGCAATTCCTAAGGATGGAGCAGTGATTGAAATAAGCTATGTGGGATATAAGAAGCATGAACTATACATTACAGATCAAGGTTTGGTTAATGTAAAACTTGTTCCGGATAATGAAATGTTAGCAGAGGTTGTTGTAGTAGGTGCCGGTACTCAGAAAAAAGTATCAGTGACTGGAGCTATTACATCAGTCAAAGGTAACTCTTTGAAAGTGCCAAGCTCATCATTGACAAATAATCTTGCTGGTAAATTGTCAGGTGTAATTTCTATGACAAGCAGTGGTGAACCAGGTTCGTCATCTTCATTCTATATCCGTGGTATAAATACGTTTGGTGGACGTACTACTCCGCTAATACTTTTGGATGGAGTTGAAATCTCATCAGGAGACTTAAACAACATTCCAGCTGAAAGCATAGAAAGTTTCTCTATTCTAAAAGATGCTTCGGCTACAGCTATTTATGGTGCGCGCGGTGCCAATGGTGTGATGTTAGTTACGACTAAGACTGGACAAGAAAATACTAAGGCCAAGATCAACGTTACATACGAGCATTCTTTCCTGACACCTGTCAATGAGGTAGAATATGCCGATGGTGTTACGTATATGACCCTATACAACGAGGCTCAGTTGAGCAGGACTCCTTCGGCAACTCAGAAATATAGTAATGAACTGATTGAAAATACAGCATCAGGATTGTATCCCCATATTTACCCTAATGTAGATTGGTATGATTTGATGTTCAAAAATAAGTCACAGAGTCAAAGGGCAAATATCAATGTGCAGGGTGGTGGCTCAAGAGTGACATATTATATGAGTTTGCAGGCCAATCATGACAGTGGTATTCTGGATGTTCCACAAAACTACTCTATGAACAACAACTATAACCGCTGGATGTACACATTTCAGAATAATATCGATTATAAATTAACCTCAACCACCAAGTTGGGATTAAGAATGAATACGCAGATAACGAATATAAAATCGCCAAACACATCGTCAGGTGATATATTCAGATCTATTTACCGAAACAATCCTGTACAGTTCCCAGTAATGTATCCGGATGATGGTAGTGGACACATATTGTTTGGTAGTGCCTATCAACAGGGGCAAGACATATTCCCAAACCCGTATGCGAGTATGTTAAACTCATTCAAGGAAACAAATGAGAACAAGATGAATGTATCGCTCAATCTTGATCAAAAACTGGACTTCCTGACTGAAGGATTATCTTTGACGGCACTTGTAAACTTTAACAACTGGTCGCAAAATTATTATACACGCTCTTTGACTCCATATTATTATATGTTAGTGGATGGTACATTCGACCCAAATTTCCCCAATGATTACTTACTTCAGGAAATTCAGACAGGTACAGATTTTATTAGTGAGTCAGGTATTTCGAAAGCCGGTGATATGCTATTCTATTTTGATACTCGTGTAAACTACAATCGCAATTTCGGCAAACATTATGTGACAGGTATGTTGATGTACATGATGAGGGAATATAGGAGTTCTGTATTACCAAATAGGAATCAAGGTTTTTCAGGTCGTTTCACTTATGATTATGACCATAAATATCTGGCCGAAGTAAACTTTGGTTACAACGGAACCGAGCGTATCGATTCAGGTAGCAGGTACGAATTTTTTCCTGCCGTATCTTTAGGTTGGGTAGTAAGTGGTGAAGAATTTTGGAAACCTATCAAAAACTATGTGGATCATTTCAAACTGAGGACATCATACGGTCTAGTAGGAAGTGATGAAACCGGCGGTAGCTCTTCTCCTCATTTCTTATACAAATATGATATTGACTTGAATGGCGGTTGGGCATTTATGTCTGGTACAAATCAAAGTAACAGCCAAACATGGAAAGGACCACGCGTTAAGCAGTACCCAGTGCAGAATCCATGTTGGGAACGTTCGAAGCAGTTCGATATAGGAGCAGATATCAGATTATTCAATCAAGTAGATTTGACTGTTGATTATTATAAATACAAAAGAGATAGAATTTTGCTAAAGAGGGGGGCTTTCCCACGAATAATGGGATATGAAGTAGCTGTTCCTTGGTCAAACATAGGTAAGGTTGACAGCGAAGGTTTGGAACTGAGTGCAAACTGGAGGAAGCAAATTAATAAAGACTTGTCCGTTGACTTTAGGGGTAATTTTACATATACAAATAATAAGTATGTTTACAAGGACGAACCGGCCTATCCATATGTATGGCAGACTGATACAGGTAAACCTCTTAGTTGTACAAAAGGTTTTATAGCAGAAGGATTATTTACCGATTGGGAGGACATCAACTCACATGCTACACAAAACGACTTTGGTAGCACGGTAATGCCAGGTGATATCAAGTATAGGGATGTAAATGGTGATGGAAAAATATCCGAAGAAGATAAAGTGGTTCTTTCTTCATACGGTAATGTACCTCGCATACAGTATGGCTTCGGTGCGAGTGTAATGTGGAAAAACTTCGATTTCAGCGTATTCTTTAATGGTTCTGCAAAAAGAAAGATTATGTTGCTTAACGGTGTTGATGGAGATATATATCCATTTGTTCAAACAATGTCTCATGCGCCGACAAACCTAATGCAGTGGATAGCAGATAGCCACTGGGTTGAAGGAGCAGATAACAGTAACGTAGAATGGCCAAGAATGGGCGTTACCGAAGCACAAATAGCTAACAATGTTCAACCGAGTAGCTTTTGGATGAGAAATGGCAATTTCTTGAGGTTCAAATCATTGGAAATAGGTTATAAACTTCCTTATTGCAGAATATATTTAAGTGGCGATAATTTAGCCGTGTGGTCTCCATTCAAGCTTTGGGATCCGGAACTTAACTATAACAGCTATCCGTTGAATAGAACGTTCAACATTGGAGTTCAATTAAATTTTTAAACTAAAGAAAATTGAGTCATGAAAATTAATACTAAATCAAAACTCGGCGTATTTGCCGCCACGGCAACCATTATGCTAAATTTATCATCTTGCAGCTATCTAGATGTTGTCCCTGTTGAAACAGCTGGAAAGGAAGATATGCTTTTGACACAGGTGGATGCATTGGAGTATTTATATGGTTGTTATGGTCCTATCCAGAGTGATGACGCTGTAAAACCTTTGAGAATTTTTGATTTAAATTTTGCAAGCGATGAATTTGTATCTACAGAATCTAATGGTAACGCAACACAAAGGTTTCAGTGGAACCAGATTTCAGGTATGGATGTACAAATTAATCACTGGCAATCATATTACGACGCAATTGGTTATTGTAACCAATTCATTAAAGACCTAGGTGAAGCTGAAATTCCCGAATTGTCTGAACTAGATAAGAAGCAATACATAGCTGAAGCGAAATTCCTTAAAGCTTATTTTCATTATAGGGTAATGGAGCAGTATGGCCCCGCTGTCATCATGGACGAGTTGGGCGACAGGAATCTTGTAATTGAGGACTTGCCAGGACGCTCGCACATAGACTATTGTGCAGACTATGTGTGCAAGCTATGCGATGAGGCTTATCCTGACCTTCCTACCAAATACTCCAACCCACAATATTACTCCAGAGCTACAAAAGCAATGGTCAGAATGTTGCAGGCAAAAGTAAGATTACTCGTTGCCTCACCTATTTATAATGGTGAGTTTCCTGATAAAACATGGAAGAACAAGAACTTCGAAACTCCAGGATATGGATTAGAACTCGTTAGTTTCACATATGACAAGAACAAATGGCTTATGGCCAAAACGGCTTGTGAAACTGCTATAAAAGAAGCTCACGATGCAGGACACGTACTTTTCGATTTGGCCGGTTCTGAAGTAAGGCGTAAAGCCGATGATATTCCATTGCCACAAATTCCAGGTGTGGATACAAGCACACCGAAAGGTGAAGAATTTGCAAAACGTGTAATGCTGATGAGATACGTTCCAGTTTGTGGCCCTAATGAGGGAAGTACTGAATTCATTTGGGGTATGAACAAGATAGCCCCAAGTATAGACTGGGCCACCTTGCCTCATTTTATCATGAATGATCAAAAAGGTAATCGCGTAGGCTGTTGGGGATGGGTAAATCCAACATTATACACAGTTGAACATTTCTTGACAAAAGATGGATATCTGCCTTCAGAAGATCCAAGTTTTAAATCAGAATCTGATTGGTACAAATCTGCTAACTTGAGTAACACTGACATAATAAATTTGTGCGTAGGCCGTGAACCGCGCTTTTATGCATATATAGGTTTCGATGGTGATGAATATTCTCCAGTAATAGTGAATGGTAAGCCTTTAATATTGGATATGAAGTCAAGTGACCAGGCTGGTTATAATGAGACTTATGGTCCAAACAACCAATCGGCAACTGGATTTATGAACAAGAAGCAACTGCATCCTAATGTGCGTTTTACAGGTGTGGACAACAATAATAATCTAGGTGTTGGCTATGACCATCCGTTCTCTATATTCCGTCTGGCAGATCTTTATCTGATGTATGCTGAAGCTGTGGCACAACTGAATGAAGACCTTGAAGAAGGATTAGTTTATTTGAACAAGGTTAGAGCAAGGGCAGGAGTGCCGGAAGTGAATAGCGTAACTAACGGAGCAGAATTGTTGAAAATCGTGCGCGAAGAACGTTTTGCAGAAATGTATTTGGAGGGTACTCGTCTATTAGATATTCAGAGATACGTGGAAGGACCTGAAAGAATGGGAGCTACTTCATATCGCGGTTTGAACGCTTTGGTAACTAATCCTTCTTTCGCAGAATTCAACTACCCAAAAGTTCTTGAACAGCCGTTCACATGGGACAATAGAATGTATTTTCTGCCAATACCAAACAATGAATTGTATTCAGATCCACAGTTGGTTCAGGCTCCATTTTATTAATTTATTAATAGTAACTATATTTTACAGATAAAAGATTATGAAGACTTTTGTTTATATATTAATTTCTTTGTTTACATTGTCTGTCTTTGTTACAAGTTGTAATGATGACAAGGACTTACAGAGTTACTTTCCTTCGGAGTTTCATAAAATTCTTTATATAATTGATGCTGGCACACATGAAGTGGTCTTGAGTGCTGAAGAGTCCGACTACGTGGAGAAAATTTACGTATGCAAAGCAGGTAGTGACCCGAGTTTAGAAGCTGATTGCTCTGTTAATGTTATGTCACAGGATTATGTGGACGAGAAATACAATGCTTCAGGCAACAACATCAATTACCAAATTCTTCCTTCTACTTATTATAGTATGGACAATAATGATTTTCATTTCTCATCAGGTGAAACCGTAAAATGTATCAACCTAACATTCAAGACAAGTTCTATAAAGCAGCTTATGAATAGTGATAAGAAGATTGGCTATGTGTTGCCTTTGCGCGCATACAGTGAAAATGACTCTATTAACAGTTCTCTCAATACTTACTTAATTGAACTTAAATAACAATTTTTTCAGCATAGAGGCAATACCTCTGTGCTGAAAATAACATTTAATAGTGTAATATGAAAAAAATTATCTGCTTTGTATTATCCATGTGCATGCTACTGTCATGTTCAAAACCCACAGAAAATGTAAATGGAGAAGATACCAACAACAGCAACAATGATACAACAAAGCCTGCGGAGAAGAAGACTTATACAAACCCTGTGCTCAATCAGTCATCGCCAGACCCTTCGGTGATAAGGAGTACCGATGGAGTTTTCTACTTGTATGGCACGGAAGATACATACAATATGCCTATATATAAGTCGCTCGATATGGTGAATTGGACATTTATTGGTACGGCTTTTACAGACCAGACACGTCCCTATTATAAGGATGGTTCGAAAGCTAGCCTTTGGGCTCCAGAGATAAGATATATCAAAGGGAAGTATGTTCTGTTCTACTCTTTGGCAACATGGGGAGAGCAATGGTTAAGCACTATTGGGTATGCCGTTGCCATAAAACCTGAAGGGCCATTCATACCTAAGGGATATGTATTTACGAGCCAAGAGATAGAGGTCCAAAACTCTATTGACCAGTTCTATTGGGAAGAAGATGGAAAAAGTTATATGTTGTGGGGAAGTTTTAATGGGTTGTACATAGTGGAACTGGAAATAAAGGATGACTTGACTATAACCTATAAGAAAAGCACTAAATACAAGTTGGCAGGCAATGCTTATGAGGGGGTAAACCTGTGGAAACGTGATGGTTACTTTTATCTTTTCGCTTCAAGAGGTTCCTGTTGTAATGGAGTGAATAGCACATATACCACTGTAGTGGGACGTTCGCAAAATCTCTACGGGCCTTACGTGAACAAGAATGGTGAAAAGATGCTTGACAATAAGGACGAACTTTTGATACAAGGCACGGAAGACACTTCTTTCAGAGGTACAGGTCATAACTCAATCTTGATTGAGGATGATGAGAAGGAAACATGGATTTATTACCATGCATATTATAATGCAGAAGGCGGACGTTCGATACAGCTCGATAAGGTTAAATGGAAAGATGGTTGGCCTTATATCAATGACACTAAAACGCCATCGAAAATCGCAGTGGCACCAGTTGTGAAATAATATTCTTATGATCATTAATATAATCTTTAAAAATCTAAGTAATGAAAATATCAATAGGTAAAATATTAATAATATATGTAACAAGTTTATGCTGTATTTTCAGCGCTAACGCCAAAAGTTCAAACATTGCTTATACAGATAAGAATGTTAGGATAACAGTTATCTCTGACAAAACCTTGAGGTTAGAGTATTCACCAAGTGGTAACTTCGTTGATAACAAATCTTTCGTGGCAGTAGAGCGTGAATACAATGAAGTAGATTTCTCGAAGAAGGAGCGCAAAGGGTGGATTGAGATAAAAACAGCTGGTTTGAAGTTGAAATATAAGAAGGGAAGCGGAAAGTTCACGAAAAACAATCTTACAATAGAATCTCTCCTGAAGGATTTCAATATGGTATGGCATCCAGGAATGCAGCAGAAAGAGAATCTCAAAGGTACTTATAGAACCCTCGATGCAGCTGATGGAAATTTCTTGGTGTATGGTAAAAATGCTAATGACACTATCAAAATTGAAGATGGACTGTTGGCAAGGGACGGATGGACATTGATAGACGATTCCGAAGGGTTGCTCTTTGACAACGATTCAGAATGGCGTTGGGTAGAAGAACGCAAGGAACAGGATGCACAAGATTGGTATTTTATGGTCTATGGTACCGATTATAAGGCTGCCCTTAAGGACTATACTCTTTTTGCAGGCAAAATGCCTATGTTACCTCGCTTCGCCTTAGGATATTGGTGGTCAAGATATTGGTCGTATTCAGACAGAGAGTTGCGTGACCTTGTGCAGCGTCTACATGAATACAATTTCCCTCTTGATGTGCTTGTAGTTGATATGGATTGGCATTATACAGAACCTGGAAAAGGTGGATGGACCGGCTGGACATGGAATCACAGGTTATTTCCAAACCCCAAAAACTTCCTTGATTATACAGAAGACAAAGGGCTAAAAGTAACCCTCAACTTGCATCCTGCTGATGGCGTAGCATCTTTTGAGGAGAAATATAATGATGTGGCAATGGATATGGGATTCGACACTTCTAAAGGAAAGACTATACCATGGGTGAGTTCGGATAAATCAATGGTTAAAAGCGTGTTCAAAAACATACTCACACCAATGGAACGTGACGGAGTGGACTTTTGGTGGCTCGACTGGCAGCAGTCTTTGTATGACTCGAAAATTAAGAACCTTTCAAATACATGGTGGGTTAGCAGAATATTCTATACGCATATGGAGAATTTCACTAACAAGCGTCCGATGATTTATCACCGCTGGGGTGGACTGGGAAATCATCGTTACCAAGTCGGATTCTCTGGTGATACACGTATTAGCTGGAAGTCACTCGATTTTCAACCGTATTTTAATTCAACTTCATCTAATGTGTTGTTCGGATATTGGAGCCACGACCTTGGAGGACATTTCGGTGATGGTATCGATCCTGAACTTTATGTGCGTTGGATGCAGTTCGGCATATATACTCCTATCATGCGTACGCATTCTACCAAGGATTCTCGCTTGAACAAGGAACCGTGGGTGTTTAACCATGAAATATGCGATGCACTTCGCCAAAGCGTACGCCAACGTTACAACCTTGTGCCATACATATACACTATGTGCAGAAAAGCTTACGATGAAGCAATTTCGTTGTGTAGCCCTATGTATTACGACTATCCAAAGAATGAAGAGGCTTATATTTTCAGAAACGAATACATGTTTGGGAGCAACATACTTGTCAACCCAATCACGGCACCGATGACTGGATTATATTCGAATGTTAAGACATGGTTGCCAGAAGGACAGTGGTATGAACTCTCGTCCGGAAGCTTGCTTGAGGGTGGAAAAGTGATAGAAAGGAAATTCTCCATTGATGAGTTTCCTGTGTATTTCAAAGCTGGTTCTATAGTTCCAATGCTTCAAGATAATATTATGAATTTACAAGATTATGACAACTATGCCTATGTACTTACAGTATATCCAGGTGGTGAAGGAGTAGCTTCGTTTAACCTTTACGAAGATGCAGGTAACAGCAAAAACTATTCAGAAGCATACTCTAGCACGCTGCTTACTTCTGAAAAAAAGGATAGCAAGTTAGTGTTTACTATAAATAAGCGTACTGGTTCATATGAAGGTATGCCTTCAGAAAGAAAGTATATACTGAAGTTAGTTTCATCTGATACACCTATATCTGTAATGATAGACGGCAAGCCTGCGAAATATACCTATTCGGGAGATGACTTTTCAGTAATGATAGATTTAGGCAAAGTTTCGTATTCAGAACAGTGTCGTGTAGAAGTAACATACGATAAAAATAATAAAACAAATCTTAATGGCCTGTCAGGAGCATCAAGAAGAGTTGCAAAGGCAATAGAGGGATTGAAGTTCCGCGATGCCAACATTTGCCTCTTCGACGAACTTGGTAACATGGGAAGTCTCTCCGAAGCAGTAATGTACCATCCAGAGGAACTTCCGTATCTCACGACAGAGTTCTGGAAGGCATTCAACGATTTGAATGGTGTATTAGAACGACAGGGGTTGAACGATGACAACAAAAACTGGTTCTTAAAAAATGTAGGACTATAAAATTATTTATAATGCTTAGGATTTTTATATATGTAATATTATGTGTGCTGTTCGCCGGAAATTTGGCGGCACAGCATGTCAATATTGCATACAGTGACAAGAATACACGCTTCACGGTAATAACGGAAAGAGTTGTAAGAATGGAATTCTCGCCTTCAGGCGAATTTACAGACAATCCTTATTTCATTGCTGTGAAGCGCGATTATCCTTCCGTAAAATACGATGTACAGATTGATAACGGTTGGGTGAGAATTATTACATCATCTATCAAGCTAAAATATAAGCAGGGAAGTGGAAGATTTACTGAGAAGAATACTACTATATCGGCCTCAATAGGCGGTAAGGAGATATACTGGAAGCCAGGGATGCTCCAAAAAGCAAATCTAAAGGGTACGTATAGAACATTAGACGGTATGGATGGCGACATTCAAACTATGGACTGGTTGCAGGACTCCAAGAAAGGAGAAAAATTGAAATTAGAGGATGGCATATTGGCAAACGAATATCCGGTTTATGTCAAGGCAGGAAGTGTAATACCAATGTTACCAGACGATGTTATAAACCTTGAGGATAGACACGACGACATGTATGTTTTGACACTGTTTCCAGAAACTTAATTTCCGTGATGCCGGCCTGTGCCTGTCTGAAGGTCTTGGAACAATGGGTAGCGTTTGCGAACAGGCAAATTATTATCCAGACAAACTGAGGAATATCTGCAACTATTTTATGCAGAACTACAAGCTGCTGCCTGACGTGCTTACACACCAGGGACTGGATGAAGCCTGCAAGGAATGGTTCCTGAAGGTTGCTGGATGGAATAAATAAAAAAATCTTTTTAAAACAACTTTAATTTATTAACTAAAAAAACATTTTGATTATGAAAAGTTTAAATTTGTTTTTTATGTATTTGATGGGATTGATACTATCATTCAATCTTTATTCATGTAGTGAAGAAAAGGAAATTACTCCTGAACCAACTCCTGTGAAGCCAGCTTTTGCGGTACAGAACACTGACGGAACGGTATTCTCGAACAGCATTACGCCAACTTATCTTGGAAACACTTACAACCTGAAGGTGAAATCTACAGTGAAGTGGGAAGCACAGGTAACATGTGAAGGCGATTGGATTACGCTCGACCCAACTTCTGCTGATGGTACTAAAGAATGTACACTTACTGTTGCAGCGAACGACAAGGAATTGGCAGACACAAGAAGTGGTAAGGTAGTTTTCACTCCTTTAGATGAATCTCTATCTCCGTTCGAGATTTCTATTTCACAAGGGGCAAAACCATTCAGCCAGGAAGCTTACTTTATTAGTCCTACAGGTGCAGGAACCAAAGACGGTACAACTTGGGAAAATGCAATGGATATTGATGGATTTATGTCGCTTTTTATATCTCCAGACGTCAATTTGGCAGAATATCCTATCTATCTTATGGAAGGTACTTATGCTCCTACAATATCAATAGCTCCCACAAAGAACGTTAAGCTTATTTCTGGAGGTTACAGCAGCCAAAGCACAGGTGTCGATTTAACAAAAAAATCTACTGAACCTACCATTATAACAGGTAGTGACCAATTAAGAATCTTCAATATCTACAATGTTAGCGTAAAAATGGAAAACATTACCTTAACTAATGGTAAAGCTGTTTCAGCTGATCAAGGTACAGGTATATATATTTTAGGCAGTGCAGAAAACACTGTAGAAATAGATAACTGTATCGTGAGAAATTGTTCAACAGAGTCAACAGCATGGGAAAGTGGTGCAATTACTATGGGCGGTTCTTTAACTGTAAAACTGAATAATGTTTCTATTGTTGACAATGTAGGTAGAACAAGAGGTGCCGGTATTCATTTAATCGATAGAAATACAGCACCAAAAGTTGAACAGTCTGTTCGATTATTTATGAACAACTGTCATATGAGTGGTAATAAAGTTGATGGAACAATAGGTGATGCATGGGGTATTGAAATCGGCATCAGAGCTGGTGAGCACAAGATTTATATGAACAATACTACTATTATAGCTGCTGATAATTATGATTTCAATGGAAATAATAAGCAAGTAGTAGCAGGTGATGCTCCTATCTTTGCTGTAAACTCTACTTTCGTGGGAAATTCCCAAGCTGATAACGTTGTAAGAGTTAATTCAGATGTAGTTTCCGCATTCATCAACTGTTTGTTTGTTAACAACGGCTGCAACGGAAACAGTTTGTCTTCTTCTGCAAAGAATCAGGAACTTTCATTAGGCTGGAATGTATATAGCAAATATGATTTTACTGCAAATGAAAATGATACCGATGCTTCTGGTTGGACATTCAATGGCAGAAAAGACGAAGGAGTATATAAATGGACTGTTGATGACAACTTGAAGAAGTTCGCGACTTTAGATGGAGTAACTAATGCATTTTCTAATGTTGAAGGTGCACAAGATTTCATTGACTGGGTAAACACAAAAGGCGGATTTGATAAAGACCAACTTGGCAATGCAAGAAATACAGATAAGATGCAGCCTGGTGCATATGACGCTTATTTGAATTAATAACAGATACGTTTCGACGCGAATAAGTTTACATATAAGTGTAACACTGTTCAGTCAAGATATATTCTAAAGTTAGTAAAAAACTTTTTCAAACAGCAGCCGCTCTTTTTAAAAGGCGGCTGCTATAAACCAATAAAGATGATTATCAATAAAGACATTAGATTACTATTAACCGTAATCTCGCTTACAGGATTGCTTTCATGTGGTAAGGGTAATGACGCTAAGATGACAAGTAATGTGAAACCAAATATCAGCCTGAATGAATATGCAATGCAGAAAGAAAAGGTGAATATTGAAATAGTAAACTCTAACCTGTTTGATGCAGAAACGGCCTTGCATATTGATTTTGGAGATGGTGAAGAATACACCGGAAAAGTGAAAGACTTGGTAACACATGCTTATACCAACACATTGGAGGAAGGCGAATACAAGGAGTACAACGTTAAGATAACTGTGGGCGATGTAGCGACGGAAAAAAAGATAACGGTGTATAATCTGTTAGCCATCCCGGAAATGATGAAGATGTGGGATGACAAAACCTGCCGTAAGGTGTTGGTAATGACGCACAGAGCACATGTGGAAGAGAAAAAGACCACAGAGAATTCTATATCTGCCGTGGAACGTTCTATAGCCTCCGGAGCAGACATTATAGAAACTGACACGCAGATTACTTTGGACGGAGTTGTGGTGATAAGCCACGACGATGACCTTAACATAAACACAAATGCACCGAGCGGCAAGAAAATTACGCAACTAACGTACGATGAAGTACTGAAGTACAACTTGAAATACAGGGATGGAACTATCTCAGACGAGAAGGTACCGACATTAGAGCAATTCCTTCTTGCTGGCCGAGGCAAGATATACTACAACCTGGACTACTCTCCACGTTCTGCTTCTACTACACAGGTGATGAGGGTAGTACAGAAAGTTGGTATGAATGGCCAAGTGTTCTACTACTGTAATTCTGAGGAAAAGGTAAAGGAAGTATTCGATTTTGACTACAATGCTAATCCATACTGCTGGAGTAGTTCGCAATATATGGAACGAGTGATGGAGACTGATTCAGAAAGACGCTTCATGGTGCAGTTGGACGGTTACCCTTCATCTAACGTAAGCCAATGGATGGCCTCAAGGCAAAAGGGATACATAGTAAGTACGAATCTTCTGAAGGTAAATCATTGGAATGAGCTTGATGAGTGGAGTATAAATCAGTCGTATGTAGATCCGATACTGAATAGCGGATGTGTGCAGGTGATACATACCGATGCTCCGAGAGAGCTTGTGAAATATCTTGAAAGTAAGGGACATCGATAATGTAATTTAAACTTAAATGAAGTCTTTCTTTTTAGACAACTAACAAATTATAATAAACAACAATGGTATTTAGAAATTTTAAACAAGCAATTTTATTGTTTTCTTTAGCTTTTACTTCATGTAACTATGGAAATATGGCTAAAGTGGGCAATCCCGTGATAGAAGGGTGGTATGCCGATCCGGAAGGAATTATCTTCGGCAACAAATATTGGATTTATCCAACCCGCTCTCTGCCTTTCGATGAGCAAGTGAGTTTTGATGCTTTCTCTTCTTATGACTTAAAGACATGGGTTAAGCACGAAAATATAATTGACACCGTAGAAGTGAAGTGGGCCAAGCGTGCTATGTGGGCACCGTCAATAATATGCAAAGACTCAAAGTACTACTTTTTCTTTGCTGCTAACGATATTTATCATGACGGTGAAGGCGGCATAGGTGTTGGAATAGCCGATACACCTGCTGGACCGTTTAAAGATCTGCTTGGTCGTCCATTGGTAGACAAGATAATTAACGGAGCACAACCTATAGACCAGTTTGTTTTTCATGATTTGGATGGTTCTTATTATATGTTCTATGGGGGATGGGGACATTGTAATGTAGGCAAACTAAAGGATGACTTCACGGGGTTCGAACCTTTTGATGACGGACAAATATTCCGAGAAGTTACTCCAGAGAATTATGTAGAAGGTCCGTTCATGTTTGTTCGTGATGGAAAGTACTATTTCATGTGGTCTGAAGGAGATTGGACAAAGGATAACTACAAAGTGGCATACTCTATATCCGATAGCCCAATGGGGCCTTTCAAGAGGATAGGCACGATATTACAGTCTGATCCAGCAATAGGTACCGGTGCTGGACATCATTCAGTTATTCACGAGCCTAAGTCTGGCAAATATTATGTCGTGTACCATCGTCACCCTGTAGGTAGCACTAATGGGAATGAACGTGTGGTCTGCATAGACGAGATGCATTTCGATAAGAATGGATACATAGAACCTATTATAATAACTAATGAAGGAGTAGAAAAAAATGAACTTGATTAAAATATTACATATAAGCAGAATATCATGTCTGTACCTTCTCTTATGCCTTTCAGCAACAAGTATTTACGCTCGTGGAGTGAATGACATAAGGAAAGCACTTCAAAACCCAAACTACGACAAAGTATTAGTGGTAGCTCACAGGGGTAACTGGCGTTCAAATGCACCGGAAAATTCGTTGGCTGCCATAGAGGAATCTATAAAGATGAAGATTGACATAGTGGAACTTGACGTGTGGAAGACAAAAGACGGACATCTGGTGTTAATGCATGATGACACTGTGGACCGCACTACAAACGGCAAAGGACGTATAGCAGACCTTACATTGGCCGAAATAAAGCAACTCAACCTTAAGGACAAGAATGGTAACCTGACGAAATACCGCGTTCCTACGCTTGAGGAAGGACTTCTTAAGGCTAAGGGTAAGATTATGGTAAACTTGGATAAAGCGTATGGTATATTTGATGAGGCATACAAAATAATAGAAAAGACAGGAACAGAGAACATTATAATAATGAAAGGTGCTGCCAATGCTGCAGATGTGAAACGTGACCTTGGCAAATACTTGGACAAAATAATATATATGCCCGTAGTTGGACTGGACGACCCAAATGCAGAACGCAGAATATCGGACTTCTTGACAGAACTGTCTCCTGTGGCGTTCGAACTATGCTATTCCAACAGAGAAAGTACCATGCCTAAAAAGGCTGAGAAACTGCTGAAGGGGCAAAGTCTGATATGGTATAACACTCTGTGGGACTCTTTGGCCGGAGGACATACAGACGACAAGGCACTGAACGATCCTGAAGGTAATTATGGCTATCTTATCGATAAACTTGGTGCACGCATAATTCAGACAGACCGTCCTGAAACATTGTTGAACTATTTGCGCAAAATAAAATTACATAAATAAAGATTGATGAATATGAGTAAAAGTTTGATTTTAGGAGTATCGTTGTTACTATGTACAAGTTGCTCCACTCCGTCTGTTGATAAGGAAATGGATGCCTATATAGATGCACTGATGGGGAAAATGACATTAAGGGAGAAGCTTGGACAGATGAATCTTCCAACGGGAGGTGACCTTGAAACAGGCACTATAAAAAACAGTGGAATGTCCGAGGCTATTAGAAAACAGGAAGTTGGAGGAATACTTAACGTAAAAGGGGTGGAAAAAATATATCAACTACAACGTATAGCAGTTGAAGAAACTAAACTTGGTATTCCGCTCATTGTGGGAGCAGACGTAGTTCATGGATATGAAACGATATTCCCAATTCCTTTGGCTATGTCGTGTACATGGGATACCATGTTAGTACAGAAAGCTGCACGCATAGCAGCAACTGAAGCCAGTGCAGATGGAGTGAGTTGGACATATAGCCCTATGGTGGACATCTGCAAGGATGCACGTTGGGGCAGAATAGCAGAAGGAGGTGGCGAAGACCCATATCTTGGTTCGCTTATCTCGGCAGCTTATATAAAGGGGTACCAAGGTGAAGCCATGAAGAATAACGATGAGATTATGGCTTGTGTAAAGCATTTTGCATTTTATGGTGCTTCGGAAGCAGGAAGGGATTACAACATATGCGATATGAGCCGTAACCGCATGTACAATGATTATATGATGCCTTACAAAGCAGCTGTAGATGCAGGAGTAGGCTCAATAATGAGTTCGTTCAACACTGTTGACGGAATACCGGCTACAGCCAACAAATGGCTTCTTACGGATTTACTACGTGGCGAGTGGGGCTTTGACGGTTTTGTAGTGACAGACTATAACTCTATAGGCGAGATGCGTTCGCATGGATATGCCGATATTAAGGAAGCTTCTGTCAAAGCATTATTGGCTGGTACGGATATGGATATGGTAACACACGGATTTCTAAACCAAATGGAAGAAGCCGTGAATAACGGTCTTGTTGACGAAAAAGATGTGGATAAGGCATGTCGTAGGATTTTGGAGGCAAAATACAATTTAGGTCTATTTGACAATCCTTACAAATATTGCGATAGTATAAGGGCAAAAACAGAAATTTTTACAGCTGAGAATAGGAAGGCTGCACGTGAAATAGCGGCACAAACTTTCGTTCTGTTGAAAAACGAAAATGAGATTCTACCACTCGACGGAAAAAAAAGGATAGCTCTCATAGGACCTATGGCTGACCAACAAAACAATATGTGTGGAACCTGGAGTATGGGATGCCCAACCGACAAGCACGTGACAGTTCTTCAAGGACTTAAAACAGCATTGGGTGATAAGGCAACAATTAGATATGCAAAGGGTAGTAACATATATTTCGATGAACAAACAGAAAAAGATGCTACAGGTGTAAGACCGATAAAAAGAGGTGACAACAAGGCTCTTCTGAAAGAGGCGATGACCGTTGCACAGGCTTCTGACGTTATAGTAGCAGCCGTAGGTGAATGCTCGGAAATGAGTGGCGAGTCTGCTTCAAGAACACAAATACAAATACCGGACGCTCAAAGAGCACTTCTCGAACAGTTGGTGTCATTGGGCAAACCTGTAGTTGTGGTGTTATTTACTGGAAGACCACTTGATTTAACTTGGGAAACTACCAATGTGGATGCCATTCTAAATGTGTGGTTTGCAGGAAGTGAAGCAGGTGATGCCATTGCAGATGTGCTCTTAGGTAAAGTAAATCCTTCTGGTAGGTTGACTACTACCTTTCCACGCTCAGTAGGTCAAGTGCCTATCTATTATAATTCTATGAGAACAGGACGTCCAGACGATGTAGATAAGCATTTCAATAGGTTTGTTAGTAACTATATCGATGAAAGAACATCTTCGCTTTATCCGTTCGGCTATGGTTTGAGCTATACTAAATTTGAATACGGAAACATGTCAATTAGCACAGAAGAAATGCCGATGACTGGTAAATTGGAGGTATCCGTACCTGTGACAAATACAGGAAACCTAGACGGATATGAAACCGTGCAATTATATATACACGACCTTTATGCAGATGTTGTAAGGCCGATAAAAGAATTAAAAGGCTTTAAGAAAGTATTCATAAAAAAAGGACAGACAGAAAACGTAACATTTAAGATAACTGCTGATGATCTAAAATACTACAACTCGGAACTTAAATATGTAGCTGACCCAGGAGAGTTTGATGTTATGGTTGGACCGAATAGTGCAGATTTGCAGGTGAAGAAATTTATATTAAAATAATCTAATTTAACTACTTATGAAAATGAATGGAATTTTGTTAGGACTGTTGCACATGGTTGCTGCATGCACTGCATCCGATAATGAAGCAGCCACAAACGAAAGCAATCTCTACCTGTCACCATCGGGGTATCAGAAAGTAGCGATTGCCAATACCGACAAAAGACAGGATACCAATATAAAGGTATGCAAGACTAACGGTACGGCCACCTCAGAAATTTATTTCTCACTGGATGTATGGGAAGACAATGAACTTGAAGACTACAATAAAAAGAATGGAACCACATACACATTGCTGCCATCTGACATTTACGAAATAGCAGACACAAAGGTTATTGCGGCAGGAAAGAAGGACGCGTCTATACCAATATCGTTCTATTCTGAAAAAATGCTTGATCACGCAGGAGCAAGTGCAGGTATTTACGTTCTACCATTACGTTTAAACAGTGACAACAATGAGGTTGACGATTCAAAAAAAGATGTTCTGCTGAATGTATCACTATCAATTCCTACACTAGGGTTTCGCGACAGCGAGATGTGGGAAGAACTATCTGGAGAAACAAGCGCCATAAAAATCACTGCAGTACTTACGCAAGATGGAAATAGAATGCTGAGCAAACAAAGTTTCAAGTATTCACTCATGATGCCAGACAATGCAAGTGATTTAGTTGACCAATACAACAATGAAAATAAGAAGAATTGTCTTTTGCTTCCTCAAAATGCATGTGAATTCACCGAAGGTGTTTATGCAGCTGACATGAGCACTTCTGAATATACGCTGAACGTGAAAAGAAGTGACCTTGAATCGGCCGACTATCTGCTTCCACTCGTTATATGCCCAGAAGAAGGTAATGGCGTGCTACAAGGAAGTGACATATTGATGTTGCATTTGAATAACAACGACACTTTCACAATAGGTACTTATAACATTCTTGTGGCATGGGATAACGATCCAAACTGGGAAAATAATAGAAAAGATCCTGTAATACAAAACATGCGCATGATGGAGATAGTTGGTATAGAAGAAGCTTCATACAGACAACGGACAGATATAGGTAATGCGCTCCAAGATGACTATGACGTATATATAGTAGGACGTGACAAAGGTACAGATGCTCCAGATGCAGGCGAGATGACCGGTATATTCTACATGAAGAATAGGTTCAAGGTGGAAGATAAGGGTATCTTCTGGTTTGGTTCAGATCCCACAAAGCCTTATTTGACAAGTGATAAATACAACAGGTTCTGTATGTGGATGAAACTGAAAGAAATCAGGAGTGGTAAGAGTTTTTATGTGTTTAAGTCACACTTGCCAGTAGGTGGGGACGAAATGGTAAACGAAAGGCTTAGGTGTATAAAAATAATAGAAAACAAAATAAACGAGCTAATGCGTCAGGAAGAACTACCAGTGGTAGTGATGGGTGACCTCAACTCCCTACCTTGGAGGGAAGATATAAAATATCTCGTAAACCTTTATCCCGATGCATGGGAAATAGCAGATCAACAAGTTGGGCCAAGCTATACATTCCCAGGCAATCAGGCACGTGGCGACATGATTTGTGTGAAAGGATTGAATGTACATAAGGCTATCGTGGTCGAATCGTACAATTGTTCTGACCATTTTCCTTATTACATCTTGTCATCTTTCAAATAAAACGGCTTGTAAAGGACAAAAAGACAATGTCCGATAAAATATTTTAAAGTCATAAAATAAGGCTGACTTCATTTACGATGTCAGCCTATTTTATTAGATTTTTGCTGCCAAACTATAATTGATATGGCTCGTTATTTTGTTTAATAGTCAAGCGTTTTTAGCCTTGAAAGCCAGTGCGTACATACGCATCTGTTTCACCATTGCAAGAAGTCCGTTACTTCTTGTAGGAGAAAGATGTTCTTTCAGTCCAATCTTTTCTATAAAGTATAGATCGGAGTTTAATATTTCGTCAGGAGTATGTCCGGACACTACTTTTATGAGTAGGGCAATGATTCCTTTTACAATCAGGGCATCACTTTCAGCCTGGAATATTATCTTTCCGTCTTCCATATCAGCCTGAAGCCATACACGGCTTTGGCAACCGTCAATAAGATTCTGGTCTGTCTTGTATTCCGGATTGAGTGGTTCCTGTTCGTTTCCCAAATCTATCAATAGCTGGTACTTGTCCATCCAATCGTCGAAATCGCTGAATTCTTCTATTACTTCGTCCTGAAGTTCGTTTATTGTTTTCATCGTTATTTTGCTTTTTATGTTATTTCTCGTTGTAAATCACCTGAAGTACTGTCTGTCCTACGGCCTGTAAAGTGGCACGGTCTATATTCTCCATTGTATCATCTATGGTATGCCATGTAGGATTGAAGCCTGTATAACTGTTCGTGTCGTAATGAATAATGTCTACACAAGGAATCTGCCTGTATCGGTTCACGTAGATATGGTCGTCTGTTATTTCTCCACCTTTCTCCTTGATAAACATATTGCTGTAGCCAAGTTCATGTGCGGCATTCCATATCTTTTTCATTACGTTGTTTGCCGTACGTTGTGAATAACCTTCATAGTAGAAAGTAGCGTTTTTACCTCCCACCATGTCGAGAAGTATTCCGTAGCGTGCCTTGTAGTTCGATACGTGAGGAATTCTACCCCAGTACTGTGAACCGAGGCACCATGTATCTGCCTTATAGTTTCCTTGATAGAACTCCGGAATACCGTAATCCTCTGCATCGAAAAAGGCAATGTCGATACCTATTGCAGGAGATTGTATCTGAATCTGTCTGGCTATCTCAAGCAGTACTCCTACGCCGCTCGCACCGTCATTGGCACCGTCTATGGCTGTATGGTGATACTTCTCTTCGTCACTGTCGGCATATGGGCGGCTGTCCCAATGGGCAAACAGAATCACTCTTTTTTTAGCTTCAGGGTTATATGCACCTATGATGTTGCGTGCTTTGAGCAGTGTTCCGTCGTAGGCTACAAGGTCAACATTTTGATTATATACCTTTGCTCCGAACCGTTCAAGCTCGGAAGCAAGATATTCTCCGCATTCCGCATGAGCTTTTGTGTTTGGAACACGAGGTCCGAAATCTACCTGAGCCTTGACATAACTGTATGCACTGTCGGCATTGAATATAGGAACCTGTACACTGGGGGCAGATTCTTCTTTGCTGATTGAAGTATCGCTTTTCTTGCTGCTGCCACAAGCGGTAACAGATGCAGCATAGATTAAAATAAACGAGCCGGATAATAATTTTCCAAGTATATTCATTTTGTAAAAATAATGTTCCTCGGCAAAGGTAAACAGTTTTGTCTTTTTGGCAAAATTATCGTTGTTGAAGTTGATAAAAGTTTAAGCTGCTGAACGGCTGCCGAACACTCAGTGAACGTCTGCTAAACGAGTTTTAAATACCATTTAAATAGTATTTAAAAACCGTTTAAACATCATTTAGATGCAGCTTTAACACCAAACGAACGGACTTCGAAGCTCGTTCGAAGTCCGTTCGAATATCGTTCACTTGGCGTTCACTGCCCGTTCACCAAGTTATTATTCCGCTTCTTTCTCTTTAATTATTCCTACACATAATGCACCTGCTATGAGTAGTACTCCGGCCAATACAAGCATGTTTACTTCCGGCGGTACGCTTCCCGGAGTAGTGAATATTTTGAGAATCCATCCCCCTGCCACTGCTGCTATTATCTGTGGAACACATATCGTACAGTTGAAAAGTCCGAGGTAAGTACCCATATGTCCTCCGGTCAATGCATTAGTCAGAATCGTGAAAGGTAATGCAAGTATTGCGGCCCAGGCGCAACCGATAAGAAGGAATGAGACGAACAGTCCGTACTGGTCGTGTATGAACAATGTAGAAATAAAGCCCACGCCTCCCAATATCAGACTTAATGCATAGGCGAATTTGCGGCTTTTGAACAGAGGTAGTGCCATAGCCCAAAGCACCGAGCCTACAGCCTGTACGGCAAACAGTATGCCTACCCAGTTGCCGGCATTCTGATATTGGACAGACTGTGTGTCAAGTACCATATGCGAGATACCATCCTTGATTACTTCTACAGAAGGTGTGTTGAAAACACCTGCAGCTACAGTTCCGTTTGTGTATGTCCACATGAACATAAATGCAGCCCAGCAGAAGAATTGTACCAAACCGACTGTCCAGAATGCTTTAGGAGCTTTTACCAATAGAGAGAATATGTTGGATTTTTCTTCCTTGATTTCTTTTGTTATTCCGTGGTATTCGGCATAAAGTTCTGGAGGATATTCCTTTACTTTTGCAGTGGTATATATCACACATATTATAAGTATTGCCGCTCCTATATAGAAAGAATATATCACAGAATCCGGAATGACGCCTTTTGGTGCGATATTGCTTATTCCAATTGCTGCAAAGATGAATGGGAAAAGATATCCGGCCAGACTGCCTGCATTGCATAGGAAGCTCTGTATAGAGTATGCCAGACCTTTCTGTTTTTCGTTTACCATATCGCCAACCATCATTTTGAATGGCTGCATTGCTATGTTTATGGAAGTGTCAAGAAACATAAGAGAGAACAGACCGAATATCATAGCGGCTGATACAGACATTCCGAAACTGCCGGCATTAGGCAACAGACACATTACAAGGACTGCTATGAGTGCTCCAACGAAGAGGTATGGGATACGTCGTCCGAAACGGCACCATGTCTTGTCGCTCAATGCTCCTATAATAGGTTGTACTATAATTCCTGCCAGGGGAGGTAGTATCCAGAAGTAACTCAGACTGTGCGGGTCAGCTCTGAGTGTGGAGAAT
This sequence comes from uncultured Phocaeicola sp., assembly GCA_944320855.1. Lineage (GTDB taxonomy): Bacteria > Bacteroidota > Bacteroidia > Bacteroidales > Bacteroidaceae > Phocaeicola. The sequence continues at coordinate 27,632 of CALUJF010000031.1, forward strand.
ATTCTGCTGATATTTGCGCTTTGCAATGCGTAGGCTATCTGCACGCCGAAAAATCCGAAGCTAATGTTCCATAGCTTCCAGAAACTTAAATCAGGTATTTTTTTCATGGTGAATGTATTTTAAGTTCTTGAGTTTTTAAGTTAGTGAGTTCTTAAGTTTCCTTACAGATTCATTACATCCTGTTCAAAATTGTCTTTGTTTCCTTTAGCCTTGTTTCTTATCTTGCTTCTGTAATTATATACGGTAGCCAGAGAATAGCCAAGGAAGTGTGCAATACGGTTTGCATCTGTAACTCCCAGCCTGATAAGAGCAAAAATTCTCAGTTCTGTGTTCAGATGTTCATCCTTTTTGGGATATATTCTGCCATCTTCAGTAAGGAGATTATTGAAATCTTCTATAAAATTTGGGAATAAATCGAGGAAAGACCTGTCGAATTCATCGTAGAACATTTTTCTTTCATCGCGCAGAAACTCTTCAGACTTTATAGCCTTGAAAAGCTGGTCTATCTTCGATGCCATTGCCAGTTTTTCCAATGAGCGTCTGTATTGTTCTAACTTTTCAAGATATATGACGCATCTGTCCAGATATTTTGCAATATACACTTCTTTGATTTTACCCGTTTGTGCCAGGCTTCTGTTTGCCTCTACTAATTTTTTATTGGTATGATATAAGTTTCTCCTCATGACCGAAAGTTTTTTCATCCAGTAGTAAAGGTAGAATGTCGCTATTATCAACAGGAAAGCAAGAATACTTATTCCAATCAATAATCGTCTTATATCTTTTTTCTTTTCAGCCTCTTTTTTCTTGTAGGCTTTGTCTATGATAGGATATATTTGTGTTACCTCAAGGAAGCGTAGTCTTGCATTAGAGGCTACCGCATCTTCCATGGAGCATGTAAGATATCTGTATGCTCTGTCAAGGTCACCTTGCAGGTATATCAGGTATGCGAGTTTCTGTAATGACGCATATTCGCGTTCAGCCATTTTTATATCCATGATGGCTGTTATGGCTAAATACTTTATCTGGTTCGTTGTATCGCCAAGTGCTTCATATGCTTCTGAAAGCGTATAATTGGCATAAACATTACGTTTCATATCCTTTGAGGACTGCATACATGAAAGCAGAAGATTTATTGCCCTGCTGAATTCACCGTTTATGATTAATTCTTCAGCATTGTTTATCTGTGAGTCCATATCCGGGAGATTCATCATGGAAATGGAATCACGATATGTTTCTGTTATTTTCTTATAATATTTACTGGCCTTTATATCTGCCGTATAGTCGGCCAGCCATCCGTAATATGCTCTTCTTGTTCTGTAGTAATATCCTATTAGTCCGGGATTGGTTATTTTACCAAGGTTTACTTTATCCAACTCTATTTCAGCTTCATTATACATACCCATCACTCCAAAAACTTCAGCTCTGTTGATGAGAATTTCATCTTCCAGTTCCGGCTTGTTCATTTGTGGAAGATAGCTGTGTTTCATATTTATATAATATAATGAAGAATCTGCCTGATAGTGCAGATATTCATAGAACAAAGCTCCGCAAAGATCGTATTTCTCTTTTACATCGCCCGATTTCCTTAAACTGTCTTTTAAATGTGATATTTTGTCCTCACGAAGTTTGTGGTAATACTTCTTGTTTGAAATAACTTCGTCGAGTTCTTTCAGTAAATTCTCGTTGCCGCTTTTTGCGACAATCATAGTCGGTAAAAAGAAAATATAAATAAGTGATATAAAAAAGTTTTTCATCGTCATTAATTTTAAGCGATTGCAAAAATACATCTTTAATGCAAAGATACAAATTCATATGGGTTAAACAAGAACTTTTAGACATTGAAAATATTTATATTTTTCATTATATTGTTAATGGATAAAGTATTTGTTATCAATATGTTATTAGTTTTATTGATTTATATTTTTCTTTTATATCGAAAAATCAATTTACATAAATCCTAAATTTGTGATATTACAATATTAATATTAAAATATCATGAAACAAACACTGTTAATCATTATGGCTGTATTTTCATTTTTAGGATTTAAGACTCCGGTACAGGCCTCAATCAAAAAAGTGGCTCCGACATTTTGGTGGGCCGGAATGAAAAATACCGAACTTCAGGTTCTGCTTTATGGTGAGGATATTTCATCCTCAGACGTTAGCCTGACAAGTTCCGATGTATATCTGAAAGAAGTGGTCAGACAGGCCAATTCCAATTACCTTATACTTTATCTGGATTTGAAGGAAGCACGTCCTCAGAAATTCGACATAGTTCTTAAGAAAGGGCGGAAAGTGACGAAAGTCCCGTACGAACTGAAGGAGCGTATCCGTAAAGGAACGGATATAGAAGGTTTTACTTCGTCAGATGTATTATACTTGATAATGCCGGACAGATTTGCAAACGGTAATCCGGATAATGATGTTATTCCGGGAATGCTTGAAAACAAGGTAGACCGTAATGAGCAGTTCGGACGTCACGGTGGCGATTTCAAGGGAATATCAGAACATTTGGACTATATTTCAGACCTTGGGGTAACTGCCATTTGGCTTAATCCTACACAGGAAAACGATATGAAGGACGGTTCCTATCATGGATATGCCATAACAGACTATTATCAGATAGACAGACGTTTTGGTACAAATGAAGAATTCTGCAATCTTGTTAATGAGGCTCATGGAAAGGGACTCAAGGTAGTGATGGATATGATTTTCAATCATTGCGGTAGTGAGAATTATCTTTTTAAGGATAGACCTCAGGATGATTGGTTTAATTTCCGTTCAAATTATGTCCAGACATCGTTCAAGACAGCGAGTGTAATGGATATCCATGCATCGGATTATGAAAAAACTATTGCAACAGACGGATGGTTCACACAAGTGATGCCCGATTTGAACCAGCGCAACCGTCACGTGGCACGCTATCTTATTCAGAGCAGTATCTGGTGGATAGAATATGCCGGTATAAACGGAATACGTCAGGATACGCATCCTTATGCCGACTATAACTTTATGTCAACCTGGTGTAAGGAAGTTCTTGAGGAATATCCTCATTTCAATATCGTGGGTGAAACATGGCTTAACAGCAATGTGCTTGTTTCCTATTGGCAGAAAGACAGTAAATTGGCAGCCCCTAAGAACTCAAATCTGCCTACAGTGATGGATTTCCCTCTCACCGACCTTATGAGCAAGGCATTTGATGAAGAAACCACAGAATGGTCAGGCGGACTTTACAGACTGTATGATTATCATACTCAGGACCTGGTATATGCAAATCCTATGAATCTTCTTATCTTCCTTGACAATCATGATACTTCACGCTTCTGTAAAAATGAAGAAGATGCAAAGAATATAGTACGTTACAAACAAGCTATTACTTACCTTCTTACTACACGTGGCATACCTCAGATATATTATGGAACAGAGATACTTATGGCTGCCGACAAGAGCGAAGGTGACGGTTGTCTTCGTCGTGATTTTCCTGGTGGATGGAAGGGTGATAAAGTAAACTGCTTTACAGCCGAAGGCCGTACTGACTTGCAAAATGAGGCTTTCGATTATACACGCAAGCTTCTTAACTTTAGAAAAGGTAATGAAGCCATTTGTAAAGGTACAATGAAGCATTTCTCTATTTTCAAGGGAGTATATGTCTATGAAAGGAAATACAATGATAAATCTGTTGTAGTGTTTATGAACGGTACTGACGAAAAACAGACATTAAGTCTTGTTCCGTATAGGGAAATACTTCCTTCTTCCTCAGCTACAGATTTCATTAGTGGAAAGAATGTTGTTTTGGATGAAGAAATAACACTTGGCAGTCGTGAAACATTACTTTTGACATTCTAAAATCATTTATAAAAACACTGGATATGCGTAAGTGTTAAATATCACATATCCAGTGATTTAACAAATAGAAAACCTTTAGAAAAGTTTATATTTTATTTCTAATCCGAGAAAAACACAATTAAGAACCATACATTTGCACCAGAGAGTTTTTTTAACCTGATTACTAAACACTAAAATACCTGAAAAGCTATGAACCTTAAAAGTATTTTTTCATTTACATCATTAATCAGTTTTGCCTTGGTGGTGAATGCTCAGAAACTGACTTCTCCTGATGGCAATTTCATTATGAATTTCAGCCTTAATCAGGAAGGTGCACCTGTTTATGAACTCACTTATAAAAATAAGGCTGTAATAAAACCAAGTACATTGGGACTTGAACTTAAAAAGGAAGACGCCAATAAGAAAACAACTTTCGACTGGAAAGAACGTACTGACAAAGATCAGCTGGATGCGAAAACCAACTTTATGACAGGTTTTACCATCAAAGATACAGAGACTTCTACTTTCGATGAAACATGGAAGCCTGTATGGGGAGAAGAAAGCGAAATCCGCAATCATTATAATGAGTTGGCAGTAACTCTTGAACAGCCCGAAAACGACCGTCATATTATTATCCGTTTCCGTTTGTTCAACGACGGTTTAGGATTCCGTTATGAATTTCCACAGCAGAAAAAACTTAACTATTTCGTAATAAAGGAAGAACATTCACAGTTTGCAATGGCAGGTGACCATACAGCTTTCTGGATTCCCGGAGATTATGATACACAAGAATACGATTACACAACTTCTCGTTTGAGCGAAATCCGTGGAAAAATGAAGGATGCCATCACTCCTAATTCCTCGCAATACGTGTTCTCGCCAACCGGGGTACAAACAGCTTTGATGATGAAGACAGATGACGGACTTTACATAAATCTTCATGAAGCAGCATTGATAGAATACTCTTGTATGCATCTTAATCTTGATGATAAGAATATGATTTTCGAGTCATGGCTAACTCCGGATGCCAGAGGAGACAAGGGATATATGCAGACACCTTGTGTATCGCCTTGGAGAACAATAATAGCCAGCGATGACGCACGAAACATTCTTGCTTCAAGAATGACTCTTAATCTGAACGAGCCATGTAAAATAGAGGATACATCATGGATTCATCCTGTCAAGTATGTAGGTGTATGGTGGGATATGATTACAGGAAAAGGCTCCTGGGCATATACAGACGAAGTGCCAAGCGTGAAACTCGGTATCACAGACTATTCAAAAACCAAGCCTAACGGAAAACATTCGGCAAACACTGGGAATGTAAAAAGATATATAGATTTTGCTGCCGACAATGGATTTGATGCTGTACTCGTAGAAGGATGGAACGAAGGTTGGGAAGACTGGTTCGGCAAGACAAAGGATTATGTATTCGATTTCGTTACTCCTTATCCTGATTTCAATGTACAGGAAATTCACAGATACGCTGCAAGCAAAGGCATAAAAATGATGATGCACCATGAAACTTCAGCCTCTGCAAGAAATTACGAACGCCATATGGATAAGGCATATCAGTTTATGGTGGATAATGGATACAACTCTGTCAAGAGCGGATACGTTGGCGATATCATACCTCGCGGAGAGCATCATTACGGACAATGGATGGTAAATCACTATCTGTATGCAGTGACAAAAGCAGCTGATTACAAGATTATGGTAAATGCTCATGAAGCAGTACGTCCTACCGGAATATGCCGTACATATCCTAACCTGATAGGAAATGAATCTGCACGTGGAACAGAATATGAGTCTTTCGGTGGAAACAATGTTAATCACACGACAATTCTTCCGTTTACACGTCTTATTGGAGGCCCTATGGACTATACACCGGGTATATTCGAGATGGATTGCAGCAAGATGAATCCTACCAACAACTCACAGGTACGCAGTACGCTTGCACGTCAGTTGGCTCTATATGTCACAATGTACAGTCCTTTGCAGATGGCTGCCGATATACCTGAAAACTATGAGCGTTTTATGGATGCTTTCCAGTTTATAAAAGATGTTGCAATCGATTGGGATGAAAGTAAATATCTTGAAGCAGAACCGGGTGAATATATCACTATTGCACGCCGTGCTAAAGGTACAGACGACTGGTATTTGGGATGTACCGCAGGATATAACGGACATAAATCAGACCTTAAACTTGATTTCCTGACTCCTGGCAAGAAATATGAAGCCACTATTTATGCGGATGCCAAGGGAACAGCATGGAACAACAATCCTCAGGCATATACCATTACAAAAAAGAAAGT
>CALUJF010000032.1 GCA_944320855.1 uncultured Phocaeicola sp.
ATAGAAATATCAGATATTCAGGCTGTTTCATGCTTACTTATTGTCAAAAATACTCTTTACTTTTTGTATTTCACAGCAGCCTCTTCCACAGGGATGCAAGCCTTGTAGTTTTCTATGTATTTGTTGAATCCGGCCACATCTTCAGTTGTTGTAGATACTTCTGTACCTGTATTTCCTGCAAATACCTTTTCATCCAGGAAGTCGGCGAGTGACTGGTTGCCGTTTTTGTTTACCAAATATGAACCGAGAAGTGCGATTCCCCATGCACCGCCTTCGCCGGCTGTTTCCATAACCGAGATAGGAGAGTTGATGGCAGCAGCGAGAACTCTCTGTCCTACACCTTTTGTTCTGAACAAACCTCCGTGTCCTGTAATTCTGTTTACCTTGATTTTCTCTTCGTTGAACAGAATGTCGTTACCTATTTTCAGTACACCTACGGAAGCATACAGATGTGCACGCATGAAGTTTGCAAGGTTGAATTTGTCGCTTGCATTGCGTACGAACAGAGGACGTCCTTCTTCAAGACCTGTTACAGGTTCGCCTGAGAAGTAGTTGTATGAGATGAGTCCTCCGCAGTCAGCATCGCCTGTCAGTGCATTGTTGTAGAGTTTTCCGAAGATTTCATCCATATCTACCGGTATACCCATCAGTTCCTGATATTCCTTGAAGATGTTTACCCATGCGTTGAGGTCGGAAGTACAGTTGTTGCAGTGTACCATTGCCACGAGGCTGCCGTCAGGGGTAGTGACCATATCAATCATTTCGTATGGTTTTGAAAGGTCTTTCTCCAGTACAATCATTGAGAATGAAGAAGTACCAGCCGATACATTACCTGTGCGCTGTTTTACAGCGTTAGTAGCCACCATACCTGTTCCCGCATCACCTTCAGGAGGACATACAGGAATACCGGCTTTCAGATGTCCGGATACGTCGAGTTTCTTTGCCCCTTTTTCTGTCAGGCAGCCTGCATTTTCGCCGGCTAAAAGAACCTTAGGGAGAATATCTTCTATAGTCCAGCCGAAGCCGTAAGGTTTTACCAGGTTGTTGAATTTCTCAATCATCTCTGCTGAGTAGTTTTTGGTCTCAGGGTTGATAGGAAGCATACCCGATGCATCGCCTATACCAAGAACCTTTTCGCCTGTAATCTGCCAGTGTACATATCCGGCTAATGTTGTGAGGAATGTAATGTCCTTCACGTGTTCTTCCTTGTTAAGGATTGCCTGGTAAAGATGAGAGATGCTCCATCTCAAAGGAATGTTATATACGAACAGTTCAGACAGTTCGGCTGCAGCCTTGCCTGTGTTGGTGTTTCTCCATGTACGGAAAGGTACGAGGATTTCTTCTTTATCATTGAAAGCCATATAGCCGTGCATCATTGCACTTACACCGATTGCAGCAAGGTTTTCTATTTCAATTCCGTATTCCTTGTTTACGTTGGCGCGGAGGTCTGCATAACAGTCCTGTACTCCGTTCCAGATAGCGTCTATACTGTATGTCCACAAACCGTTTTCAAGTTGGTTCTCCCAAGTATGGCTTCCCTGTGCGATAGGCTTGTTTTCTTCGTCGATAAGTACAGCCTTGATTCTTGTAGAGCCGAATTCGATACCCAATATGGCTTTTCCGCTTTCTATTGTTGATTTAGCATTAAGATTCATAGATTTTAAGTTTATAAGTTTATGAGTTTTTAAGTTTATGAGTTTTTAAGTTTATAGGTTCTTAAGTCTTAAAACAATAAAAGTGCTGCAAACGATTGCTCGCCGAGCACTTTTAAATAAGGCAATATAATCTATCTTATTAGCAAAGAGCTTTGTTCAGCATGTAGTAAACTTCATTCATGCGAAGCTCTTTCTTGAATTCACTGATAGTAGTATCTTTGTTGATATGAACCATTTCGATACCTGCGATTTCTGCATAGTCTTCCCAGTATTCTGCTGTCAGGTCGTATGAGAAGCAAGAGTGGTGAGTACCACCTGCAAGAATCCATGCACCTGCACCGACTTCAAAGTCAGGCATTGGTTTCCAGAGTGCAGAAGCTACAGGAAGTTTAGGCAATGGTTTTGGTTCGATGCATTCTACATCGTTTACGATGAGACGGAAGCGGTTTCCGAGGTCTACAACTGTGGCTGTACATCCTGTACCAACCTTTGAAGTAAATACAAGACGTGCAGTCTGGCTCTTACGGATACCGATACCGAGGAAGTGAACTTCCAGACGAGGTTTCTTGGCTGCGATTAACGGACAAACTTCCAACATGTGTGCCTGAAGGATAGAGCTGTTTTTTCCGTCGAAGTTCAAAGTGTAGTCTTCAAGGAATGAGCAACCGTTTGCAAGTCCCTGGTTCATTACCCATACAGTGCGGTAGAGAGCTGCCGATTTCCAGTCACCTTCAGCACCGAATCCGTAACCTTCTGCCATCAGACGCTGTGAAGCAAGTCCAGGAATCTGGTCGAAATAGCTGCCGTCTGTCTGACCGAGGTCGTCGAAGTTTGTAGTGAAACCTTTAGCACCTTTAGCTTTCAGGATAGCACGTAGGGCAAGTTCGGCCTTAGCAGCGTTCCATACTTTCTGATATGCTTCAGTTGATTTGTCTTCAAGTTCTGCATCGTGGTCGTATTCGCTGAAGTAAGTTTTAACCAAAGCTTCAACCTCTTCGTCCTTGATATTCTTGTGATATTCCATCAGCTCGCTTACAGGACAGTAGTCTACGTGGTAACCCATGCGCTGTTCAGCTTCAACCTTGTCACCGTCTGTTACGGCTACATTGTTCATCTGGTCGCCGAAACGCAAGATAAGCATATCCTGTGAGTCAGCCCATGCGGCACATACTCTCATCCATACAGCAATCTTGCCGAGAGTTTCTTCGTCTTTCCAGTAGCCTACAACCACTTTGCGGCGTACACGCATACGAGTGCAGATATGACCGAATTCGCGGTCGCCGTGTGCACTCTGGTTCAGGTTCATGAAGTCCATGTCCATAGTGTCCCAAGGAATTTCCTTGTTGAACTGAGTGTGCAGGTGCAGCAAAGGTTTCTTCAGCTGCTGAAGTCCGTGAATCCACATCTTGGCAGGAGAGAATGTGTGCATCCATGTGATTACACCGATACATTTCTCATCATTGTTTGCTGCCTTGAATACTGCTTCCACTTCTTTAGAAGAGTTTGCAGTGCCTTTATATACAACCTTAACAGGAAGTTTTCCACTTTCGTTAAGACCTGCTACCATTTCGTTACTGTGTGCGTCTACAGCTACTACTGCGTCGCCTCCGTAAAGGAGCTGAGCTCCGGTTACGAACCATACTTCATACTGACTGAATGCGTTCATAATTCTTGATTTTATTAATAAGGTAATAATTTGTTTATTTCAGTATTTATTAAATTCAGATGTTTTTACTTTTTCTGTCCGTAATAAGCGTTAGGACCATGCTTGCGGTTGAAATGTTTTTCTACCAGCAGAGGATTCATCGTAAGGTTAGGATTTGCAGCATAAGCGATGCTTGCCATTTTTGCCACCTGTTCCATTACTACTGCATTGTGAACAGCATCGTTGGCATCCTTACCCCATGAGAAAGGACCATGGTTTTTCACCAATACTCCCGGAGTGTGTACAGGATTCATGCCTTCAAAGCGTTTCACTATCACGTTTCCGGTTTCCTTTTCGTATTCGCCTTTCACTTCCTCCTCAGTCATGTCGGCTGTACAAGGGATTGCTTCGTGGAAATAGTCGGCATGAGTTGTACCTATATTAGGTATGTCAAGTCCTGCTTGAGCCCATGCAGTGGCATAAGTTGAGTGAGTGTGGACCACACCGCCTATTTCAGGGAATGCCTTGTAAAGTACCAGATGGGTAGGGGTGTCGCTTGACGGACGGAGAGAACCTTCCACTACGTTGCCGTCGAGGTCTACTACCACCATATCGTCTGCTTTCATCTCATCATATGATACTCCGCTTGGCTTTATCACTACAAGTCCTGTTTCGCGGTCAATAGCCGAAACATTGCCCCAAGTGAAGATTACGAGTCCATGTTTCACCAAATCGAGGTTGGCATGGAATACTTTTTCTTTTAATGCTTCTAACATATATCTGAGTCTTTTATTGTTTAAATCTTGAATTTAGGGTCTTTTTCGTAAGCCTTATCATTGAATTTATACAGGCTTGCACCTCTCTTAGACCCGGTTTTGTCTATTTTGTCGGTTTTCTCTATAAAGTCCATGTCAGCTATACGCTTACGGAAGTTTCTCTTGTCCATCGTTTCGCCGTATATAGCTTCGTAGAGATTTTGCAGTTGTGTCAGCGTGAACAGTTCCGGAAGCAGATTGAATCCTATAGGCTTGTGCGATGCCTTCTCCTTCATCATCTGTCTGGCTTTCATTACCATTTCCGAATGGTCGAAAATCAGTTCAGGCACTTCGTTTATGTTCACCCAGTGAGCGTTATGCTGCTGAACCAGTTCGCGGTCGTATTCATTGATGTTTATCAGTGCGTAATAGGCCAATGAAATAACCCGTTCTCCCGGATCTCTGTCCACAGCGCCGAACGCGCCTATCTGTTCCATATAGACATCTTCCAGTCCGGTCAGTTCGCTCAACACACGTTTTGCAGCATCGTCTGCACTTTCGTTTTCCTGTATAAATCCTCCCATTAGAGACCATTTGCCTTTGGCAGGCTCAAAATTTCTCTTTAGTAGCAGGAGATTCAGTTCGCCCTTGTCGAAACCGAATATGATACAGTCAATGCCGACATAGAATTTTGGATTATGTTTGTAATAAGCTGTCATGTAATACAGATTTTATATTGTTCTACATTTATTCGGTTGCAAATGTAGAACAATATTTACAGTTTTTACCAGAAGTATGCGTAGAATAATCCGCAGAGGACTACAACACCGAGTGTTGCTATTACGTCCCACTTGTTCCAGCTCTTTCTGATAAGTTCCTTATAGCTGCCTGTGAATGTAATCGCCTCAATCTGCTGCGCAGTCGGTTTCGGAGTGAAGCAAGACACTACAGCCATCATAACCATAAGGAATACAAGTAACCATATCTCGAATATCAACCAGTTAGTCTGCCAGAACCATGCTGTAGCATCCCAGAATGCACCTTCCATAGTTGCTGTACCGCTCTTTGTTATTACGTTTGTAACGAGTCTTACCATACCGATTATGAAACCGCCGATAAGTCCCCATTCACCTGCCTTTGGAGTGATTTTCTTAGAGAATATACCCAATGTGAACACTGCTACCATGGCCGGAGCCAACAGTGACTGGATGTCCTGCAGATAGCTGTAGAGGTTGTCCATGTTCATCATGATAGGCAGCCAGAGCAAACCGAGGATAACTACTACCACTGTAGCCACACGGCCTACGAATACATAGTGTGCTTCGCTCTTACCCTGACGCATAGGTTTGTAGAAGTCTTCTGTAAACAGTGTCGCACAGCTGTTGAAGAATGCTGCAAGTGAAGTAACCAATGCACAGATGAAACCGATTGTTACCAGACCTTTCACACCTGCAGGAAGGATGTTCTTCACCATCATGGCAAATGCGCCGTCTGTGTCGTGCTGGTTGTTAAGGTCCATTACGATACCGCTATTAGGGTCCTGTGCCAATGCCACAGCTACCATACCAGGGATAAGGAACATGAATACAGGAAGCAGTTTGAAGTAACCTGCAGCGATTGTACCGCGGCGTGCACGTTTCATAACTACATCGTCCGATTCACCTTTCTGCTGTCCGAGAACACGTTGTACAATGTGCTGGTCTGTACACCAGTACCAGAAACCGATGATAGATGCTCCGATGAATACTGCAAATCCAGGGAATTTAGGATACATAGGGTCGCCTTCGTCCCAGTGGAACATGTGGTTGATACCGTAACCGTCGTGAGCCGAACGTGCATAGTCCATCATGTTGCCCCATCCGTCGATGATGCTTCCATGTCCAAGTGCTGATAATCCGAGGAAGAGAACAAGGAACGAACCGATGATAAGGATAGGTGTCTGGATGGCAGACATTGTCATAACACCCTTCATACCTCCCAATACCGTAAATACGGCAGTGATGGCAATCAGTCCCAAAGCTCCCCACCAGAAAGGAAGTCCGAGCAGATATTCGAAGAAGATACCGCCTGTGAAAGCTGTAACGCTGACTTTTGTAAGAATATATGCAATCAATGTGATGATACTCAACCATGAACCCGTTCTCTGAGTATAACGATATTTCAGGAAGTCAGGCATAGTGATAATCTTGCCCATCTTGTTGTTAAGCAACTGATAGAACGGTACGAACAGCCATCCGAGGATAAGAATCATCCATCCCTGCATTTCCCAGTGTGCCATACCTACACCGTCTTTAGCTCCTGTACCTGCAAGACCTACCAAGTGTTCCGAACCGATGTTGGCTGCAAATATCGCAGCACCGATAACATACCAAGGCTCTCCTTTACCGAACAGATAGTCCTGACTGTCTGCCCCCTGCATGGCCTGTTTGTCCTTACGCACGGCACGCCATACGGCCCATGCCACTCCTAATATTCCTACTACCAGGACAGCCCAGTCCAACCAAATAAATTCTTTTGAACTCCAATTCATAATGATGTGTTTTTTATGATATTATACTGTTTGTTATTTCTCTACTCCGAATTTAAATACGCAGTGGCTGTAGTATGTTTCTCCAGGTTTCAGGATAACCGAAGGCCATTGTGTCTTGTTTGGACTGTCAGGATAGTGCTGCGATTCAAGACAAACTGAAGCGCGCTGCGGATATGCTATACCGTGTTTACCTTTTACTTCGCCTGTCAGGAAGTTTCCTGTATATACCTGGATTCCAGGTTCGTTGGTATAAACCTCAAGAGTTATACCGCTTGCCGGGCTTGTAAGTCTGGCTGCCACTTTTGTGTCATCACCTTTTGTAGCCAATACCCAGTTGTGGTCGAATCCGTTTCCGAATTTCACCTGCTCGTTGTCGAATGCTGTTACGTCAGGAGCTATTGTCTTAGGCGTATTGAAATCGAATGGAGTGTCTTTTACTGCCATCATTTCGCCTGTAGTCATATATGTGCTGTCCACCGGTGTGATGCTGTCCGAAGCCACGTACAGGATATGGTCTGTAGCCGGTTTCGACATATCTCCGCTAAGATTGAAATATGAGTGGTTAGTCATATTTATGATAGTGGTCTTGTCTGTAGTTGCATCGTATTTAATGTCGATGGCATTGTCTGATGTCAGTGTATAAGTGACATTGGCTGTTACGTTTCCGGGGAAGTTGTTGTCGCCGTCAGCCGATTTCATTGTAAGCACTATAGTGCTGTCGTTTGTCTGGTTTGCTTCATATACCTGATACTGCCAGCCTGTAGGGCCTCCGTGCAGACAGTGTCCGAAGTTGTTTGTCGGTAACTGTATCTCTTGTCCGTCTATGTTGATTTTACCTTTGTTGATACGGTTGGCATATCTTCCTATGCTTGCCCCGAAATCGCTCGGTATATTCTGATAGTCATTTATATTGTCGAATCCGAGAACTACATCTGTCATCTTACCGTTTTTGTCCGGCACCATAACTGAAACGATTCTACCTCCGAAGTTTGTCACACAAACTTCCATTCCGTTGCTGTTCGTAAGTCTGTAGAGTCCTGTCTTCTTGTTGCCGTCGATTGTAGTTTCAAATTTTGCAGGATTAAGTCCTGAAAGTGTCAGCTCTGCTTTCTTTTCCTGTGAGGCACATCCGCTTAGTATTACGATTGCCGCCCCCATGCTTAAAAATGACTTTTTCATGTTTCTCATTATATATTATTATGGTAAATGTTTTTTGACGGTGTAAAAGTAACACTTATTTTATTCCGTTGTTCAAAAAAATATATGTTGTACAGCATTAAAGTGTTATTTTTACACTTTTTGTTTCGTCGTATTTGTTTTCTTTTCCGTTCATATGCCCGGATTTGACTGTTCAAAGTTAGCGTTACACGTACGTGTTCCGCCCGTTACACGTTCGTGTTCCGCGCGCGTCACGTTCGTGTTCCGCGCGTTACACGTACGTGTTACGCTTTATGTGTCGAAGAATTATTGGAAATACGACTGTTTTTTGTATCTTTGCTGTATAAATATATAATAATGTGTATTTAGTATGTATTCCAATAAAGAAATCTGGCGCGTTACTTATCCTATACTTCTCGGGTTGCTTGCCCAGAATATCATAAATGTTACTGATACGGCTTTCCTCGGACATGTGGGCGAGGTAGCTTTGGGAGCTGCAGCTATGGGAGGACTTCTCTATATATGTGTCTATACCGTAGCTTTCGGTTTCAGTATAGGTTCGCAGATACTCATAGCACGCCGAAACGGTGAAGGCAACTATCGCGACGTAGGTCCGGTCATGATGCAGGGCGGTATGTTCAGTTTTATGATGGCTGCGGCCCTAACTGTAGTCATGTATATTTTTGCCGGTCCTCTCATAAGGATGCTTATAACTTCCGATACTATATACGAGGCTACATACCAGTTCTTCACATGGCGTATATGGGGATTTCTGTTTGCTTTCCTCAATGTTATGTTCCGTGCATTCTACATAGGTATAACCAATACCAAGGTCCTGACTTTAAGTTCGGTGGTTATGGCGCTTGTGAATGTCGTTCTCGATTATGGTCTTGTATTCGGCGAGCTCGGACTTCCGCAGATGGGAGTCAGGGGAGCTGCTTTGGCATCGGTGATAGCTGAGGCTTCGTCGCTGGTATTCTTCCTTATATATACATACTGTAAGATTGACCTCAGAAAATACGGTTTCCGACGTTCTTTCAGGATTGATTTCGGGATGGTGGGCAGGATATTGCAAATATCATCATTCACCATGGTGCAATATTTCCTGGCAATGGCCATATGGTTTGTATTCTTTATGGCGCTGGAGCGTTTGGGACAGAGGGAACTGGCTATAGCGAATATAGTAAGGAGTGTATATATAGTGCTTCTGATTCCGGTGCAGGCATTGGCAACTACCGCCAATACCCTTGTCAGCAATCTGATAGGAGCTGGAGGAACGGGCAAGGTAATGGCTTTGCTTCACCGCATATCGGGCATATCGTTTCTGATAATGGTGGTATGTGTGGCGCTGACGGTAATATTCCCAAACCCGATACTTTCGATATATACCGGCGATTCCGGTCTTGTGGCCGATTCCATACCTGCGCTTTATGTGGTATGTGCGTCAATGCTTCTTGCGTCGCTGGCAAATATATATTTCAACGGTATATCCGGAACAGGCAATACTCAGGCTGCGCTCGGAGTGGAGGTAGGAGTGCAGGTGTTCTATGCGCTTTATGTGATAGTGGTTGGTATGGTTCTCCGCCAGCCTGTAGAGATTTGTTTTACTACGGAGATAATATACTATGTGCTTATGCTGATATTTAGTGTCTTATATTTGAAAAAAGCTAAATGGCAGAATAAAAAGATTTGAGAGTGAAGAGCTTGTTTTGATTTTACACGCTGTTGTTTTGAAATTTATTTTTGAGGATATTTTTCGGCTTTAATGAGAAGCATAGCGGGCTATGCGCCGATTGAAATCAGGAAAATAGACCAAAAAGAAACTCAAAACAAAGCGAAAAATGGTTTGTAAACTCTTTTTTATGGAAAATTAAAACGGGCTCTAAGTTTTTTTATGTATTTTTGCACCCCGTTGAAATATAAGAAATTAAGAAAAATCCAAATAATATATGTTCGATAATTTAAGTGAAAGACTTGAGAGGTCGTTTAAGATATTGAAAGGTGAGGGTAAAATCACCGAAATCAATGTTGCCGAGACTCTGAAAGATGTACGTCGCGCCTTGCTTGATGCCGACGTGAACTATAAGGTTGCAAAGAACTTTACAGATACAGTAAAGGAGAAAGCCTTGGGACAGAATGTGCTTACAGCTGTTAAGCCAAGTCAGTTGATGGTTAAGATTGTTCATGACGAGCTTACCAAACTGATGGGTGGCGAA
Source organism: uncultured Phocaeicola sp. (assembly GCA_944320855.1). Classification (GTDB taxonomy): domain Bacteria; phylum Bacteroidota; class Bacteroidia; order Bacteroidales; family Bacteroidaceae; genus Phocaeicola. Next base: position 9,960 of record CALUJF010000032.1, read on the forward strand.
ACAGCAGAGTTGGAACTTAAGGGACGTCCGGCTGTGATACTTATGTCCGGTCTTCAGGGTTCCGGTAAGACTACTTTCTCCGGTAAGTTGGCACGTATGCTGAAAACCAAGAAGAACCGCAAGCCTTTGTTGGTAGCCTGCGACGTTTACCGTCCTGCGGCCATCGAACAGCTTAAGGTGCTTGGACAGCAGATAGAAGTTCCTGTTTATTCTGAACCTGACAGCAAAGACCCTGTACAGATAGCTCTGAATGCCATCCATGAGGCAAAGGCCAAAGGCTATGACTTAGTGATTGTCGATACAGCCGGTCGTCTTGCTATCGACGAACAGATGATGAACGAGATTGAAGCAATCAAGAAAGCTATCAATCCGGATGAAACACTGTTCGTAGTAGACTCGATGACAGGTCAGGATGCTGTAAACACTGCACGCGAGTTCAACGAACGCCTTGACTTCAACGGTGTAGTTCTTACTAAGTTGGATGGTGATACCCGTGGTGGTGCCGCGCTTTCTATCCGTACAGTAGTAAACAAGCCAATCAAGTTCGTGGGTACTGGTGAAAAGCTTGAAGCAATCGACTTGTTCCACCCTGCACGTATGGCAGACCGTATCCTCGGTATGGGTGATATCGTATCACTTGTTGAACGTGCACAGGAACAGTACGACGAAGAGGAAGCAAAACGTCTTCAGAAGAAAATCCAGAAGAACCAGTTCGATTTCAATGACTTCCTTACTCAGATAAACCAGATTAAGAAGATGGGTAACATCAAGGAACTTGCTTCAATGATTCCGGGTGTAGGTAAGGCTATCAAGGATATTGATATTGACGACAATGCGTTCAAGAGCATTGAGGCTATCATCTATTCCATGACACCTGAAGAACGTACTCATCCTGAAATCCTCAACGGTTCACGCCGTATGCGTATCGCAAAGGGTAGTGGTACAAACATTCAGGAAGTGAACCGCCTTCTGAAGCAGTTCGACCAGACTCGCAAGATGATGAAGATGGTGACTGGCAGCAAGATGGCCGGTATGATGCAGAAGATGAAGAAGAGATAATATACATTTCGTTTTGATATACCAAATCGGGCTGAATACCGTTTAAATGGTGATTAAATACTGTTTAAACGGTGTTCAGCCCGAACTGTTTTAGTACAGAATGTACTTCTCCCGCATTTCCCTGTATTTCTTCAACTCCTCATTCCATGCAGAACGAATCTCTTCTTCTGATTTACCTTTTAGCATATCGAGCCTTACCTGATTTGTACCCATCAGCAGGTCGAACCATTTGGGACGGGTGAGGAAGGATTCTGACTTGTTCATCTTCTTGAACTCACGGTACATCTCGATGACATATTTCAATGAAAATCCGTTCAGTCCGCTGATGTCGGTTTCTCTAAGGTCGAGCCCGTGGCACACTACGTTTTTGTGCAAAGGGTTTTTGTCGAAACCCTCCAATGCTTTCGGAGTAAAAGAAAATGGATACTTGTCTTTTGGCAATAACGGTGAGCCTATAACCTGGAATGGGAAATATGTTCCACGTCCTACGCTGACAGATGTAGCCTCGAACAGGCAGAGTGAGGCATACAGAGCGATTGACCGGTCGTTTGGCAGGTTGGGCGATGGCTTCACAGGGAGCGAATACGGGTCACCATGTTTCCAGCCTTGTATCTTTATAACAGAATATTTGCACCTCAGATTGCCTCCGAGCCATCCTTCGCCGTTTATCATTCCGGCCAGCTCGCCCATGGTGCATCCGTGAAGGACCGGTATGGGCAACATCCCAACGAAACTCTTGTATTCCTTTTTCAGCAGAGGACCGTCAACATAATCGCAAGGATTCGGGCGGTCGAGCACTATAAGCTCTTTCCCGTTTTCTGCACATGCCTGCATTACATAATATAATGTACTGATGTATGTGTAGAATCTTGCTCCCACATCCTGAATGTCGAACACTATCATATCAATATTCTTAAGGTCGGTTGCAGAAGGCTTTTTGTTCTTTCCGTAAAGTGAGATTATCGGTGTTCCTGTTTTTACGTCCTTGCCGTCCTTCACGGTTTCTCCTGCATCGGCCTTACCTCTGAATCCATGTTCGGGAGCAAACAGTGCGACAGGTCTTTTGCCAAGCGAGCATAAAGTGTCAAGCAGGTGGGTGCTGCCTGTCAGCGATGTCTGGTTTGCCACTAAGGCTATCTTTTTGTTGCCTATGAGTGATGTCAGAGTCTCAATCTGGTCTGCTCCGTTCCTTATATTTGTGGCTTTACACATTCCGGAGAAAGAAATTAATAGTAAAATAACAAGATATTTCATGTCAGGACAATAATATTTATTAGTTTTGTAAACCGAATTAATAATACGCAAAGATAAATAAAACAATGAATCCTATAGAATTAATAGACAAATATTATCCGGAAGATAACGAACTTAAGAAAATACTGTTGAAACACAGCCGTTCTGTAGCTGACAAGGCACTGGAAATGGCACGGAAACATCCCGAACTGAATCTTGACCTGCAGTTTATTGAAGAGGCTGCAATGCTTCACGATATTGGTATATTCCTTACGGATGCCGACGGTATATTCTGCTATGGAACTTATCCGTATATATGCCATGGCTATTTGGGTGCCGATTTGGTCAGGAAGGAAGGTTTCCCCCGTCATGCTTTAGTGTGTGAGCGTCACACAGGTGCGGGCCTTTCATTGAATGCTATCATTGAGCGCGATTTGCCTGTCCCGCACAGAGATATGCTTCCTGTCAGTCTTGAGGAGCAAATCATATGTTTTGCCGACAAGTTCTTCTCCAAGACCAAACTCGATAATGAGAAATCGCTCGAGAAAGCACGCAAAAGTATCGAAAAACATGGCGAAGAAGGGTTGGAAAGGTTCGACAAATGGTGTAAGATGTTTCTCTAATACCGGTTTTGTCGTAAAAATACATTAAAAACTTACTGCCTATAGTGTTATTTAAGTGATAATGCTTACTTTTGTATCGCTTATCGCGAAAAAGATATATAATGACATCGTTTAAAAGAACTACATACATATTTATAACATTGTTTCTGTTAGGACTTGTTTCCACTTTCTACGCCGAAGCGCAGCGTGTAAGGGGAAGACGTTCGGGCAGAAATGTGTCATCCCAGGTAAAAACGGATTCCTTGGGCCTCGACTCGTTGAGGCTCGATTCTCTGGCTGCAGATTCTCTGTCGGCCGATTCGTTGCCATCCGATACAATGGGGAAGAAAGATGCACTCGACGCACCTGTGATATATGAAGCGAGCGATTCAATCGTCTTTACAAAAGGAGGTTTTGCGCATCTTTACGGTTCAGGAAAAGTCAATTATCAGAAAATTGAACTTACATCAGCTGTCATTACAATGAATATGGACAGTAACACCGTGTTTGCCAGAGGTGTGAAGGATACAGCAGGTGTAGAATCCGGTTTGCCGGTTTTCAAGGATGGCGAGACACCGTACGAATCGAAGATAATGCGATATAACTTCAAGACCAAGAAGGGTTTTATCAACAGTATCGTTACTCAGCAGGGTGAGGGATACGTTACCAGCCGCGATGCCAAGAAAGGTGCTGAGGATGAGATTTATATGCAGCACGGGCGATATACCACGTGTGACAATCATGAGCATCCGCACTTCTATCTTCAGCTGTCCATGGCAAAGGTACGACCAAAGAAGAATGTAGTCTTCGGTCCGGCGCATCTTGTGGTGGAAGACGTTCCGTTGCCTATTGCCGTTCCTTTCGGATTTTTCCCGTTCAACAGCAGTTATTCGTCCGGTTTCATCATGCCGAGCTATGGTGATGAGTTGAACCGAGGATTCTATCTCCGCGATGGTGGATATTATTTTGCCATAAGCGACAAGATGGACCTGAAAGTGCTTGGTGAGATATTTACGAAAGGTTCGTGGGGACTTTCTGCAGCATCGAACTATAACAAGAGGTATAAGTACAGCGGTTCGTTCAATGCCAGCTATATCGTGACAAAGACAGGAGAGAAGAACATGCCTGACTACTCTGTGTCGAAAGACTTCCGCATACAGTGGAGCCACCGTCAGGATGCCAAGGCCAGTCCTAACAGCTCGTTCTCGGCAAGTGTGAACTTTGCTACAAGTAGTTACGACCGCTCCAGCCTAAGCAGTCTGTATAATCCGCAGCAGTATGCACAGAACACCAAGGCTTCGAGTGTGAGCTACTCGCGCAGTTTCCCTGAAATAGGACTTAACATTTCAGGTTCGTTCAACATTACGCAGAACACGCGCGACTCGTCTATCAATATGACATTGCCGGACGTGAATATATCCTTGAACCGTATATATCCGTTCAAACGAAAGAAAGCTGCCGGCGACGAGCGATGGTATGAAAAGATTTCTTTCCAGTATACCGGAGCCATGACCAACAGTGTCAATACTAAGGATAATCTTCTGTTCAAGACTCCGCTCACACAGTGGAAGAACGGTTTCCAGCATAAGATTCCTGTATCTGCTACTTTCAACCTGTTCAAGTATATAAACATTGTGCCTTCGTTCAACTATACTGAAAGATGGTATCTGAATAAGATAAAGAGGAGCTACGACCCTACGCTCGACACTTCGGACCATATCCGCAGAGATACAATCAACGGATTCAACCGAGTGTACGACTATAACATGTCTGTACAGATGAATACCAAGCTGTACGGTATGTACAAGCCTCTCTTTATGAAGAGCAAGGAAATACAGGTGCGCCATGTTTTCACGCCGACTGTGAGCTATACATATACGCCTAACTTCGGAACAAAACGTTTCGGATATTATGACACATATACATACACCGACGAGCAGGGAGAGGTGCGTACAGTGGAATATTCTCTCTATGAAGGTATGACATACGGCGTGCCGGGAAAGACCATGTCGCAGAATATCTCATTCTCTGTTGACAATAATTTAGAAATGAAGATGAAATCCGACCGTGATACGACCGGTTACAGAAAAATCAGTCTTATCGACCAGTTGGGAGCATCCATGTCGTACGACGTTGCCAATAAGAAATGGAGCGACTTGAGCATGAACGTTCGCTTGAAATTTCCTAATAACTATACATTCAATATGAACGCATCGTTCGCTACATATGCCTATGAGTTCGACAAGAATGGAAATGTAGTAGTAGGCGACCGTACAGAATGGTCTTACGGACGTTTCGGACGATTCCAGGGATATAGCGGTTCGTTCTCATATACTCTGAATAACGATACGTTCAAGAAACTCTTCGGAAAGGGTGAAGATAAAGACGAAAAGAAGGATGGCGAGGAAAACAAGGATGAAGAGAATACCGAAGAGAATACGGAAGAACAGGAACAGAACAACTCGAATATCAGAAAGACAGAGGCTGCATCAATAAGCTCTGACGGATATATGGCGTTCAAGTTCCCATGGAGTGTAAGTTTAAGCTATAGCTATAGCATACGCGAAGACAGGACAAAGGATATCAACATCAAGCGTATGCGCTATCCGTTCTCTCTGACACACTCATTGAATATTTCCGGTAACTTCAAGATTGGCAGCCGCTGGAATATGAACTATTCTACCGGATATGACTTTACTACCAAGGAACTGTCAATGACTACACTGAACATCACCCGCGACCTTCACTGCTTCAATATGAGTTGCGGACTTGTGTTCGGTCCATATACATCGTATAACTTTACAATACGTGCAAACTCCAGTATGCTTACGGATGCCCTCAAGTGGGACAAGCGAAGCAATACCGGAAGTACTGTTACGTGGTATTGATACTTCTACCAGTCGATGGCTGTCTTGCCGTTTTTCACAAGATAGTCATTGGCAAGGCTGAAGTGGTGATTTCCGAAGAAACCGTTGTGTGCCGAGAGGGGGGACGGATGTACCGATGTGAGTACTAAGTGCTTGTTCCTGTCAATGAATGCCCCTTTCTTCTGTGCATACGAGCCCCACAGAATAAACACTAAGTTGCTTTTCTCTTCAGCCAGTTTCCTTATAACGGCATCTGTAAATTCTTCCCAGCCTCTTCTTTGGTGCGACCCGGCCTGATGAGCGCGTACTGTAAGTGTGGCGTTAAGAAGAAGCACGCCCTGTTCAGCCCATCTTGTCAGATTTCCGCTTTGTGGAACGGGTTTTCCCAAGTCGCTGTTTATCTCCTTGAATATGTTTACGAGTGAAGGAGGAGGCTGTATACCGTCGTTTACCGAGAAACACAATCCATGTGCCTGACCCGGACCGTGATAGGGGTCCTGTCCTATGATTACTACCTTCACCTTGTCAAACGGACAAAGGTTGAATGCATTGAAAATCAGTTTTCCCGGAGGATAAACTGTCGTTTCGTGATATTCCTTTCTTACGAAGTCTGTCAGTCTTATAAAGTAGTCTTTCGAGAATTCCGGCATCAATGCTTCCTTCCATGATTCTTCTATCTGTACGTTCATTGCTGTTTTGATGTTGTGATTTTATATCGGCAAAGTTAGCATTTTATAAACAAAAAAACAACGGAGTTTCGTAAGCCATCTTTAGGTTTGGAAACTCCGCTGTAATATTTATATGTATCTCGTTTAGTTGCTTAGATAAGAGTCATGCCATGTTCTTCGCATTCCTTTCTCATGCTCTCAGGCCATATACTTGCCTGAATTTCTCCAATATGCGCTTTTTTCAGATATAGCATACAGAGGCGTGACTGACCTATACCACCACCTATACTCAGTGGGAGAGTGCCGTTCAACAGTCTTTTGTGGAAGTACAGTTCCTTTCTGTCTTCCTTGCCTGAAAGTTCCAACTGGCGCAACAGTGCTTCCTTGTCCACACGGATACCCATTGATGAAAGTTCGATGGCACGTCCTAAAACATCGTTCCATACCATGAGGTCGCCGTTCAGTCCCGGCAGACCGGTAGCCGGATCAATGGTAGAATAGTCATCATAGTCCGGAGCACGAAGGTCATGAGGCTTTCCGTCGCTCAGCTTGCATCCTATACCTATTATAAATACGGCACCGTATTTCTTTGTGATAAGGTCTTCCCTTTCTTTAGGAGTCTTGTCAGGATACATCTGCAAGAGTTCTTCGGAATGTATGAAGTGTATGTCGTGAGCCAAGAATGATTTTATCTGCGGATACATTTCGCATACCATATACTCTGTACGTCGCATAGCCGAGTATATTCTTGTAACGATGCTTTTCAGAAAATCTATATTTCTCTGTTCCGCTGTGATGGTTCTTTCCCAGTCCCACTGGTCTACATAAAGCGAATGCAGGTTTCCAAGTTCCTCATCAGCACGTATTGCGTTCATATCTGTATAAATACCATATCCCGGACCGATGTTATAGTCGGCAAGTGTCACTCTTTTCCATTTAGCAAGAGAGTGTACCACTTCAGCCTGTTGGTCCCCCAAGTCCTTGATAGGGAACGACACGGCGCGTTCCACTCCGTTCAGGTCGTCGTTTATACCCATACCTTTAAGAACGAACAATGGTGCTGTTACGCGGCGTAGTCTGAGTTCAGATGATAGGTTTTGCTGGAAGAACTCCTTTATCTGTTTAATGCCAAGCTCTGTCTGTTTCATGTCGAGCAGGGCTTTATAGTTGGTTGGTTTTATTAAGTAACTCATGATTTGTTTGGTATTAGTTTTGTTGGCAAAGATAGGTATATTTTGTAAATATGCAATTATAAATACGAAAAACTTATCAAAAAGTTTATGTTTTAAGTATATTGTTTGGACAATTGTCATTAGTGAATAGTTAAAAACCTGTTCAGTGGAAGCATTTTACATGGAAGTTTATTTCTAAATTCAGATAAACTTATTATTTTTGTACCGCTTTTGGGAAAAGAAGCAAAATGCACCCATAGTTCAATGGATAGAATAATGGATTCCGGTTCCATCGATTGGGGTTCGACTCCCCATGGGTGTACAATATTTAGTTGGTATTTAAATACCATTTAAACAGTATTCATACAGTGTTTAAATCTATATTAACGTGGTATAAAAAAATCCTGCAAGACTTTCACATCTTGCAGGATTTTTTGTTTAAAGATATCTTCTTATTACAGAGGCTTATACTCGACGAATGCTTCCATTGCTTCGTAGCATGCCAGACCTAATCCGTCGTAAAGCAATGCTGTTCCGCGATTGCGGTCTTCGCTTCTTTGCCAGAACAGACGTTCGTCGTTGCCAAGGAACGGAGCGCTTTCCATCTGCGACTGGTGCTTGAGGATTGAGTTACGTTTGGCACGCAATTCTTCCGGACTCAAAGGTACAGCCATTTCGATATTCTCGATTTCCCATTCAGCCCATGCGCCACGGTACATCCATATTCTACAGTCGTTAAGCCATTCGGCACCGGCATTCTTTTCTTCGTCGATGGCAGCGAATACCGCATCAGTACATACTCTGTGAGTTCCATGCGGGTCGGCCAAGTCGCCGGCCACATAAATCTGATGAGGCTTGACTTCTCTCAGAAGGTTAAGAACGATTTCGATGTCAGGCAGACTGATAGGGTTCTTTTCTATCTTTCCTGTCTCGTAGAAAGGAAGGTCGAGGAAGTGGCATCTTGACAAAGGTATGTTGTTGAATGTACATGCTGTACGTGCTTCACCTCTGCGGATAAGTCCCTTGATGGTGAGAATATCTCTTGTGTCCATATCGCCTTCTTTCTTTTCGGCAAAGAACTTCTTGATTTCTGCATATTTGTCGCTGATAGTCTGGTTCTTGCTGTCGTCGAACAACTGGTTGAAACCATTGATGAAGTGCATGAATCTTACAACTTCTTCATCGCCTACGGCAATGTTACCCGAAGTCTGGTATGCTACGTGTACTTCATGTCCCTGCTGAACGAGTCTTCTCAGTGTACCGCCCATTGAGATAACATCATCATCCGGGTGCGGAGAGAATACGATAACCCTTTTCGGGAACGGTTTGGCTCTTTCAGGACGGTAAGTGTCGTCAGCGTTAGGTTTTCCGCCCGGCCAACCGGTGATGGTGTGCTGTAGGTCGTTGAACACCTTGATATTTACATTGTATGCAGAGCCGTAAAGAGCAAGCAGTTCGCTCAGGCCATTGTCGTTGTAGTCCTTGTTTGTGAGTTTCAGGATTGGTTTACCCAATGTCTGACACAACCACACGATAGCGCTTCTGATAAGCTTGTTGTTCCATTCGCAGTTTGTAACAAGCCACGGACGCTGTATTCTTGTCAGGTAAGCGGCTGCTGCAAGGTCTGTGCAAACCACTGCATTGGTGTGCATCTGAAGATATGATGCCGGCAGTGTGTCTGTAATCTTTTCCTCTACAGTCTTGCGTATGATATCGGCTTTGTCTTCGCCCCATGCCAGGAGGAATATCTTTCTTGCGCCAAGGATGGTTTTGATACCCATGGTTATGGAGCAAGGAGGAAGATTATCAACTCCAAGATTGTGTGCGGCTTCCGAACGTGAAGTGCTGTCGAGCAATATCAGACGTGTAGATGAACTGGCCTGCGAACCGGGTTCGTTCATACCGATGATACCTTTTCTGCCTATTCCGAGGATGGCAATGTCGATACCACCGAATGTCTGAATTCTTTGTTCGTAAAGTCTGCAATGGTCGATGATTGCATCCTGTGGGATGCTGCCTTCCATTGTAAATATGTTCTGTCTGTCAATGTCCACCTGCGAGATGAACTGTTTCATCAGATGGCTGAATGTGCTTCCTGCACCTTCGTTCACCGGATAGAATTCATACAGATTGAACAGTATCACATTCCTTAAACTTACTCCTTCGTCCTTATGTCGGCGTATCAATTCGGCAAACAATGGTCTAAGTGATGAACCTGTACCTAATGCTATAGTGCAGAATTTTCCTTCGCGCTGTCTGTCCTGTATCTTTGCTATTATTTCGCTGGCTATTTGTTGTGTACCTTCGTCCATTGATTCGAAAATGTTAGTTGTTATCTTTTCAAATCTTGTGATGACCGAACGTTCCACAGCATTTTCCGGCTTATAATAACGTGTTGATACGTTATTCAGCGAGATTTGCGATGTAAGATTAGTTCGCATAGTTTCTCCTGTTTTTATAATTAGAGATTATTTCTTTCTATATCCTTAAAGTATTTGTAAGTACCTACTTTAAGTTCGTCAGTAGCAGCTTCGTCGCATACGATTATACCGTGCTGGTGCATCTGAAGTGCGCTGATAGTCCACATCTGTGTGATACCGCCTTCTACTGCATGCTGCAATGCGCGTGCCTTGTTGTGTCCGTTGCAGATAATCAATACTTCTTTTGCAGAAAGTACAGTGCCTACACCTACAGTAAGAGCAGTCTTAGGAACTTTGTTTACATCGTTGTCGAAGAAACGTGAGTTTGCGATGATAGTATCTGTAGTAAGAGTCTTTACGCGAGTGCGTGAAGTGAGTGAAGAACCCGGTTCGTTGAATGCGATATGACCGTCAGGACCTATACCTCCAAGGAACAGGTCGATGCCACCGAACTTTTCGATTTCCTTTTCGTAGTTGGCACATTCTGCTTCGAGGTCGGCAGCGTTTCCGTTCAATATATGTATGTTTTCTTTGCAGATATCAATATGATTGAAGAAGTTATTGAACATGAAAGAATGGTAGCTTTCAGGGTGTGATTCAGGAAGTCCGACGTATTCGTCCATGTTGAATGTAACAACATTCTTAAATGATACCTTACCCTGCTTGTTCAGTTCAATCAGAGCTTTGTACATACCAAGTGGAGACGATCCTGTAGGAAGACCCAATACGAAAGGTTTTTCTTTAGTAGGATTAGCTTCATTGATTCTTTTTGCAACGTAGTTAGCAGCCCAATTTGAGATTGACTGATAATCTGGTTCGATAATTACTCTCATGATTTTTTGATTTTATTAGTTTATAAATTTAGTTAACTATGTCTTATAACGAAGATTTTTTGATAACTATGCAAAGATACCTATCATAAATTAGAAAGGCAAATAAAAAAAAAGAATTTTTATAGGCAGGATATTAAAAAAAACTATTATTTTTGTGGCATATACTACAAAAAATATAAATATGGGACAGAGGCTATTGGATGAAATTAAGAAAGGCACTAAAAATGCTACGATGAAGCGTCGTATAATTACACATTTTATTTATAATGGTGACGCTACGATTACTGACCTGTCGAAAGATATGGATTTAAGTATTCCTACAATAACCAAGTTGATAGACGAGATGTGTGAGGACGGATACGTCGACGATAACGGTAAATTGGAAACTAACGGGGGAAGACATCCTAATCTGTATGGCTTAAACCCTAATTCCGGCTATTTTCTCGGAGTTGAGGCTGCTCAGAAATATTTGAGTTTTTGTGTCGTTAATTTCAAGGGGGAAATTGTAGACTACAGGACGAGGATTCCTTTCAAACGCGAGAATACCGTAGAATGTTTGGATACTATGTGTAATGAAATCTTGTCATACATAAGTTCCTTGCCATATGAGAAGGATAAATATCTTAATGTATGTGTGGCGTTACACGGGCGTGTCAATCCGGCTACAGGATGCAGCTACGGTACATTCAATTTTGCACAGACTCCTATAAGCGAGATGATTACCGATCGTATAGGTATAAATGCATGTGTCGATAACGACAGCAGAACCACTGCTTACGGTGAGTATATGCTGCATTCGGTGAAATGCCCGCGAAATGTGATTTTCATCAATCTGAGCTGGGGGCTGGGAATGGGTATCATTATCGACGGTAAGCTTTACAACGGTATGTCAGGTTTCGCCGGTGAGTTCGGACATAACTTCGGATATGACAATCAGCAGATTTGTCATTGCGGAAAGAAAGGATGTATCGAAACCGAGGTGTCTTGTTCTGCATTATACCGTAAATTCATCGAACGTCTGAAGAACGGAGAAAGCTCTATCGTCCTGAAAGAAAAAACAATCGACGAAATAGAACTTGATGATATATTCAATGCCGTGGAAAGAGAAGATGTGCTTGCCATAGAACTTGTGGAAGAGATAGGCCAGAAGTTAGGCCGCCACATAGGAGGACTGATAAACATCTTCAATCCGGAGCAGGTTATAATAGGAGGAGATTTGTCAAGAGTAGGCGATTATCTTCTGCATCCTGTGATATCTGCCATCAGAAAGCACACGCTGAATATGATGTACCGCGATTCTGATATCGTATTGTCAGAGTTGAAGGAAAAGGCTAATGCAGTAGGTGCAGCCCTATTGTCAAGAAGTAATCTTTTTGTTTTGTAATAATGTTATCTTGATAAACAGAAAAAGACCGTCTGGAAGTGATTCCTGGCGGTCTTTTTCTGTTATATTTCTCCTATGTCGAATTTCTCGGGATATTTGCCTTTGAAATCCTTGAAGTATAGTTTAATCTCGCGCATGTCTTTATCAATGTCGCCTGTAGGCATAACAGCCTTATTAGCGTAGATGCATTTCTTCTGATAGTCTATTCCGATAAGTACAATCGGTATTCCGGCTCCGTTGGCAATGAAATAAAATCCCTTTTTCCAGTTAGGGTTGGCCGAACGTGTTCCTTCCGGGGTAATGGCCAGATGGAATTTAGGGCTTTTCCTGATAAGTTCCACTGTGCTATCTACCAACGAAGTGCGTTTGCCTCTGTTCACCGGTATTCCTCCCATCCATCTGAACAGGTATCCCAGAGGGAAGAAGAACCATTCCTTCTTCATGAAGAAACCCGATTCACGCCCTATGGCACCTATGAACAGTTTCCCGATGATTAGATCCCAGTTAGTGGTGTGAGGAGCCGCACAGATTATACATTTGTCATAGTCAGGGACATTGACCTCAGCTTTCCATCCCAACAGCTTGAAATATACAAAGCTAAAAAGTGCTTTCTTCATTTCTTGTGCGTCGGGCTTATTTTTCGTTCAGTTTTTTGAAAACTTCTTCAATCTGTGTATTGAAATCATCTTTCAGTTTCTTGTAGAAAGCCTTTACGTTGCCCGGCTCAGTATGGCTTATGCGGCTTACGATGTCTGCACGAAGGTCAAGAACTTTTCCCACAAGGTCGCCTATTGCTTCTCTTCTTTCATTGTCGCAGTTCATGCTTTCGATGATACACATACCAACCATTACGTCAGAAATATAGTTTACATGTTTCTTTAAATCTCTTCTTTTAGCCATAAATCAAAGTATTTAATTAGTGAATAAAATGAATTTGACGTAAAGATAGTGTTTTTGTTGAAATATCCATGCCTTTTTGTCAAATAATATTCTTGCTGTGTAAATTTTTTATTTCTCATTTTCGTATTTCCGAAAAAAAAGCGAAATTTGCACGGGTTAAAAAACTTGCAGACAATATACATACACCTTTATATAAATAAATATTAGAATTATGACAAAAAGTGCATTACAAATTGCAAGAGCTGCTTATCAGCCAAAATTACCTAAAGCCCTGACAGGTGCGGTTGCAGTGAAAGAAGGTGAAGCTACTCAGTCAGTAGCCGACCAGGAAGCTATCAAAAAGTTGTTCCCTAACACATACGGAATGCCTTTGATTCAGTTCGTTGAAGGACAGGCTCAGAACACTGCAGAAATGAATGTTGGTGTTATCTTGTCTGGTGGACAGGCTCCAGGTGGACACAACGTAATCTCAGGTCTTTTCGACGGTATCAAGAAACTTAATCCTAACAACAAACTTTACGGATTTATCCTTGGTCCTGGCGGTTTGGTTGACCACAATTATAAAGAACTTACAGCTGACATTATAGACGAATACCGTAACACTGGTGGTTTCGATATCATCGGTTCAGGACGTACAAAACTTGAAAAAGAAGAACAGTTCGAAAAAGGTTACGAAATCTTGAAAGAACTTGGTATCAAGGCTTTGGTTATCATCGGTGGTGACGACTCTAACACTAACGCTTGCGTTTTGGCTGAATACTATGCTGCAAAGAACTATGGCGTACAGGTAATCGGTTGTCCTAAGACTATCGACGGTGACTTGAAGAACGAAATGATTGAAACTTCTTTCGGTTTCGATACTGCATGTAAGACATATTCTGAAGTTATCGGTAACATCGAACGCGACTGTAACTCAGCTCGCAAGTACTGGCACTTCATCAAATTGATGGGACGTTCTGCTTCTCACATCGCTCTTGAATGTGCTCTTCAGACTCAGCCAAACATCTGTATCATCTCTGAAGAAGTTGAGGCTAAGAACATGTCACTTGACGATGTAGTTACTTCTATCGCTCAGGCTGTTGCAAACCGTGCTGCTGAAGGAAACAACTTCGGTATCGTTCTTATCCCTGAAGGTCTTATCGAGTTCATCCCTGCCATGAAGGCTCTTATCGCTGAACTTAACGACTTCCTTGCAGCTAACGGCGAAGAATTCAACAAGATTGAACCTAACAAACAGCGTGAATATATCATAAGCAAGCTTTCTGCTGAAAACGCTGCTATCTATGCTTCTCTTCCTGAAGGTGTAGCTCGTCAGTTGTCACTCGACCGCGACCCACACGGAAACGTACAGGTATCACTTATCGAAACAGAAAAACTTCTTTCTGAAATGGTAGGCAAGAAACTTGCCGCATGGAAGGCTGAAGGCAAGTTCGCAGGTAAGTTCTCTGCACAGCACCACTTCTTCGGTTACGAAGGACGTTGCGCCGCTCCATCTAACTTTGACGCAGACTACTGCTACTCACTTGGTTACACTGCTTCATTGCTTATCGCAAGCGGTAAGACCGGTTACATGTCATCAGTACGCAACACTACTGCTCCTGCTGCTGAATGGATTGCAGGTGGTGTGCCTATCACAATGATGATGAACATGGAACGTCGTCACGGCGAAATGAAACCGGTTATACAGAAGGCTCTTGTTAAACTTGACGGTGCTCCTTTCAAAGCATTCGCTGCACAGCGTGAAGCTTGGGCTAAGGAAACTGCATACGTTTATCCGGGTCCTATCCAGTACTTCGGTCCTACAGAAGTTTGCGACCAGCCAACTAAGACTCTTCAGTTGGAACAGGCTAAATAATATCGGTTAATGACTGATATGATATAACTGTTAGGAATCACCACAGACAAGCAACAGAGTATGTATGCTCCTGTGGTGATTCTTTTACTATTGTGTATGTACTTGTAATCTATATTTTAAAACCAATGATCAAAGAACCGAAAGTTTCTGTGGAGAAGAAGGCTTCAAGAAAGCCGGTTGTCAGACGTAAACCGACTCAGACAGCAAAATCCGGTGGACGGAAAACCGTAAAGGCTAAATCTTCCACTCCAAAGAAACAGACACAGCCCCGTAAACTCTCGGATGCGGCACATTACGCTCTGATGGCACTTGGTGCTTTGATATTTGTGGTTGGGTTTTATTATTTCTTCATCCGCCCGTATTCTTACAGGTGGAAACCATGCTACGGCATGAAAGCGTACGGTGTATGTCTGCCTTACGGATATGCTGTACACGGAATAGACGTTTCTCACCATCAGGACGAGATAGACTGGAGAACTCTGAAGACAGTTCAGTATGCACAGTTCCCGGTACGTTTCGTCTTTATCAAGGCCACTGAGGGAGGCGATTTCAAGGACAGGGCTTTTGACTATAATTTTGCCGAAGCCGACAGTACACACTTCATTCGTGGAGCATACCATTTCTACAATCCCAATACAGACCCTGTGAAACAGGCCGATTTCTTTATCGACAATGTTAAGTTGAAGGCCGGCGATCTGCCACCTGTGCTCGATATAGAAAAGAAGCCTAAGGATGTGGCAAAACTCAAAAGGGACCTGTTAGTATGGCTTAACCGAGTGGAAAGACACTATAAGGTCAAGCCTATTTTATATACTTCATATAAATTCAAGAACAAATATCTGTCCGATTCTGTTTTTAATACATATCCATATTGGATTGCGCATTATTATGTCGATTCTGTGAGGTACGAAGGCGAATGGAAATTCTGGCAGCATACTGACGTAGGAACCATGCCTGGAATAAGCGAGCAGGTAGACCTGAATGTATTTAACGGCTCTATGAGCGACTTATTGGAGTTAACAATTAAGAATTAACAATTAATAATTAGTTCATGCGGTTTGCTAAGAACTCACTGACAACTAATAACCAACAACTAAAACTAATTATCACATGAACATCTTGATGAACATTCTTTGGATAATCTGTGGCGGATTATTCGTATGTCTGGAATATGTAATATCCAGCTTTCTTCTGATGATAACCATCATAGGAATACCTTTCGGACTGCAGACACTTAAACTGGCTATGCTTGCACTTTTCCCTTTTGGCGTGAAAGTTCAGAGTACCCCTTCTGACGGAGGATGTCTGAGTGTACTTATGAATCTGCTATGGATTCTGTTAGGCGGAATATGGATTGCACTTACCCATCTGCTTTTCGGGGCATTACTGTGCATTACCGTCATAGGAATACCATTCGGTATGCAGCATTTCAAGTTGGCCGGACTTGCTCTTACACCCTTTGGTAAAACTATATCCTGAAGATATTTATTTTTTAACCTATAACACTTTTTTAATTGATGACAAAATTCTCTCGTGCGTTCTGGACAGCCAACCTGTCGGAACTTTTTGAACGTATGGCCTATTATGCCATCTTTATTGTAATCACACTTTATCTTTCTAACACATTAGGCTTCAACGATATCGAAGCGAGTCTTATTTCCGGTCTGTTCTCAGGAGGACTTTATTTCCTTCCGATGTTTACCGGAGCTTTTGCCGACAAGATAGGCTACCGTAAGGCTATTCTGATAGCTTTCACCCTGCTTACTATCGGTTATCTTGGATTGGGTATGCTGCCTGTAATGCTCGAATCGGCAGGATTGGTAGAGTATGGCGAAAAAACTCATTTCACAGGACTTGAAACAAGCAGTTTGCGTCTGCTCATCGTTCCGGTAATGATTATATTGGTTATCGGAGGTTCGTTTATCAAATCTATTATCTCCGCATCAGTGGCAAGGGAAACAACATCGGAGACACGTGCCCGCGGATACTCTATCTTTTATATGATGGTCAATATCGGTGCCTTCACCGGCAAATGTATTGTAGACCCATTGCGTTCGGTTGTAGGCGATGAGGCTTATATCTACATCAATTTCTTCTCGGCTACATTGTGTTTCTTGGCCCTTCTTACCATATTTTTCTTCTTCCATTCAGCCAATACTTCCGGCGAAGGAAAGAGTATGGCTGAAGTGTTCCGCGGACTTGGCAAGGTGTTCACCAACGGCCGTCTGCTTCTGCTGATACTTATCGTGACAGGTTTCTGGATGATTCAGCATCAGATGTATGCCACAATGCCTAAATACGTCATCCGTATGGCCGGTGAAACAGCAAAACCGGGATGGATAGCCAATGTAAATCCTTTCGTGGTGGTAATCTTCGTAAATATAATCACCCAGCTTATGGCAAAGCGCAAAGCACTGACATCTATGACGGTAGGTATGTTCCTAATCCCTCTTTCAGCATTGATTATGGCTACGGGAAATATGTTTGAAGGTGATATCTTCGGTATGCACCCTATCACAGTGATGATGATTGCCGGTATTGCAGTCCAAGCACTTGCCGAGTGCTTTATCTCTCCGCGATACATGGAATTTTTCTCACTCCAGGCTCCGAAAGGCGAGGAGGGACTCTATTTAGGCTTCAGCCATCTGCACTCATTCCTTGCCTCAGTAATAGGTTTCGGTTTGTCAGGTATTCTTCTTACTGCATATTGTCCTGACCCTGCACTGTATGATTCCGTAGAAGCATGGAAAGCCGATGCTGCAAACGCGCATTACATCTGGTACTGGTTTACTGGTATTGGTGCCATTTCGGCTATTGCGCTTATAATATATGCTAAGGCGACAAAGAGCGGAAAATGATATTCTGTTCAGTGAACGGCTGCTGAACGGGCAGTGAACATATTTTGAAAAGGAGAAGACGCATAATGAATGGGGGTGAGGATATTCGTTATGCGTCTTCGGTTTTGCAGGCGCCTCGCAATATTTTTTCAAATATATACATTATATTTTTCATCACGACAATTTGTCGGCTAATTTGCAGCCGATAAAATAAAATTGTCCGTAGGAAAATATTTTTGTTTTTATTTTTGTCCGTTAATTTCTTTTATACGGCGTATGAATTTTTCCTCCATTTCATTGTACAGATATGCGTTTACATTTTGATTGGTATGGCGTTTAATAGCTTCATAAAAGGCTTTGAAATTTGCGTCACCGTTGAACTCATTCATTTTTGCACTTAAAAAATCATACAGCTTATTATATGTAATGATTTTGTATATATCCTTCATTTGAGGAACTAACAATTTCTGATTTCCATCCTTTTCCTCTTCAATTTCAGGTATGTTGTAGTTTGGCGTGAGGATTAGAAAATGAGGGTTCAGATCTTTATAAGATTCATCGCTTCTTAACCAATTAACATAGTTATAATATCTTCTTAGCTGAGTGCTGTTATTTTTATCAGTGCTGATGTCATTAATATCCGACTTGATTTTGTTCTCAATGACAATCACATTCTTATTATTGTCGCTGATAAATATATCCATGCGTCCTCCATTAGGATTATAATCTTGATTATCATTATTTTCTATCTTTGCGGACTTTTCTCTCGTTACAGAGTAGTTTTCTTCCAATGTTATGCCAATAGCTTTGAAAAATTCAGTCCATAACTTTCTATATTGCTTTTGTTGCATAAAATATGCCAGCATATTAGAGAAACAATTTTCGTCGTTCTGGATTTGGCATATATCAATCAATGAAATCTCCCGTTTGGCAATATCTACATTACTGTCGACCTTTGTATTGTCTTCTTTCCATAAATCACTGTTCTTTACTAAATTTTCAATTGTTTTGTAATCCTCATTAGTGGCATCTTTGGGGTATAAATACTGTTTAAGTGAAGTCTTGGCCCAATTGAGCTGAGTCAATTTTACAAGATGTTCAGAATCGTTTGGTAATTCTTTATTGTCTGAGTCAATGCAAAATGCGATAAAGATTCGTCTTTTCGGTTTATAGAATTTCTCTGCTTTATATGTAATAAAGATACTTTGTTGCTCCGCATCGTTAAATATATCGAGGATTGAGGCACCGCCGTAGCTAATCTTACCTTCATTTTCAATATAATTTTTCTGTTCCTGTAGTATGTCATTATTCTTTTCTTTGTAATTTCTGCCGAGTGATTTTTCTGCTCCAGGTACATCTTTCAGACCGGTAGCCAAGCCTATAACCTCAACAATATTTTGTTTGTATGATTTTGTTAGCAGCATAGTGCCAATCTCATCTTTATGATTTCTCTCAAAATTGCCGGTTGCATTCAGATAAAGATAATGATTACCATTGTCTGCTGCATACATATTGATTATTTCATGACCAAGATTATTAAAAATGTATTTTCCTACATACATTCTATTTAAAACAATTACATTCTTTTTTGTATTCATGGTAAACTAATTTTTAATATACAAATAAATCAAAAGTACATCTGGTTTTATAACTCTATTGTGAAAAGTGTGAGAAATACTATAATTAATTTTTCCAATACGGATCCATAGAACTGTAACCCAATAAGTTTACACATCCTTTAAAACAACTCTTACCATCAGGCTTAGCAAAATGAGATGGTAATTTGTACCTATCATACAAATGGTATTCCTTTCCATCTATAATAGTATATGGTGATTCCTTAATAATTGAGGAACAGCCTTCGAATGTAGAGCGAAAAGAAGTTACTTTAGTACAATTATCAAACAATCCAGATGGTATAGATATATAGTTTGAAATATAACAATTGCAGAATGTATAGCTAAAATCTGTTACTTCAGTACAATTATCAAACAATCCTTTTGGTATAAATGATAGATAAAATGAACAGCCTTCGAATGTATAGCTAAAATTAGTTACTTTAGTACAATTATCAAACAATCCTTTTGGTATAGAGAATGAGCAATCTGAGAATGTACCGGCAAAAGAAGTTACTTCAGTACAATTATCAAACAATCCTTGTGGTATAGATCTTAATGAGCAACCTGAGAATGTACCGGCAAAAGAAGTTACTTCAGTACAATTATCAAACAATCCTTGTGGTATAGATGTTAAGTATGGGCAAAATTTGAATGTACGGGCAAAAGAAGTTACTTTAGTACAATTATCAAACAATCCTTGTGGTATAGATGCTAAGTTGTGGCAACTTGAGAATGTGCTCTCAAAAGAAGATACTTCAGTACAATTATCAAACAATCCTTGTGGTATAGATGTTAAGGATGTAGATGAACATCCGTTGAATGTACCGGCAAAAGAAGTTACTTCAGTGCAATTATCAAACAATTCTTGTGGTATAGATGTTAAGTCGAAGCAAGATGAGAATGTATAGCTAAAATTAGTTACTTCAGTACAATTATCAAACAATCCTTGTGGTATAGATGCTAAGTGGTAGCAACTTGAGAATGTATAGCTAAAATTAGTTACTTCAGTACAATTATCAAACAATCCTTGTGGTATAGATGTTAAGGATGAGCAACCTGAGAATGTATACAAAAAACTTGTTATATTTTGTAGTGCTCCAAATTCGTCATTAGCTATAAATTCCAGTGGTTGTTTATAGAAAGCATATTCCATGCTTTCTAATTTTGATGTACCCCATTGTTTAATACCTGTTATTGTTCTTTTATTAAGGCCTTTTGAATTTAAACCTTTAATATCTCCAATAATCTTTATATCAAAATTAGACGACTCGCTAACTGAATATTTGTGAGAAAAATATCCGGTTGTTCCATAATCTTCTTGTGTACCATCTCCCCAATTAATGGTTATGTTGCTTCCTGTGATTTCAGGTAGATATACAGTATAGTCATTTTTTGATGAAGCAAGAGCTGTTAGTATCATTGCATCAGCATACGATGCATATTGAGTTATACTTATCTCCGCAAAGATATCTTCCTCGTTTGAGGGATTATACAATTGTATTTTAGCGGTACGTTCACTATTAGATGTATTTGGTTGTACACTAATATTTAATGTTTCATCGTGCATATCCGCTCTCGATTTAGGATTTATGCTAATCCATGAACTATTATCAACTATCTTAGTTGTATAAAGAGTATTAATTGAGAAAGGTATTACTATATCTCCTCCCTTACTTCCTATATTATATTCCATGCCTTCTGAAAACTCTATACGGCTTTCAAATATATTAATCACATTAATAAATGTATATCCATTACCATCACTGACCATAACATTAATATACCCTTCAGTTGCTCCATTTTTACTCGTTATGGATATTTTTCCGCCATTTATATCATTAGGAATAACTTTTGTAATGAAATTACCGTCAGACGAAGCTGTAACAATAGCTTTTTCGTTGGCGTTGTACAATATATAATCTACATATACAGTATGCCACTCAGAAATTCCTACTTCTTTATCTTCAGAACTAAAACTTATTTCTATTTTCGATTTCAGTGGAATTACAAATGTAGTTCCATCGCTAAGTATAAATTCCACTTCTGTTTCTTTAACAGTTACAGATTGAAAGAAATTCTTAGCATCTTCTCCTGTTGCTTTACCCAACTTTTCCCATGTTGAACCGTTATTATATGATACAAACCAATAATCATTCTCAATCTTAAATTCTGGTTTTATACCGTCTTGTCCATCCTGTCCGTCACTACCTTGGGCTTTAATCTTATTTCCGCTTTCATCAGTCATCCATTCACCATCACGAGTCCAGTAGTAAATTCCATCTGAATCTTGCTTAACTCCAATTTGTGGGGAGTATCCGTCCTGACCATGATAAATATTGATAGAATTACCTTTTGAAAAATTTATAGTATATCCTATTTCCTTTTCTCCATTTGTAATAGGTACAATTTTTGTGATATAATCATTGTCGTCTAAGGCTTCTAAGATAGCCTGCAAAGAATTGATATTGGAATTCATTTGTTCTTCCAATTTTTGTAATCTATTTTCCAAATTCTCTACTCTTTCTGTCAATTCGGAATCATCATACCCATCCTTACAACCTGATGTAAAGAAGAATGTCATTATAAATAATAGACAAATGGTAAATTTTGTTGCTTTCATAAGTTTATTATTTTTGATGTTAATATATTTTGAAATAATTAGTTCAATACAGATTTATCTATCTGATTCAACAGGCAGAGAGTGTTTGATTGTATATTTATTTGATTATTGTTAATACAGTTAATTTTTATTCTTTAAAATAAATACCATTATATGTTATGATAATAAATTCATTATGCCCCCATTATACTCTTCTTAGATTTTATTTAAAATATATTATGGTTAAGAAATCCATAAACTCTGATTTTGTTTCCCATAATAAAATCATTTTCAGTCTATAAGCCCCGAATTCGACATTACTAAATTATACAAAGAAAGGCGTGAGGCTTGTCATGCAGTTCATCGCAACTAGGTATCGCCAAACACCTTACAGAAATGAACAAAGACAATTAACCCACGCCTGAATGTAGTATAGACCGATATGGAGATACCATACCGGGTACATATACAAACAGAAAATGAGCGTAATATTGTCCTTTATCCTTCTGTTTTAGAAATTGGCGATTTCAGTTGCAGGATAAAAGCAAAAAACGCATTCTTTACGTCCAACCATTTCTCCGGTCGAACATTGCAAATATAACGTTTTTTGTTAATATTACGCTCTGTTGGTATTTATTTTTTCAAAAATATGATTAATTCATGTATTGTGTACAGTCCAAATTAGTCCATTTATTTATTAGTGAACGTTTACTGAACGCTCAGTGAACGTGTGCTGAACAATGAAAAAACGCATAATGATGAAGGAGGGAATACTTTCATTATGCGTTTTCTGATATTACAAATTGTTTTTAAAAAAGTTTTTTAATATTCTAATGGTCTTCGAATGACATTCTAACGCTATTCGAACACTATTTAAACGTGTCTTTTCCTGATTTTGGTTGACTGTTATCATGTCATTACCACTGATTCAAGTTGACTCTATTATACTTATCCCTA
>CALUJF010000033.1 GCA_944320855.1 uncultured Phocaeicola sp.
CTTCAGGTCGAAAAACTGTTTCATCATGGGGGTCATTACTACTTCGCTGTCTTTTGCCACGGTAAAATCCTTTCTTTATTTTTGATGTTTAATACAAATTTCTATAGTGCAAAGGTATTGATTTTTGTTTGATATTGTTGTTACTTGTTATAGATTAATTTCAATATGTGCAGCTCTGTTATTTTAAAAGTCTGCGCTCATTGTCGCCGCTTTCCAACACTTCCATTTGATGAATGGCTATTTGATTTAGCTTGATAAGGCGTTCTCCCTGCGGTATGCCTTGCTCAATAAACACTGCATTCAGGTTTTCCATGTTCGACAAGCAAATAAGCTCATTAATCGTAGCATAATCCCGGATATTTCCTTTAAGGTCCGGATGTTGCTCACGCCACATTTTGGCGGTCATGCCAAACATAGCAACATTCAACACATCGGCCTCATTGGCATAGATTATACTTACTTGTGCAGCCGTTACCTCTACCGGAATAAGGTTTTGTTTGATAGCGTCAGTATGGATTCGATAGTTGATTTTCGACAGTTCCCGTTTGGCAGACCAACCGAGCAGTTTTTGCTCCTCAGCCTTCAGTCGTTGGAATTCCTTTACTATATAAATCTTAAATTCCGGACTTATCCACATAGCAAACTCAAACGCAATATCCTTATGCGCATATGTTCCGCCGTACCGTCCGGCTTTAGCTTGTAAACTTATGGCATTAGTACGAGCCACAAACTCTTTCACGCTTATCTTAAAACTGTTAAGTCCCGATTGGTTTCTAATTGTGGCGAATTCGCCATAATTAAAAAGAGGATTGTAAACTTTCTCCCAAATTCCGATGAATTCAAGCGTATTCCGGTTACGCAGCCAATCCGTAATAAAGAAATCCCCGTCTTTGGCACGTAACATATCTGTCAAACAAATATAGTCCTCGTCATTGACTTTAACGACGTTTATTTCGAAATCTTTTACTATAATCTTCGCCATCTTATATTTGTTACTTTGGTTTTAAGCACAAAAGAAATAAACTTTACTTTCAAAGGTAATCAATACTATACATTCCACTGCACCGGTTCTTTCACTATCTTCTTTCTGATAATGAAAATGCAGACCACGGTAAGAATTATTCCGGCAACAGCCAAAGCCAGTGCTCCATTCTCTCCGAACGATGAAATCATTGTTGCATCCGGGTCGCCGGACAAGGCATAAAGCAGTACGGAACTGCCGTTATTGATAAAGTGCATCAATATTCCCGGAATAAGACTTCCGGTGAGGTAATAAACCCATCCGAGAGCCATTCCAACCACGAATGCAAACGGAATCTGAGCCGGATTACCATGCACCACACCGAATATCAACGACGATACCACAATACCAAGGTAAGGCATTTTCCATTTACGCATGAGATGTCCCTGTATCGCACCGCGGAACAGAAGTTCTTCCACCAACGGAGCCATCACCACAATGGATATTATCCCTAAAGGATTGTTCATCATCTGTTCGAACACATCCTTCATATTGTCCGGCAGTCCGGCAAGCTCGCTGAAATAATTGGTCCATAACCCCATAGCCACGATAAACACAGCCGATGCAAGCAAGATAGAGCATTTGTCCGGCATATGCAGTCTGAATGCATAAACAGATACATATTTGCCCAACAATACATGAAGACCGATTGCTAAAGTGGAAAGAAACTGTGCCCACATCACAATGGACATATATCCGCTTCCGGTCATGTCCGGCATTTCCATCACTCCGCTCTTCAGCATATACAAACCTGTAAGCCCACCGAAGAATGCAAACTGATAGGCGAAATACAGTAACAGTAATTTTATAGTACGTCCCATAATAATCTAATTTATTGCACCACAAAATTATACAGTTTGACGTAATAAACCAAACATAGCTATAAGCTTATATAATATAAAATAGTCTGACGATAAAGTAAAAACGCCTTTTCATATTCTGTAAATATAAGCTGTATATATGTAAATACAGATTATATATTTATATATATAACTTGTATTTATAAAAACATAAGTTGTATTTATAGAATTTGTAAAGACGAAATTATATTTTTAAACCGACGATACGGATATTTTCGCCCGAACATGTTTCTTTGCTTTACGCTTTTCGCTATTTTTGTCCACACATATATAATATATATAAAGAATGAAAGAAATAAACGTATCACAGTTGGCAGACAATATGATTGAAGCCATCGGCAAAGAATGGATGCTGGTAACGGCAGGCACAAAAGAGAAATTCAATACCATGACAGCCTCATGGGGCGGTACAGGTGTGCTATGGGGAAAGACAGTTGCATTCATATTCATCCGTCCGGAACGCTACACCTACGAATTTATCCGTGAATGCGACACTCTGACACTGTCATTCCTCGGTGAGGAAAACAAAGCTATACATAAAGTGTGCGGCTCTAAATCCGGACGCGACACAGACAAGATAGCAGAAACAGGCCTCATCCCGGTTTTGACAGAAAATGGCAATATCACATTCAGCCAGTCACGCCTCACATTAGAGTGCAGAAAACTTTACGAGGACGATATCAAACCTGAAAAGTTCATCGACAAGTCACTTAACGAAAAATGGTATGGTAACGGACACGGCAATTATCACAAGATGATTATACTGGAAATAGAGCATATCTGGAAATAAAAAAACTTACACAAGTTATTTCACTGTGCATATTCAATCAAATTTACATGTAAACAAATGTTTAATGTATTAATATTGATTAAATATGCACAGTTTTTTTGTTAAAAGACAGCACCCGGTTTGGTTCATTAATATATTCGAATTATATTTGTCTTGCTTTAAAATCTTTACTAATCATAACACAATAAACTAACAAACAAGAACCATCAAATCTAATATTTAAAAACTTAATAAATATATACCTTGTAATTTATAAATTTATTTCATATAAAACCCAAAATATTTAACAATAAATCTATTTATCCACAAAAATCATATCATATTAATTTTGTTAGAAACCAAAGTTATTAACCTAATTATTTTATTATGAAAGAAAAAAACATTCTAAGAAGCGTGTGCTTCATGCTGCTCATATTTCTGAGTATGCCTTTTCTGAGCGCACAGGAATTAACAGTGACAGGTAGAATTACGGACAAGAGCGGAGAGTCCATTATCGGTGCCTCCATACTTGTACAAGGTACTACTAACGGTACCATCACAGACTTCGATGGAAATTTTACAGTTCAGAATGTATCCTCTAATGCCGTGTTGGTAATATCATATGTGGGATACAAAACACAGAATCTTCAGGTAAACGGAAAAACCATCTTCAATGTAGTTCTCGAAGAGGACACAGAAACCCTTGAAGAGGTAGTTGTAGTAGGTTATGGCGTTCAGAGAAAAAGTGACCTTACAGGAGCTGTGGCTTCGGTAAAGGCTTCTGATGCTTTGAAGTCAACTCCTACAGGAAACGTTTCTGACGCATTGCAGGGACGTATGGCCGGTGTATCTGTATTATCAGGTTCCGGCGACCCGTCACAGGATAATACAATCCGTGTGCGCGGTATCAACTCTATTACTGCAGAAACAGGTCCGCTGGTTGTTGTGGACGGTTTTATCGGCGGTTCATTACAAAACCTTAACCCTTCGGACATCGCCTCAATCGAGGTATTGAAAGATGCTTCTGCAACAGCTGTATATGGTTCTCGTGGTGCAAATGGTGTTATACTTGTAACAACCAAAAATCCTGGTAAGGACAAATTGACAGTCAGTTTCAATGCATTTGCAAACATCAAGACTGTAGCAAAGTATCCAGACACAATGGATCCTTATGATTATGCAGTCATGGTTAACGAATATGGAAAAGACAAAGGTAAAGGCGATTACTTTTATTTCGACGCAGACAAACTTGCTGACCTGAAAGCAGGTCGCGCAGGATATGATTACAGCCGTGAGATTTTCCGTACAGCAGTGACTCAGAACTACGACCTATCAGTGAGTGGTGGTAATGAAAAGACAACATTCCTGGCATCTTTCCGTTATCAAAACGATCAAGGTGTATTGAAAGAATCAATGAGTGAAACATACAACTGGCGTCTGAAAGTGGATACAAAAATCAGAAAATGGCTGGACGCTGGCTTGAACTTCTACGGTAACTATCGCAAAAGCTCCACTCCGCGTACAAATCCTTACCGAGGCGTATTCCAGACTGCAATGTATTTCGACAACACAATGTCACCTAAGAATGAGGACGGTGATTATAACAACACTGATTGGAGCGGAAACAAGATGTATAATCCGATGGGACACATTTGGGAACTTGATTCATCAACACAGACAATAAACAACCGCTTACAAGGTTATGTACAGTTCAATATCATAGACGGACTTACTTTCCGTTCGCAGATGGGTGTGTTGTTCGACAACCGTCTAAATACTACATTGGAAAATGAAGACAGCTATCAACAATTTGCCCAATCAAACAGCCGAGCATACGCACGCAGCTACTTTAATCTTGGCTGGCTTAACACCAATACTTTGAACTATGTAAAAGAATTCAACAAAGATCACCGTATTAACGCCACAGCAGTGTTTGAACAGTCATACGACAACGATTACAATCATTTGGGACGCTCTTATTTCCCAGACTATGTTGACATTACCCATGGTTATAACAATCTTGCAATGAGTAAAGATGCATCGTTAAATGAACTGGAAAGCGAACGCGTTATTAATACATTGATGTCAGGAATGTTGCGTTTGAACTATGTGTTCAAGAACAGATATATGATTACAGCATCAATCCGTGCCGATGGTTCCTCACGCCTTGAAGACAAATGGGCGTATTTCCCGTCAGCAGCCTTGGCATGGGACATCAAACAGGAAAACTTCCTTCAGAACAACAACTTTATTGACCAGTTGAAACTCCGTCTGGGTTACGGTTCGGTTGGTAACCAGTCCGTAGAAGCATACCGTATTTATTCAAAGATGACTACAGCAACTTCAGTAGGTCCTAACGGAACTAAACCAACTGTATATGCTATTGACCGTCCTAATGCTCCATTCCTGCAATGGGAGCGTAATGACCAGTTCAACATCGGTGTGGATTTCGGTATTCTGAACGGACGACTACGCATAACCGCCGACTGGTACAACAAGATGTCAAAGAACATTCTGATGGAAGTAGCAAAGCCACCTCATTTGGGTTATAACAAATTGTTGCAAAATGCCGGCGAAATAAAGAACACAGGTGTGGAATTCACAATCAGTGCAGATCCGTTCGTAAGCAACGATAGAACAGGATTTAACTGGCACTCAGACCTGACACTATCTCACAACAAAGGTACATATAACAAAATCCCTACATTCAACCACCGTCAGCAACAAGCAGGAAACTATCAGAACGAATTGTTCCAGATGGTAG
Organism: uncultured Phocaeicola sp.; assembly: GCA_944320855.1. Taxonomy (GTDB): domain Bacteria; phylum Bacteroidota; class Bacteroidia; order Bacteroidales; family Bacteroidaceae; genus Phocaeicola. Next base: position 5,415 of record CALUJF010000033.1, read on the forward strand.
AAGGTGAAAAATTAGGCAGTTTCTGGGGATATACATTCGAAGGCTTGTGGACACAGGCCGACGTTGATGCTCCATTCGTGGATGCCAATGGCAATCAGACAGGAAAAACCAATGGTGACGTATATAAAGTGGTTGCCGGTAATTCCAAGTTCACTGATGTAAACAAGGACGGCAAACTGAACGCAGACGATCAAGGAATAATAGGTTGCGGACAGCCTACTTTCAACTGGGGATGGAACAATTCTTTCACTTATAAGAACTTCGACCTTTCATTCTTCCTTGTAGGTTTCCACGGATTCGATATTTACAACGCCACTCACCAGATAGGTTTCAGCTCTGTGGGAGGTGGCTTGAAGAGTCAACAGGTTGCAGCCATTTCTCCTATGAAAGACTGGTTGGACCGCTGGACTCCTGACAATACAGATACTAACGTTCCACGTTGGGACGGCAAAGGTACTGAAAATACAAACATGTACAGTACACGTTTCGTTGAGAACGGAAGTTTCATAAAGATGAAAAGTATCACACTGGGTTATACAGTACCTGAAAACGTATGCAAGAACTGGGGTATCACAAACCTGCGTGTTTATGCTTCAGTACAAAATCCGTTCCACATCACAAGCTATTCAGGTCTGGATCCGGAATCAACACTGGGCGACCCTCTTATCCAAGGTGTTGACTGGGGTAACTATCCTAACAGCCGTAACTACCTTATCGGTCTGAACTTCGCATTCTAAACTTGTTTAATCTAAAAAATACGAATATAATATGAAAAAACTGACATATCTTGCAACTCTTGCCGGAAGCATGCTAATCGCCGCTTCTTGCGTAGACTTGAACCAAGAACCGCAATCTTTTATCTCGGATGAAGAATATTTCTCCAAAATAAACCAAGAATCATTGGAAACTTCGGTTAGCGCCTTGTACAATAATTTGTGGCATGACAACTATGGTTTCAATAGCCGTATCCAGCGTATCCAGGTTTGCGCCGACGAAATTACTTACCGTGCTGCCAAACCCGGTAACGAACTGGCTTATTATGACCAGTTGAGTCCAAACATAGGAGCTAATACTGCAGACTTCGATACTTCATGGGAGTTGTTTTACTTCACGATAGCCAACGCCAACAAAATTATCCATTATTCGGCAGCTCCTGCTGACGCGACAGAAAAGGAGGTTGCCAAGTTCAATGGAGTATTGGCTGAAGCCTATTTCCTGCGTGGGTTGAGTTACTTCTATCTGGTGCGCATGTACGGAAATATTCCGATTATTCCTGAAAACGGATATGAAACAGTCATTAATTGTCCTCTCAGCACACCGGATGAGGTTTACACCCAAATGATTGTTCCAAGTTTGGAATATGCTGTAACTTGGTTACCTGAGTCTCCGCGTTTAGACAACAGTTCCACTCCTACCAAATGGGCAGCAGAAACATGCCTTGCTGATGTATATATCACCATGGCAGGATGGCCGCTGAAGAAAGAAGAATATTACGCAAAGGCTGCTGAAGCTGCAAAAGACGTGTTAGATCATAACAAATACCATCAACAGGAAGCTAATTACGAGGACTTGTGGAAAGAAACAAACAAGAACAACTCTGAATTTATGTTCTGCTTACATCATAGCCATGCCAACAAAGTAATGGCTAGTAACTATGGAAAATCATATTATCCTGCTGATTTCTATAATATAAAAGAAGAAAAAGCACGAAACGGATGGGCTGATTACTATGCACGCAAAGAAGCTTTTGATAGTTATCCTAACGACAAACGTAAGAAGTGGAACTTTATGACAGAATGGTATTCCACCAGCAATAACAATAAGTTAATTCAATGGCAAGATAGCCCAGATGGACTTCCTTGTATAAGCAAATATTATAATTATGATCAAGGTAATCCGGGAGAAAATGCACAGGCAAACGGTGTGACATGTATATATCGTCTGGCAGATGCTAAGTTGCTATATGCAGAGGCTTCCACACGTGCAACAGGAACCGTAAATCAAGACGCTTTGAATGCTATCAATGAAATTCAGAGACGTGCCGGTTATGAAGAGGCAAATATTGCATTGACTACAACCAAAGACCCTAAGGCTTTCTTAGAAGCTGTTTCAAACGAACGCAAATATGAATTCTATGCGGAGATGCGCCGCTGGTTCGAACTTGTCCGTACTGAACAGGTAAGTGTAAAGCGTGCCGACAAATGGAACGGCTCGTTCTTCCAGACACAAGGACATTATTACTTCCCAATACCTTCTGCTCAAATTCTATTAACAGGCTGGGAAAATAATAAAGGATATTAATTATCTTTATTCAGTAAGTGTTCATATCTCGTTCAGTAAGTGTTCACTGGACTCTAAATTACATTAAAGTTTATGCTAATCCCTTATCCGTTTTATGTTTCGGATAAGGGATTTTTATTAGATTTGCATTTGGAATAATTATAAACTCTAAATACTATATGAGAACCGTAAAACTGATAACATGCAATGAATCCTTTCAGGCAAGACTGATAAAGGGTGCGCTCGAAAATGAAGGGATAGCAGTAGCTATACACAATGAGAATACATCAAGCGTATTGCGCGGAATGCCTGTCAGTATCACAGGGATAGACTTATTCGTATATGAGGACGACTACGAAAAGGCTATGTCTATTCTTGAAAACAACCAGATGATTCCTGAAAGACTGATTTACTGTCCGTATTGTGGTTCTAAAAACATCAAATTCGCATTAAGAAAGAAACACAGGTTGCGTACCATTGTTTCAACATTGATTGCCATGCTTGCAGCTGCTCCTCCGGGAACGGAGCATTGGGAATATACCTGTAAAGACTGTGGAAAAACATTCGACAAGCCTGCAGGAAAGAGCGAAATCTCTACTGAGAATGATGAAGCATAAGTAAATAACAGCTGTTTAAACAGTATTTGAATGGTATTTAAATGGTACTCGAGCACTGTTTAAACAGCTGTTAATTTATCCGGAAATTACTCTCTCACAATATTTACTTCAGCCACTCCCACACGGTCGTCGTTAAGCAATATTCTAAGGTCGCTGGCTGTTGTTCCCTTGAATGTATAAGTTATCGGCTTACCGTATTCAGTCACTGTTCCGTTATACACAGTAAGGAACTGTCCTCCTCCGCACGAAAGCTGTATTTCAAAGGTAGAAGGGAGGTTATTCTCACGCACGAAAGTTATCGACACTTCATCCACCTTAGGATTTCCCTTAAGTGCAAATGTCAGATAGTCACCTTTGTTTCCTTGCCAGTAAGTGGTATTGTCACCATCCAGGACTTTCATCACATCTTCCGGATTTGTACTTGCAGAAACAGGCATTTCCGGTTTCTCTGCTTCTAAACGAGCATTGCGTGTATGATAGTCTTCCACATTTAAAACTGTAGTCTGACGTATATCCTCGGACGACGCTCCTGCCATTACTACAAATTCTCCCGGCTCTACCACCCATTTCATATCGGCACCAAGAAGTTCAAGATGCTTTCTGTCGATGGTGAACTTAACTTCCTTTGTTTCTCCCGGCTGTAAGTGAACACGTTCAAAACCGGCAAGATTCTTCTCGTATGTAGTGACACTGCTCAATACATCGCGTGTATATAGCTGCACTACTTCATCGCCAGCCACTTCGCCTGTATTCGTTACCTTCAGATTCACTGTAGCAGTCTCATTAGGAGTAATGACTTTAGGACTTATCTGAATATCAGAATATTCGAAAGTAGTATAACTCAAACCATAGCCGAAAGGATAAAGAGCACCGTTGATGCGCGACATATTTCCGTCAGGACCCGGATTCTTTCCTCCGTCAACCTGTGAAGCAGGCTTGGCCGGGAAATTAAACGGTATCTGTCCCACAGTCTTAGGGAATGTAACCGTAAGTTTTCCACCGGGATTATAATCGCCAAACAATACATCCGCTACTGCTATTCCACCTTTTGAACCAGGATACCATGCTTCAAGGATTGCAGGAACAAACTTGTCAGCCCAGTTGACAGACAGCGGACGGCCGTTTATCAACACAAGAACAACAGGTTTTCCGGTAGCCTGAACAGCCTGAAGCAACTGCAACTGACGGCCCGGAAGTTCCAGACTTGTACGCGACTTGTTTTCTCCGCATGTACGCTGTCCTCCTCCCAAAACAACTACCGCCACGTCCGATTTCAATGCGTTTTCAACAGCCTTGTCAATATCCTTTTTCTCGTCTGCAGTAAGCGGATAATCTATTATTTCACTCTCAGGCCAGTTTGCATCAACAAGGTCGCACCCTTTGGTATAAAGGACTTCTGCCTTTCCTGCCACCTTATCCTTTATCCCCTCAAGCACAGTAGTAACATCCACTGCCAGAGGACCATAGTGTGTCAGTGCATAACCTTCTTCATCTGCATTAGGACCACAAACAGATATTGTCTTCACTTTGTTGATATCTAAAGGAAGAGTGTTATTGTCGTTCTTCAGAAGTACGATACTTTCGCGTGATGCCTGAAGAGCAACAGCCTCGTGTTCCGGGTTTTCAACAACCTTGTCAGCTTCTGCCAACTGCATCTGATACGGAGAATCAAACAATCCTATAAGGAACTTGACTCTCAATATATCGCGTACTCTGCTGTTGATAGTTTCCTCGCTGATACCTCCTTCCTTAACAAGCTCCCTCAACGGTTCAACATACGATTCCGGAGAACGGAAAGTACATCTCACATTCAGTCCGGCCTCAACACTTTGGCGCACGGCTTCTTTCATATCCTTTGCTGTTCCGTGCTTGGTATAGAGATATTCCACCGCATCGCTGTCAGAAACTACATATCCGCGGAATCCCATTTCCCCACGCAGACGCTCTGTGAGCCAATAATAACTGCCCTGCACAGGAATACCGTCGTAATCATTATACGAACTCATCACTCCAAGCAAACCTGTTTCCTGAATCACCCTCTTGAAAGGATATACATGCACCATCTCTACCTCGCGAGGTGACATCTGGGGGTCAACTCTCGCCATACCTTCGCGTGCTCCCTTGTTATTGCTGTAAGCCACAAAATGTTTAGCCGTAGCAGCCACCTGATAGTCTTTCTGCATTCCCTTTACCATCTCGACGCCAAGTTCCGCCACAAGATAAGGCGATTCACCATAGACTTCTTCGTATCTTCCCCAACGCTGGTCACGACCCACATCAAGAATAGGCGCATAAACATTGGTATATCCCAACATACGTGCCTCATATCCGGTTATCTCTCCTATACGGCGCACAAGATTTCTGTTCCAGGTATGTCCGATGCCAAGCTGGGTAGGGAAGTTGGTGGCACAATAACTCTCCACGCCACGGATACCTTCGTTAGTGAAATCAACAGGAATACCAAGTCTGGTTTCCTCCACAAAGAACCGCTGCACCTCGTTCAAAGCCCAAGCGTGACGTGATGCCGGCCACACATTAGGATTGTCCGATGGAGGAAGTCCCCACTGCTGAAAGCCGTTCAGATGCTCGTCTATGGCACCTATGCCGTCTTTCCACAACGAAGTTTTCCATTCCGGAGTAGGAAGGTCATCTTTCAGTACACGTTTATAACCATAAAGAGTCACCATCTGACATGTTTTCTCTTCCATAGTCATCCGGCTCAGAAGGTCTTCTATACGACTGTCAATAGGTGCAGAAGGGTCTTCGTAAACATCCTTCACACCGTTCTTGTTGAAATCTATCCATCCTTTATGGTATATTTCCTTTTTAACAGGCTTATAAACAGAAGGGATTTTCTGGGAGTAAACAGATGCTCCACCAAAGAAAAGAAGTGATAATGTGATTAATATTTTCATATAAGTAATTATAAATAAGGTTTGTACAAAGATAATCAATAATAGTTCAAATACCAATTATACAAAGCTTATTCATAAAAAAATGCTCCGTAATCAATACGAAGCACTTGCCTTAATCCCTGCATCCTCCAGCAGATGTAATATTCTGTCCAGTTCTTCATGAGTGGCCTTCTGCAAATGAACATCAGGCGTTTCACGGTCGATGGTATAAATCATTACCTGACGGGGAGCAATCTGCTTTACTGTTTCCAGCCAAGGAAGAACATAATCATCATGTGTATTGTCGATATCCACACCCTCATCAGTATTTCCTTTCAGGAACATTGTCTGGATTATCAACTGACCGTTAAACGCTTTCATACAGTCGATTATACGATTCAAGTCATAGTTTCCAACAGGTTTATCAACAGTGTTTATATAGTCGATATTCACCGTATCAAGCTTCAGAATATTATTATCAACTTTCATCAATGCATTGAGAACTTCAGGCTTATGGATGAACGTCGAATTACTCAGCACACTTACCTTTGCCTGTGGAAAATACTTGTTTCTTAACTCTATGGTATCGTCTATAATTTCGGCAAAATGAGGATGAGCAGTAGGTTCGCCGTTTCCGGCAAATGTCAATACATCCGGAAATGGTCCGTTTGCTTTCATGTCTATAAGTTTAGCTTCGAGAGCTGCCTTTACCTCTTCGCGGGTTGGAAGTTTCTGTTTCGGACGATGGTCTTTGTTATAACCGCACTCACAATATATGCAGTCGAAAGAACAGAACTTACCGTCCGCCGGAAGAAGGTTGATTCCCAATGATACTCCAAGACGACGGCTGTGTATAGGTCCGAAAATAGGAGACGGATATATTATTGTTGACATGGTTTTTGCAGTTTTTAGTTGTTAGTTGTGTAATTATTAGTCAGATGCAAAAATAAGGAAAATATCATCACGTTATCAACATACTGTTACCATTTTATTCTCAACTGAAACTGTATATCCGCCTTGTTATTCCCCTGAATTTCTTCTGTACCTGAACTGATAGTGTTCCTGTCGGTATAGTGTGTCCATCCGAATTTAGCCTGAAACATAAGGAATTTCCTAAAGTTATACTGCAATTTCAGAGCAGCCCTTGTTCCTTTACCGTAAAATGAGGACATAGAAAAGGCATAAAGCAATCCAGGTTCATAAAGATATACACGTGAGTTATAATCATCTGTTGAAAACCATGCACCGCTTACGGATGCTTTCACCGGAAACGCTTCATAACCTAAATTGGCAGTAGCAGAAAGCAGAAAACCGTTTGTTGTTCCCTGTCCCCAATATCCCGTATTGGTATAATCAGCCAGAACTTTAACAGAGTTATTATCATTCAGTGAATAATTCACCTGATATCTTGCCCTATGGCGGATATACGGCAAAACATACTTCTGACCATCGTCTGCAGAATAGTTCTGAGCCTTGTTTTTCACACTGTACTTTATCAACATAGACAGTGAATTGCTATGTGAATAACTCAACTGACATACCCCCTCTATTCCCGACGTACCTGCCATATCCACACGATATCTTTTCCATGGAAAATAGAAGTAATCGACATAACATAATAACTTTGTGTTCTGTATAGCACTGGTTTCCAGTCCTAAATATACACCAGTCTCATTCTGTATCCTTGAATTCTCACCAAAGGAACTTGCATATATACTCTGATACCTCTTATCATAATACCTGTTGATAAGTGTTATATCAGTATCAACAGTCGGTGAATAACATACAGAATTGATTGTTGCAATCGCTCCACCCTTATCAACCGCTGTTTCTCCCGAAATCATAAGTTTATTCAGAAAGAATTTATAGAACACTCCTGCATTGAAGAAATCCTTTCCACGAGGATAATAATGATTGTAAGGCTGGTAGTCAGGATTCAACACTTTATCAAAACAGTTATAAACAGCTGTTAATCCGTATTCAACATTCTTTCCATCATAAGTTAAATTACTGCCAATCACATGATTAGATGCCGTATTTCTCTTTTCCATATCCTTGTACAGCCTATGATATCCATCGGTTTTCAACGACCTTATTAACTGGTTTTCAACACGTGCATCCATGTTTCTGAACGAATAGAAAAGCGTAGCATCCCATCTTTTCGCCAGCCTGTAAGTAGCAGCCACTCCCTGCAGATAATTGTATTCGCCCGTAGAAGTATATTTCGATATTCCCTGCCCGGTGCGCCTCAATGACGATGAAGAAGTATATTTCCCCATACTGAAACCCATGTTCATAACAAGTCCGTACCCAAACGATGCCTTATAATTACCTAAGGCTAAAGATTTGAACCTGCCAACATCCTGTAAATAAAAATACGCAGAATAAAAGTCATATCCCTTTCTGTTATAAAGCCTGAAGAAAGGTTCTCCGGGGTCTTTCTCGGCTGTCAATCCGAAGTAAACCTGCTTGTTATACTCAAATCTGTAGCGGACATTGTTATAAAACGGACTGCCATAGTATTTCTTGTTAGGACTATCGATAAGCACATTTTCAGGATAATCCGCATATCCGGCCTTCTGATTTAGCGGGATATCAACACGTGTTGTTAATTCCTGCCGGTTATATTTCATCATACGCTTGAAACTGAGCTTCTCATCTTCCTCATTGGCCGGCCCTATATATATGAAATGTTCAAGAAACTTCCTTGTCTGCCAGTCCATACCTTCCACTCCCAATAACTCCTTCTTACTTACCACAGGACCGTACTTATAAACGTAATAAAGTATGTTTTCAATCATCTTATCCGAGAGGAAAGGCAACTGCTCAAGCTGCTCTTTCGTCAAAGTGTTAAAATTGAACGGATTTTCGGCTATTTCGGACAATTCCTCATACTGTTCAAACAGTGCGGCAAGGTTCTCATCGTCTACCGACAGCTCACTCCACTCTACTATATCCGATTGTGAATATAAACAAGTTATAAAAATACAACTCATTGAAATATAAACTATTAATCTACTTATCCACATAGTGTTGATAAACTTATAAACAATAAAAAATAATACATTTATCGACCATATAATTGTTTTTATTCCTATTTTTGTGCTGATGAGTAAATACATATACATATTAACAATGATGTGCTTTTTAACAATACCTGAATTGAAAGCACAGGATTCACCGCAACACAAAGGATATATGGTCAAAGTTTGTGTCTACGAAGGAGACACTATACCATATATAACTCTGAGAAACGTATATGTGTACCCTAAGATAAGGTTTAAAAATAAAAAACAAGAAAGATATTACTATAAATTAGTCAGAGATGTAAAGAAAACCCTGCCTATAGCCAAGGAAATCAGAGGAATAGTTATAGAAACTTACGAATATCTGGAAACTCTACCGAATGAGGAAGCCAAAGAAAAACATATCAAGGCTGTAGAAAAAGGACTGAAGGAACAATACACCCCACGAATGAAGAAATTGACATTTTCACAGGGTAAACTGTTGATAAAGTTGGTAAACCGCGAATGCAACCAGTCGTCCTACCAACTTGTAAAAGCTTTCATGGGACCTTTCAAAGCCGGATTCTATCAGACATTCGCCGCACTGTTCGGTGCAAGTCTTAAAAAAGAATACAGACCGGAAGACGAGGATGAGATGGTGGAACGCATAATCACCCTTGTTGAAAACGGACAATTGTAGTTTTTTAGTTGTTAGTTGTTAGAAAACATCGGGAGGCAACCTCGTCAACTTGTAACTAAAGCCTTGTCACCTTTTCCTGAACTCCATCAGCTTGTTGGCAAACTCCCATAACACAATTCCCGCAGTTACTGACACGTTCAGCGAATGTTTTGTGCCATACTGAGGTATCTCGATACATCCGTCGCACATATCAACCACCTCCTGTTTCACACCTTTCACCTCATTTCCCATTACTATGGCATATTTCCTGTCCTTGTCCAGAACCATATCACCAAGCATCGTACTACCTTCGCACTGTTCTATCGACAAAACTGTATATCCGGCCTCATGCAGCTCATTTACAGCATCTTGTGTGTTCTGACAATACTTCCAGTCCACAGTATTTTCAGCCCCCAGAGCCGTCTTGTGCATCTCAGCATTAGGAGGAGTAGCTGTAATTCCACAAAGATATATCCTGTTCACAAGAAAAGCATCCGAAGTACGGAATACAGCACCAATATTGTGCAGACTTCTCACTTCATCAAGTACCACCACTAAAGGAAGCTTGTCCGCCTCCTTGAATTCTTCCACCGTCAGACGGTTCATTTCCGTTATTTTCAGCTTTCTTATTTCAGACATACTTATTTGTTTACGATTATGTCCGCAAAGATAAAAACAATATTAATAACCCTGTTGAAATCTGTTGAAAAGGTGTAGAAAACGTGAGAATAGAATTTTAAAACTATTTCTTGCATTTCTGAATCAAACATCTATAAGAATCTGGAAACCAACAATCCAAAAAACTAACTTGAAAGTTTCTGAAACAATTTGAACACAATTTTAATAAGAAATGAATAGTTGATAAACGGAAAGTTTTTAACTTTGCACAATATCAACAAAATGTTAATATACCAACTAAGTACTGAATTATCAGCACTTAACGCTGTTGAATCGTTATTAATACAGTAAGCACTTATATTAATAACTTAAAAAGCAAGAAATACAGTATTATTTTTGCCAACACAATCAACAGCCTATTAATAGCATCATAGGATTTCTTTTAAAAAGAAGAAAAAATAAAATATTTATAGTTATGAAAGAAGAATGGTTGAAAAAGGGTTATGTGGATGAACCCGTAGACAAGACACTGGACTTGAAAGCCGAAATAGACAAACTCCGCAAGGAAAAGAATGCCGTGATACTGGGGCACTTCTACCAGGCGGACGAAATACAGGAAATTGCCGACTTCATTGGCGACAGCCTCGCGCTTGCCCAGTGGGCAGCAAAGACCGATGCCGAGATAATAGTGATGTGTGGTGTCCACTTCATGGGAGAAACAGCAAAGATACTGTGTCCCGACAAGAAAGTTCTCATACCGGATTTCAACGCAGGCTGTTCGTTGGCCGACAGCTGTCCTGCCGACAAATTTGCCGAGTTTGTAAAGCAACACCCTGACCACACCGTAATTTCTTACGTCAATACCAGCGCAGCCGTAAAGGCAGTGACAGACGTAGTGGTTACATCCACCAATGCCAAGCAGATAGTGGAAAGCTTCCCTGCCGACCAGCCAATCATCTTCGGGCCGGACAAGAACCTTGGAAACTACATAAATTCCGTTACAGGCCGAAATATGCTTCTTTGGGACGGAGCATGCCATGTTCACGAAAAATTCTCTGTAGAGAAGATTATAGAGCTTAAAAAGCAATACCCTGATGCCGATGTGCTGGTTCATCCTGAGTGTAAGGGAGCGGTTGCGAAACTTGCAGATAAGATAGGTTCTACTGCCGGACTGCTGAAACATGCGATGAACAGCGACAAGAAAGACTTTATCGTAGCTACCGAAAGCGGAATCCTGTTCGAAATGCGTCGTAAGTGCCCAGAAAAGAACTTCATTCCTGCACCACCTGAAGACAGCACCTGTGCTTGCAATGAATGTAACTTCATGCGTCTGAACACTCTGGAGAAACTCTATAATACATTGAAATACGAATGGCCGGAAGTTGTGGTGGACGAAGCGATAGCAAAAGAAGCCATCAAGCCGATAAAACGTATGCTTAATATTTCGGCAAAACTCGGATTGTAAAAACTGTATTTTAACAATTAACATAAATGCTCCGTGTTGTTAACAAACATGGAGCATTTTCTTTATTTATTAAACTATGTTATAAAACACGGTTTTTTCACTGAAATACTTGCAGATTACCGAAAAGTCCGTACCTTTGTACTGTGTTTTTCATAGTATTAGATTTTAAGGTTAACAAAGGTTGGAGTACAGCGGTACTCCTTTTTTTATGTCCATACGTTTTGGTACAATACATTTCTCTTTAAAAACCGGATTGCTGTAAAACAACATGGTAAATGCAGAAATCATTATCTTTAATTGTAGCTAAAAAAATGCTTAGTCGTTTGACATAAAACGTTTCGTCGTTTTACTTTGAATGACGAAGCGTTTCAATTTACGCAACTATATACTTTATTGTACCAACGGTTTTGTATAATTATTGGATGCATTAAAGTATATAGTTGGATTTATTATAAATTATGTGATGGTTCTTTCAGACTGAGGTTCTATCAGAATTTATTTTCAAATATTATGAGTTCAAGTACTTTCTTTTACTGAACTGTCATAAAGATATATATGTTTTTATAATGTCATAGTACTTCTTAATTTCTGGTACTTTTTAGTATTACGAATTGCTTCCATCACTTCAGGTAAAGAATATCTTCCAATATTATATTCGTTTGTCCAATGCTTTTCGTAATGAGGACCATCTTTACCAGTGATTGGTAGAATAAATTTTGCAATATCTATTTTAGTAATATTTGACGCATCCTTTCCAACAACACGAAACTTTATTTTATCTGAAGACCTATATGCTTCGACAAAATTTGTTTTCCAACAGATATATGCGAGGATATCATCCTCTGTTGGGTTGAATGATTCAATTTTTCTTTGCTTTTCCAATTCTCTGGCATCAGCTATCAATTTAGATTCCATTTTATTCCAATCATGTTCACCATACTTTTGCCAAATAAGCGAATCCAATGTATCTGAATTAGGAATTCCCTTGTTAAGTACCTTGCTTTTTGTTTTTGCAAAGCATTCATCAACATACGTCTTAAATGAAACCGTATCAAAGTAACACTCTAAGTATCTGAGTGTCTTATATTCAATACCATTCTCTTCACATTCTCTAAAAAACTTTGCATATTTCGGCTGCGTGATGACAGAATCCTTGATGTATTCATTCTTAAGTTTAGAATACATATTTCTCTTGATGAAACCTATTTTGGCATCATTGATATCATTGTCATATACATTCTTCAAAAAAGCCGCAATATTTTTATCAGATAGATATACTGATTCCAGTTCATTTTGAACCTGATTCATGTTACTCAATCTACTTTTAAGTTTATCTATATAAGCTTTATGATAATCTTTCTTTAGATGTGGAGGTACATTGCCAAATTGTCTAAGATGTTTTTCATACTGCGATAATGTATATTTAGTATTTACTGGCTTTTCATTGGAAGAACCTTCAGGATAAAACTTTCGATACTCACTTGTCATTGGTAGTCCTGTTGAATACGAATCCCACATATAAATGAAATTAGACATCAAAACAGTATCCTTTGGTAAAGTTCGAGGGTCTGTGTCATATACAAGTTCTTCTCCCCATACACCACCATCATTAATCGTTTTCATTGAAATCACATGACCATTGTCAAATGTACATTCCAACTTGGATTGTTCTATGGTTCTTTTCCATACTCCCGTTGGAATACCTTTTGTAAAGCAAATTGTAAATGTTTCATGATTTCTTTCAGACGAACACGTCCATATACCATCTGGCTTACCTTCAAAAAACGAACCAGTTACTTTTTCCGGATATGAACGTTTATCACCGTATCTCCATGTATTTGTCAAATAGTTATATTCACCTGCTTCTTGAGTGATGTTTTGATTTATTGAATATGTGCCATGAGGTATACCATTTTTGTATGAACGAGTCATAGTAACAGTTCCAGTATAATGTACATTTCCTGACCACTGATAACGTGTGTATGTTCCTAAGAATTTCCATACTCCTTCACGTTTCCCATTTACCACTTGTCCTGACCATGATTCTTTAAGTGTACCACCATTGTCGGACTTCTTGTTACATGTAACAGAATAGTTTACTCCGTTCTGAATCACTTTCCTTCCACGATAATCTGTAGTCTGCGCAATGCTTGTTGTTGCAAACAAGGAAATTACAATAATCAATAATGTTTTCATATAAAAATTTAGCTTTGAGTTTGTACCATTTTTACTTTACCAAGCAAAAAGAAAAGGACACAGCCTAAACTTTTCACTCATTTTCTTAGCTGGGTTCTGGTAAAACCTCGAAGTTCAAATAAGGAAAAGCAGTCTGCGCCCTTGTTCAGGGTACAAACCGACCTTTCGACTTATTACTTGGAACTTCACGAAATTTACCAGATTTAGCTAAGCCAAATAACTTGTCTACAAGTTGCTTGCAATATGTCTTTTATTTCTTATGTCTGTTTTTTGACCTCCTTTTAAATTTGTTTGTGTACAAATGTAATGAAAAAGAGTGAGATAGACAAAAGAATTGTGTGACATATCACAGACTGCCATAAACAATAAGGAATGATGTCCTCTTTAAATATATTATAAACATAAAAAAAGTCCAACCACAAAGAAATGTGATTGGACTTTATATTTTAGGGATTCTATATTAACCTATTAGTTGCCATTCAGGTTTTTCCAAAAGTTCTCCGTAGTATAGACGTTCTGTACTTTGTTGTAAGAACTCATTAAATCTGTTGCTGTCGCTTTCTTTGCGAGTATTGTATCTGAATACGAACTCTTTGCAATATTTGGGCAAATGTTTTGGACTTACCAAATAATAGATACCGATGATACCACGTTTAAGTTGGCTCCAGAACCCTTCAATAGAATTGGTATGAAATCCATCTTTATTTACGTATATTCCTAAGCTGTGTTCTACAACTTCGTGTATGTATTCATTTTTGACCTTGTTGTAACCACTCCAACTATCAGAAATAACCGTAGAACCTTTTCTGACAAGTTCATCAATAACACCAAGCAAAACTTTAGAACTTGCATTTTTGATAACCTTTGCATAAACCAAGCCATCAGAAAGTAGTCCCATTACAGGTGTTTTCTGTTTAGTACTTCGACCTTGTCCACCTCTGTTACGTTTTGTCTTTCCACCAATATATGTTTCATCAACTTGTGTCATGTCGTTGAAATTTGCATCATCATCCTTTACATTATAACGAATACGATGCAGCATGAACCATGCTGTTTTCTGTGTTACATTAATATCACGTGCCAATTGACAACTACTGATGCCTCTTTTATGTGACAAGAACAGATAAATTGCATAGAACCATTTTTTCAATGGAAGATTGGAGCCTTCAAACATAGTTCCTTGTCTCACTGTAAATCGGCAACGGCAATCCTTACATTTATAAAGACCTTCAAACTTTCCATACTTAGTCAATTTATAATGATGTTCAGATATTGAACCGCAATGAGGACAAATAGGCTTTCCATTCCACCGCATATTCTCCAGATATACTCTGCAATCCTCCTCGGTATGCAGAGTATCAATCATGTGAAGTAATGAGTGGAATGTTATCATATAATTCTATTCTTGATTTAGTATTTTAATTTCAATAGAATTATACTCGCCACATTACGGGAATTGCATTTTAAATGTTAAAAAATCATTATTTGATGAATTTTCTTGTTTTTTTCTGAAATTGGATGGATAGTCCTTCTGTATAATTTATCAAACAATAAAAAAATAGATATTATGGCTACAGGAACGAATGGAATTGCTACAGAAGGTGAAGCAAAAGAAAAATTAGGTTATAGTGGAAGTGTTGATACTAATAAATGTTGTACAAAAGCAAGAGCTGTTGCTATGGGTGCAGATAGTTCAAAATTGACTTCTTATAAAGATAACCAACTAGTAAAGTATAGTGATTTATATCAAGCTGGATTAGACCCAGATACTGCACCATATGGAGTCTATATATGTGATAATAAAGGTAGGTTGTGGAAAAGAGAAGATTGGGATACTGCTAGTAATAGTAAAGCATCTGGAGTAGCAGTAATATTTACTACATATTATAAATTTGTTATAGCAAAAGAAGAACAAAAGGGTATTGAGTGGGGTGGATATGGCACATTAATTAATTTTTGTACAACTACAACAGATTTAAATAGAGCTAAAACAGATTATAATGGAAAAGATAATACAGATTCTATTATAGCCCAATTAGGTGAAAGCGAAACTTATGCTGCCCGATATTGTAAAGAATATGTATTCCCTCATGGAGTTAAAGGGTACTTGCCAGCATTGGGTGAATTGTATAAAGCATATCAAAACAAATCAGAAGTAGATGCTTGTATGTCATTAATTGGTGGAAAACCTTTGTATGACAGTTCAATAAGTAATTATAGAAAATGGAGTTCAACTCAGTGCAATAACAACACCGCATGGTCCTTAAACTGGTACGATGGCAACATCACTAATCTCATCAATAAGAATCAGAAATACTATGATGTAAGACCTTTTGCACCTTTTAAATAACAAGTTACACATATAGTCAAATACATATTCTATACAATAAATAGAATATGAAACACCGTGTACTTACAGAATCTATAGAACTTCGCCCCATAGGCTCATGCTTTTCAGATAATGTAGGAAATTCAGAATTCCGAGAAATTCTTCGGGAGTATTTCGGTAAGAATGAAATTTCTTATACTGCTGATTATTCAAATGAGATATGGGTGAAGTTATGCAGTTTCTTGAGAGAAATTGCAAATTTATTAAAGACATAGAATTGTCTTCGGGACTTGTGTCAATTTATGAAACTGATGTAGTAAATGAATATCTTGTGAGATTTGAATTAGAAAACGGAGGAAAGAACCTTGTGTTCTGGAAAAAAGAAAGTACCAACGGTTTTGTTACTGAGTAAAGAGTTGTGCTACCGAAAAGATAAAACTTTAATTATACAAAACCGTTGGTACAATAAAGTATATAGTTGCGATTATTAATTGTAACAATTGGTTATGCTGGACGATTTTCAGGATAAAACGGGAATCGGTCTTTTTATATACATTAATGGTGCAATCCGGTCGCCCGGTTGCACCATTAAAACTAATGAGAAACTTGTCCAGTATTTAGTCCTTGTGTTATTCTGCTGTAATCTCAATTACGTGGCTCTGAGTATGAGCGAAGCCGAAGACTTCGAGTCCTACTTTCATCAGATAATCACCTGAATAAACCTTGCCGTTTGACTTGAATGTTGATTCTGTTCCAGGCATAAGGTTGATTTCTTTCACTTTATACATCTTGTTTGCGTCAAGTCCCTGAAGTTTCACATTCATCAGTTTTTCCTGATAGCGTGGGTGGATATCGTATGCGAACAATACTGCCTTGTTCTGGTCTTTGCTAACATAGTTCACAGCCATGTGGTTTGATTTGTATGGTGAAACCAGACGGTACTGGTCGCCGTCCATGATTGCCGGGTTCAGTCTTTTCCAGTTGTTTACGGCAGTCTGGCAGTATTCCAATTCTTCTGCACTCATTTCCTTAAGACCTATGTCGAAACCGAGCTTGCACATTGAAGCTACGTCTGTACGGAATTTCACTGAAGTGTTCTTGTTCCAGCTTGTAACGTGTGCACACATGGCTTTTGCAGGGAAGAACTGTGAGAATCCCCACTGAATGTAGATACGTTCTATAGGGTCTGTGTTGTCGCTGCACCAGAATTCAGTGAAATATTTCAGTGCTTCGTAGTCGCAACGTGCGCCACCACCCGAGCAAAGCATCATAGGAACGTTAGGATATTTTTCGTTCACTCTCTTCATTACGTTATATACACCTCGTACGTGGTCGATATACATGTTGCCCTGTTTGTTCTTCAGATATGGAGAGTAGATGTTTGTGATAGGGCTGTTGCAGTCCCATTTGAAGAATGCTATTTCAGGATTTTCCTTCATCAGGTTTTCCACTACGCTGTAGACGTAGTCCTGTACTTCAGGATTGCTCAGGTCGAGAACAAGCTGGTTACGGTAGTAGTACATCTTTCTGTTTTCATCGTGGATAGCCCAGTCAGGATGTTTTTCGAAGAGTTCGCTCTTTGGGTTTACCATTTCAGGTTCAATCCAGATACCGAATTTCACTCCGGCTTCTTTTGCAGCATCTACAAGTGCAGGAACACCACCAGGCAGTTTGCTGTGTGTCACTTCCCAGTCACCAAGTCCTGCTTTGTCGTCTTTACGAGGATATTTGTTTGCGAACCATCCGTCGTCAAGAAGGAACATATCCACACCAAGGTGTTTTGCCTCTTTCATCAGTTCTGCAAGGATTTCCTGGCTGAAGTTGAAACCTGTATTTTCCCAGTTGTTGAGCAGTGTAAGTCTGCTGCCTTTACCGTCTTTCAGACTGTAGTTTCTTGCCCAGTTGTGTAAGTTACGGCTTCCTTCTGATGTTCCGTTATAGCTCATAGTGAAGATGAATTCCGGTGTAGTGAACACTTCGTTCTTAGGAAGTTCGTAGTTTGATGCGTATGGGTTGATGGCCGGTATAACTCGCAGATTGCCTACATTGTCCACTTCGAATGTGAAACGGAAGTTACCTGTCCATCCCAATGTTCCCATCAGTACATCACCCTGGTTTTCTGCTACAGGCTGGTCGAGTCCTATCTCGAAGAAAGGATGTGTATGCATTGCAGCACGGCTTCCAAGTTTTGTATCGATTACCTTCTTTCCGAACTGTAGCTGCTGGCTGCTCATCTGTGCTTCTTTAGCCCAGTCGCTGCTGAATTCAGTCAGATAGTATGATGTGCGGTTGAAATAGAGCATAGTCGAAGCGTATGTGGAAAGAATGATAGGCTTCTTTTCCTGATGCTTGATTTCGCTCCATGTCTTGATTACGTTTTCTTCAGGATATGCCACATAGTGGAGAGTTACATCTACCGGATATTTGTCGTCGCGGAGATTGATTGTGGTCTGTGTTCCGCCTTCCACTTCTTTGGTAGACGAAGATACATAATATAAATATGTGGATGTCTTACCGTCGTTGTGGGTTATTGCTATTGCCGGTTCATAATACTCTTCGTTTCCCGAACCGCTGTAAACTTCCCATCCGCGCTGGCATACACTGCCGTCTGAAGCAGCATGTACATCCCACTGGAAGTTCTTTGTATCTTCTTCGTGAAGAAGTTTTTCACCTAAGTATGTCTGATACAGACGGCCGTTGTCTCCTACCTGGAGGATAAGGTCAGTCTGGTTTGTTGATATACGGAACACTTTGTTTTCCGCATTTGCCTGAAATGCCGCACATACCAATGCGCTTGCGATAATTAACTTTTTCATGGTTCTAATTATTGTGGGTTTATGATTTTAAAATTTTATACTTGCGCTGAATTCTACTGTGAACGGACGGAGATATGTACCGCTCATGTAGCATCCTGCATATTTTGAAGCTTCGTCCTTGGTGATAAGTTCCGAACCGTTGATAGTTCCTTTGGCTCCCTTCTGGTTCAGGAAGTTTACTACTGTCACTCCGAGGTCGAAGTTCTTGTTTACAGTCCAGTTGATACCTCCGAATGTTTCCCAGCGTCCGTTGAAGTAAAGAGCTTCCTGAAGGTTGGCGTATGTTTTTCCAAAGTAACGGAAACTTAACCACAAACGCAAGTCTTTTGTTATGTTGTAGCTTGGGTCCAGCTCAACAAGCACCTGAGGAATTTCCTTTACAATCATGTTGTTGGCATTTACTCCCATCTGTGAGCCGTCGCTGAATGTTACGCTGGCGTTATAGTTCTTGTATACCGGTTTCTGATATGTGAACAGTGCATGCAGGTGGAAACCTTTGAACGGGTCTATTTCTGCCGATGTTGTCCATCCCAATGTCTGGATATCATATATAAGGAGTACGGTCTTTCCTTCGCTTGTTCCAGGTTTGGTCAGGTTCTGCTGGTCGATGTTGTTTGATTTGGCGATATATGTAACCATAGAAGTAAGGTCGAGCCAGCTGTTCTTGTAGAATAATCCACCACGTACCAATGGGATAGTTACTCTCTTGTACTGTTCTTCTGTAGGACCTGTTCCGGCATATTCGTTTATTCTTGGGAATCTTGTGGCAACAGTACCGTCGGCTGTAAGTCCGAATCCTTTAATCATGTTGTATGTCACTCTTGCAGTAGCAGCGTAGTTCAGTTTGTCTTTAGTTACGTTTGCAGGAGTTATGAGTGTTCCGTCAGGAGCTGTTCCACCGATGTAGAAACCTGAGTAACGTGAGTGTGAAATCTGGTCGGCCGACATTCTGTAGTATTCCAGACGTCCGCCGTAGAACAGATTAAGTTTTGGATTTATCTGCCAGTCGTCTGTGAAATACAATGCGAGTTTGTTTTCATATCCTTTTGTATATTCAGGGCTCAGTTCGTTGAATCCGCGGAAACGGCTTCCGTCTGCTGCTGTAAGTATTTCCGGATATTCCTGTACAGTACCAGTCCACTGCATTGATGATGAATGATAGTCCAGATGATAGTACCATTCGTTAAGACCAAGATTCATTCTGTGGTTTCCGAATGTCTTTTCAAGTTCTGTAGTAAGGAGGATGTTTCTCACTTTTCCGAAGTGGAGCCATGTGCGGCGTCCTTCTATAAGTCCGCTGTATGTAGTACCGTCTGACAGTGTATAACCGTCAGCTTCTGTGATTTCGCTTATCGTACTGCCTCCGAAATCAACATAGTTTGCTTCCGGTGCATTCATGTATTTGAAGTCGAGATTCCATTTCAGACCGTTGTCGAAAGTATAGTCTGTAAGCAGTGTGACTTCGTGTGAACGGTTGTCGGCCATATCCCTGAGGTTGCATGTCTTCATTTTTCCGTCCATGATGTCCATATATTCGAACTCTCCGCTGGCAGGACCGTATGAAGCCAATCCCGGTTCAAATCCCGGTAACTCTTTTATAGAACCGTCGCCCACATATATAAAAGGAGCGGCATTAAGCTGGTTCAGCGAGTTTCTGCTGTATGCATATTTGTAGAGGAGGCTGATTTTGCCTTTGTTGTCGTTGAACAGTCTTGTCAGGCCTGCGCGGTAAATCTGTGTGCGGTCGGCATATTCGTCGAACTTAACCTTGAATGTTCCCGGGTCGAATGTCTGATACATTGTACCTGAGTATCTCCATTTGTCGCCTATACCGCCTGTAACGTTCATGTCGAACTGCTGAAGTCCGAAATGATTGGAACGGTAGTTCACTATACCTTTGAATTTCTTGTCACCTATTTTACTGAAAGAGTTTACCGAGTAGGCAATATTTCCTGTTTTGATAGCTGATTCCGACGGAGTCATCAGTCCTACTTCGCCGAGGCTTGCATCGCTTCGCCAGTGGTATTGAAGCTTGTGTACTGCCGATGAGTATACTGCCGGCAGTCCGTTTTCATATACGTTTACATCTTCACTCGGTAGTCCTATCTGAATTTCACGAGGTTTTGTGGCATCGGCTGCATTAAGCATTACGTTTCTTTCGCTGCCTTCAGCTTTCTTTGTTGATAGTGAATCCTGTTCTGAGATTCTGAAATCCGATTCATTTGCTTGCACTGTCATTGTTGGCAATATTGATGCAAGTGCCAAATAGGTAAAGATTTTCTTTTTCATGATAAATTGTTTAAGGAATTAGATATAATGTAGTGTTAAAATTCACAGCAGTAGCTTGTGTTTTTCTCATGTCGCAAATGTATTTATGTTTTTTCCATCTTCCTCGTTCAAGTAGATGCAAAGTAGACTGAAAGTAGTTAGTATCAATATATAATCATCAGATAATTAATATTTTAGACTTTTGCTGTATATGGCTTAAAGTAGATTTTGATTTATTGGAAACTTTCACTATTTTTGTATTTGGCTCATCAATACATGATTGTTATGAAGAAATTGGCTTTATTGCTTTTGTTTATGATTGGAGTATCGTCTGTATTTGCGGCAGATGATACGGGGAAACTGTATGCCGAACTTGATGCCCTGCTTCTCAAGAGGGATGATTTCTGCCGTGCAAAGGAGGCTCGTATCGACAGTATAAAAAGTCTGAAGAAGGGGGTGAATAGTTACTCCGGGCTGTTCGGGCTTTATAATGATGTGTTTCTTGAGTATTATACATACAGGTCTGACTCTGCATCCCATTATCTTTCGCTTGCAGAAGAGATGGCGGTCAGACTGTCTGTGGAAAAGTATATTGATATGTGTAAGATAAACCGCTCATTGCTGCTTGCTACTACCGGATATTTTTCTCAGTCGCTTGACGTATTGAAGGAGATTGACAGGGCCAGGCTTGATTCTTCTCTTCTGTTTGACTATTATTCGGCATACGAATGGGTGTACAGCGTATGGAGCGAGTACTCGGCCGACGATGCTTTTGCCGTCGGTTTCAGAAATAAGGAAATGATTTATAATGACTCGATATTGCAGGTTTTAGAGCCTGCGTCAAAAGAGTTTATGTATTGGAGCGGGGAGTTGAATGCCAGAAAGGGAAACCAGTATGAGGCACAGAAGTTTTACGAGAAGGCTCTGGAAGGCCTGAAGGTTGACACCAGGCTTTATGCTTGCGTTACCTGCGGGTTGGCATTTGCTCATAAGAGGCAGGGGAATATGAAGGATTATGAGAAGTATCTCATAATGTCTGCCATTTCGGATATTACTTGTCCGCTGAAGGAGAATCTTTCTATGCAGGAATTGGCTATGTTGCTCTATCAGAACCCTGAACCTGATTTACTCAGAGCGAACAGATATATCAATTACTCCATGGAAGATGCCATGTTCTATAATAACAGGTTGAGGATGCTTGAGATAGCAAAGAAGTTTCCGCCTATAGTAAACACATATCAGAACAAATGGATTGAAAAGAACACTGTACTCGTAAGGGCGGTTTATTTCATAAGCTTTTTAGGAATTCTGCTCGTGCTCGCCATGTTGTATATCTTCAGGCAGCTGAAACTGTTGAGAGCTCAAAGGACTATTGTGACAGATATGAATGAGCAGCTTAAGGAGCTTAACGCTGAGTTGCTCAAAACAAACCGTACGCGCGAGGAGTATGTGAGTCTGTTTATTGAACTCTGTGCTGCCTATATTGACAAACTGAACAAATATCAGGACTTGGTGAAGAGAAAAGTCAAGGCTAAGCAGGTTGATGACTTGCTCAAGATTGCCAACAGCAGTAAAATGTCGGACAGTGATGCGCGACAGTTCTTTGTCAATTTCGATACTGCCTTTCTTACGCTTTATCCGAATTTCGTTTCCGAATTCAATATGCTTCTCAGGGAAGGGGAGGAGATTGTTCCTGCAAAAGGAGAGATATTGAATACGGAACTAAGGATTTATGCTCTTGTCAGACTTGGAATAAAGGATAGCTCAAGAATTGCCACTTTGTTGTTCTATTCGCCTCAAACTATCTATAATTATCGTACTACGGTCAAGAATAAGGCTAAAAACAGAGAAGAGTTTGAAGAGCAGGTGAAGAAGGTGTGTACTTTTGTTTAGACGACTTTGATGTTATGTAAAATCTGCATTTTTATTGTTTTTATCTCGATATTTGTTGGTTTTTCTATTTATTTGCTATTTTTGCACTCAAAATAATAGCAAATGGATTTATCAGCAATAGTAAAATTCTTCAATGATTTCAGTTCGTTGGTTTGGGGATGGCCAATGATAATAATGCTTTTGGGTACACACTTGTTCCTGACTATAAGGTTAAGATTCCCTCAGTTATATCTGTTCAAGGCTTTGAAACTGTCTTTCTCGAAAGAGGGGAATGCCGATGGCGATGTAAGTCAGTTCGGAGCGTTGGCCACATCACTGGCTGCAACCATTGGTACGGGAAATATCATCGGAGTGGCTACGGCTGTGGCATTGGGAGGTCCCGGAGCTGTGTTCTGGTGCTGGCTTACCGGTGTGCTTGGAATCTCAACAAAGTATGCCGAAGGTCTTCTTGCGGTGAAGTACAGAGTGAAGAATTCATACGGCGAGATGATAGGCGGACCTATGTATGCACTCGAGAGAGGGCTTGGTATGAAATGGCTTGGTGTGCTGTTCTGTATCTTTACTGCTTTGGCCGCTTTCGGTATAGGTAATACTGTTCAGGCTAATTCTATATCACTTCTGCTCAATGAGTCTTATAGTGTTTCTCCACATATCAGCGGTCTGTGCATGAGTGTGCTTACTGCTCTTGTGGTGATTTTCGGCGTTAAAGGCATCGCAAAAGTATGTACAGCTCTTGTTCCTTTTATGGCTGTGATGTATGTGTTGGGATGTATCTATATTCTTATAGTCAATCATGCTTACTTAGGACAGGCTTTCAGTCTGATATTCGAATCAGCATTTTCTGCAAGGGCTGCAGGGAGTGGTTTTGTAGGTACCACTGTCATGATGGCTGCCCGATATGGTATCGCCCGTGGTCTTTTCTCCAATGAGTCAGGTTTGGGTTCGGCACCGATTGTGGCTGCGGCTGCACAGACACGCAATCCGGTGAGGCAGGCTCTCGTTTCGTCTACAGGAACTTTCTGGGACACGGTGGTGATTTGTGCCCTTACAGGTCTGGTGCTTGTAAGCAGTATATTGGCATACCCGGACATAGACTATACCAGTGATGCGGCTCTTACGAAGATGGCTTTTGCGAAGATACCATATGTAGGAACACCAATTCTTTCGTTCGGCATAGTGACATTTGCCTTCAGTACAATTCTTGGATGGACTTACTATTCGCAGAAAGCAGTCGAGTATCTTGGTGGGCGAAAAGTGATGCTTGCATACAGGATAGTGTGGATAATCATGATTTATGTAGGTTCTGTCATTAATCTTTCTCTTGTATGGAGCTTTGCCGATATAGTGAATGCGCTGATGGCAGTACCTAATCTTATTTCACTCCTGTTGTTGTCCGGTGTGATAGTGAAAGAAACAAGAAAATATCTGTGGAATAATCGTTTGGACGATTACGATGATTCACTTTAGTAAGGTATAAGAGTAATTATATTATATAATCTTTTTAGTCACTTGTTTTAAAATTTTTCGATGCAGAAAGCGGAACACGTTCGTGTTCCGCGTGTAACACGAACGTGTCACGCTTTTCATGACAGCGCGTTTTCTCCATTCCTTCCGTCCGTCTATATAAATATTTCCCCATTCTTAGTCTTCCCGTTTCTCCTGTTCTTACAGCCATTTCCCATATCTTTCCCTTGTAAAACAGAAAACCTTGCACATCCTTTGGAAAATAGACCGACCGGTTATTATATTATTATAATGTGTATACCATACCGCACATCCACATGTCTGTAACCCCATTGAAAAAAAACACGGTTTGATATTTCATTGATTAACAGATATTTAGGTGTAAACCTATAATTTTTCTTGAAAAAAACTTGCAGAAAGTATTGCGAGAATGAAAAAAGTGCGTACCTTTGCATCCGCTTTCGAGAGGGAAAGCGGTTAAGCGATGACATGATGAACGAATCGGGTAGTGAGTCCCGGATTAGCCAAGTATCTTACCTTGCAATGCCGCAAGGGAGCGAGAAAAGCAGTCCGGAAAGATATCTGAAAAATTTTCTCGAAAAAATCTCGAAAAAATTTGCATAGTAAAAATAAATCACTTACCTTTGCATCCGCTTTCGTTTCAAAACGGAAAGCCAAGTTCTTTGAAAGATTTTAGATAAACAAACAGAATGTAGTACAAGCGTCACTTGTTATTATATAATGAGTGATGAAAAAAGATAAACCGTCAATTTAAACAATTTTAAACGGTATCCTGGACAGAGCAAAACAATACCTTACAGGTATACAAAAATATTTTACAATGAAGAGTTTGATCCTGGCTCAGGATGAACGCTAGCTACAGGCTTAACACATGCAAGTCGAGGGGCAGCGGGAAGTCAGCTTGCTGACTTTGCCGGCGACCGGCGCACGGGTGAGTAACGCGTATCCAACCTTCCGTTTACTCAGGGATAGCCTTTCGAAAGAAAGATTAATACCTGATGGTATGGTAAGATTGCATGGTAATACCATTAAAGATTCATCGGTAAACGATGGGGATGCGTTCCATTAGGTAGTAGGCGGGGTAACGGCCCACCTAGCCTACGATGGATAGGGGT
>CALUJF010000034.1 GCA_944320855.1 uncultured Phocaeicola sp.
AGTGTTCCTGCCGGGAAGGTGTCGATGAATGTACTTACGGCATCGGCTCCGGCATTTACTTTTCCGCTCACACGGCTTACGAGGTGTATCACGTGGCTGTAGTATTGTGGCTCCTTGTAGAAATCCACTTTCACTTCGTGGCAGTTGCGGCTCAGGTCGTTTCTTGCTAAGTCTACTAACATGACGTGTTCTGCATTCTCCTTTGGGTCGGCAAGCAGGGCTTCGGCTGCCTTGCGGTCGGCTTCCTTGCTTCCTGTCCTTTTTGTGGTTCCTGCTATCGGGTCGATGCTTGCGATGCCGTCCTCAATCTTGCAATGAGTTTCAGGTGACGAGCCGAAGATTCTGAATCCGCCGAAATCGAAGTAGAACAGGTATGGCGACGGGTTTATGCTTCTCAAGGCACGGTATAGCTTGAAATCGTCGCCTTCATATCTCTGTATGAACCGTCTTGACATTACTATCTGGAATACGTCGCCCCTCATGCAGTGGCTTATACCGCGGCGTATGTTCTCGCGATGTTCGTCGTCTGTCAGTGTGCTGGTGGTTTCTCCTACAGCCCTGAACTCGTATGCAGTGAAATTGCGGTTGTTTATGGCTTTTTCTATCTCGTCTATATGGCTCGGTTCGCCTGGCGACTGCAGTTCGAGCAATACCATCTCGCTTTTGAATCCGTGGAAAACGATGAGGTATTTATATAATATGTATAGAATCTCCGGAGCGTCGTTCTTCTCGTCGATACTGTCCGGAACGTCTATGTTTTCAAAATAGCGGACAGCATTGAAAGTAGTGTAGCCGTACACTCCGCAGTATGATGAGTATTCACCTTCTATACTGAAATGTTCGAGGAAGGTATTTATGGCATCTTCCACGCTTTCTTTACCTTTAACAGAAGTTTCCTCTGTAGTTCCGTAGTGGTAAGTGGCGATGGCTTTCCCGTGATTGACACTTATGCTTGCTATCGGGTTGAGGCCGATGAAGGACTTGTTGTTTTCTGTTCCGTGATAGTCCGAACTCTCCATCAGTACACTCTGAGGGAAAAGGTCGCGCACTTTCAGGTATGTGCTTACCGGCGTATGTAGGTCGCCCAGTATTGATTTGTGTATGGTGGTGTATTTGTATTTTGTATTCATCTTTAAATAATTAATAATTAAAAATTAAGAATTAAAAAACTAACAACTCTTATACTTCAAAATAAGTCTCAATATCCTTGTCACCTCTTCCCGACACTGTCAGTACAACAATATCCGAAGGTTTGAAGTTCATTTTCTCTAAAGCTCCCAAGGCATGTGCGGATTCGAGAGCAGGTATAATTCCTTCCAGAAGTGTAAGCTCGTAGGCTGCCTTGATTGCTTCATCATCGTTTATAGCCAAAACTGTGGCTCGGTGTTCTTTGGCAAGGTTGGCGTGCATGGGACCTATCCCCGGATAGTCCAGACCGGCAGAGATGGAATAAGGTTCGAGAATCTGTCCGTTGGCATCCTGCATCACCAGAGTCTTGAATCCGTGGATGATACCGATTTTACCCAGCTGGATTGTGGCAGCCGACATACCGCTGTTCAGTCCAAGGCCGCCTGCTTCGGCAAGTACTATTTTCACTCTCTCATCGTCCAGATAGTGGAATATCGTTCCTGCAGCATTGCTTCCGCCGCCTACACATGCCATCAGATAGTCAGGGTAATCGCGTCCTTCCTGCTCCATGAGCTGCTTCTTGATTTCTTCGCTGATAACTGACTGAAGTCTTGCCACCATGTCAGGATAGGGGTGAGGACCTACTGTAGAGCCTATCACGTAGTAGGTATCGGCAGGATGACAACACCAGTCGCGTATGGCTTCGTTTGTAGCATCCTTCAGAGTCATATTGCCGGAAGTTACCGGGCAGACAGTGGCTCCGAGTATCTTCATTCGTTCCACGTTTACGTGCTGGCGTTCCACATCGGTTTTGCCCATATACACTACACATTCCATTCCCATCAGTGCACAGACTGTAGCTGTAGCCACACCGTGCTGGCCGGCTCCCGTTTCAGCAATGATTCTGGTTTTTCCCATACGTTTTGCAAGCAGTACCTGACCTATGGCATTGTTGATTTTGTGTGCTCCAGTGTGGTTCAGGTCCTCTCTTTTCAGATAAATCTTGCAGCCGTATTTCTCTGAAAGGCGTTTGGCAAGATAGAGTGGGGAAGGGCGTCCCACATAGTCTTTAAGCAACTGTGCATATTCTTTCTTGAATCCTTCGTCCTCGAGAACTTTTGAATATGCTTCCTGAAGTTCGCTAACACATCTGTGCAGGATTTCGGGGATGTATGCTCCGCCGAATTCTCCGTAATAACCTTTTTCGTTTACTTGATAAGATTTCATATTGTCATTGTTTTAATTGTTTCCGAAAATGTAAAAAAGCAGAACGGGCTGCCGTAAAGTACGACAGCCCGCTCTGCTTACTAAATCATTTATATCTTTTAATCTGGTATACACATGCGACTGATGCCCTTACGACTTTTGGAGTTGTAAGTGGCGCCACCAGAAGAATGTATTTACCATTGAGTTTGCCATAATTGTTACGTTATATCTTGTTTCTGTGGCAAATGTATGCATTATTTTTTATAATGCAAACGTTTTGCTGATTTTTTATCGAAAATATTTCACTTTGATGCCAACATTCTTGCAGTCGGCCCCCATTGGCGGGTTTTCCTTGAATATGGTTATCCCTATATTTATGATGGCCGGGAAGTCATCAAAAAGGCGTTTTGATATCCTGTAGGCCAGGTGTTCAAGTAGTTTTGCCGGTATACTCATTTCCTCTTTTACCGCCTGATATATCTCCGCATAATTGATTGTACCGTCAAGATTGTCAGTTGCGGCAGCCTTGCTGAAATCTGTTTCTATGTCAAGACTTACTTTATACTCTGCGCCTACGGTATTCTCTTGCGGAAGTACGCCATGATAGGAATAGAATTTCATCTCATCGAGGATGATGTTCATTGATTGGGCTTTCATCTGTGATATTGTTAAAAAAAGAAAAGGCGAAGAACCCGTTTTTTACTTATGTATTCTTCGCCTTAGGTTTGTCATTTATGTTTCAAGTATATTATCCGCATCTTGAAGAACCGCAAGAAGTACATATCAGGCAACCTTCCTGATAAACAAGTGTCTCTTGTCCACAGTTAGGGCATTTCATGCCTTTCGCTTCTGTTCCGTCCTGTACATATTTCTTCAAGGCGCGTTCTACACCGACTTTCCATGTGTTAATGTTTTCGCTGTCAAGTTGCAGTGAACCTACAAGCTTGATAACCTGCTCGATAGGCATTCTCCAGCGCAAGACACCTGAGATAAGTTTCGCATAGTTCCAGTATTCCTTGTTGAAACGTTCTGAAAGTCCTTCAACAGTCATCTTGTAACCGCGTTTGTTTTCAAACTGGAAGTCGTAGCGCTTGTTTCCGTTCTCATCAATATTCTTGATGATTTTACCGCAAGTTACTGATTTAGGCAGTACTATACCTTCTTCGTCATCCTGAAGACCGGTAAAGATTTCGTATGGATGTCCGTCGAGCAATCCAACGAATGCCACCCATTTTTCTTTGTTGTTCTGGAAGCGTACCACGTCTGCTTCAAGCACTTTTGGTCTGACCTCAACAACTTCAGGACGTTTACATCTGCATTCTTCTTCTTGTTCTTTGCGTTTCTCTTCCTTGTCGGTCTTTTGTGTTGATACGAGGACTCCGGCACGCGAACCGTCACGGTATACTGTGCATCCCTTGCATCCGGAACGCCATGCTTCAATGTAAAGATTGTTTACGAGCTCTTCATCAACGTTGTTAGGAAGGTTGATTGTTACGCTGATAGAATGGTCAACCCATTTCTGGATGCGTCCCTGCATCTTGACTTTCATCAGCCAGTCTACGTCGTTTGATGTAGCTTTGTAGTAAGGCGATTTGGCAACGAGCTCGTCTATTTCTTCCTGAGAATAGTTCTTTGTTGTGTCGATGCCGTTCGCTTTCATCCATGTGAGGAACTTGTGGTGGAACACGATATATTCTTCGAATGCATCTCCTGTTTCATCCACAAAGTCAATTCTGACATTCTCGTCGTTAGGATTTACTTTTCGGCGTCTCTTATACACAGGCATAAATACCGGTTCAATACCGGATGTAGTCTGAGTCATAAGGCTTGTAGTACCTGTAGGTGCGATAGTAAGACAGGCAATATTTCTACGTCCGTATTTCACCATATCTTCGTACAGAGCAGGATCGACTTCCTTGATGCGGTTTACGAATGGGTTGTTTTTTTCTCTTTCGCTGTCATAGATTTCGAATGCTCCACGTTCTTTAGCCATAATAACAGACGAACGGTACGCTTCGATAGCTACTGTCTTGTGTACCTTCTCGGAGAATTCTGTAGCTTCTTCAGTGCCGTATCTCAGTCCCATAGCGGCAATCATGTCACCTTCGGCGGTAATACCTACTCCGGTACGTCTTCCAAGACCTGATTTTCTGTATATCTTTTCCCAAAGATGACGTTCTGTATTTTTAACCTCGTCATTTTCAGGGTCTGAGTCAATTTTCTCAAGAATAAGACCAATCTTTTCCAGTTCAAGGTCGATAATGTCGTCCATTATTCTCTGAGCATATCTAACATGTTTCTTGAACAGGTCGAAGTCGAAATATGCATCTTTTGTAAATGGATTCACCACGTATGAGTAAAGATTGATAGCCAGCAAGCGGCAAGAATCGTATGGACACAATGGAATTTCACCGCAAGGGTTTGTAGATACTGTTCTGAACCCAAGGTCTGCATAGCAGTCAGGAACAGATTCTCTCAGGATTGTATCCCAGAACAGAACGCCCGGTTCTGCCGATTTCCATGCATTGTGTACAATTTTTTTCCAAAGTTCGTTGGCATTGATTTCCTTAACGAACTGTGGTTTATCCGAGTCAATAGGGAATTTCTGTATGTAAGGTCTGTTTTCAACAGCAGCCTTCATGAACTCATCATCAAGTTTTACGGAAACATTTGCTCCTGTCACCTTGCCTTCAGTCATCTTTGCGTCGATGAATGATTCAGAGTCTGGATGCTTGATTGAAACACTCAGCATAAGAGCGCCTCTGCGTCCGTCCTGTGCAACTTCTCTTGTAGAGTTTGAATAACGTTCCATGAAAGGAACAAGACCTGTAGATGTAAGAGCTGAGTTTTTAACCGGTGAGCCTTTCGGACGAATATGTGAAAGGTCGTGACCTACACCGCCTCTGCGTTTCATTAGCTGTACCTGTTCTTCGTCTATACGGATGATTGCACCGTACGAATCGGCTTTTCCGTCAAGCCCGATAACGAAGCAGTTGGATAAAGAAGCAACCTGATATTCGTTTCCGATACCGGTCATAGGGCTGCCCTGAGGAACAATGTATCTGAAGTGGTCGAACAAGTCGAACAGTTCCTGCGAAGTCATGCTGTTAGGATAGTTCGCTTCGATTCTTGCCACTTCATTGGCAAGACGCCAATGCATATCCCTTGGGGATTTTTCATAGATGTTTCCGAACGAATCTTTCACTGCATATTTGTTTACCCAAACACGTGCAGCAAGTTCGTCCCCGTTGAAATACTCTAATGAAGCTTCGTATGCCTCATTGTAGCTGTAAACTTTTTTTTCCACGATATTATAATGAATAAGTTTTTATCTTTTTTGTAGGTTTTGCAAATCTATCAATGTTTTCTTAATGAACAAAGAAAAAACAAGTAAAGTTATCAACAAATTTAGAAAGTTTTCCATTTCTTCTTGTTAATATCCTGATTCTTAGATTGATATTGATTTTATGATTCTGCAAAGTTTTACTTTTTGTCAAACTCATGTTCTACATATTTAATATTAGATTGATAAAAAGATATGATGTCTTGTTTTTTTATATTATCTTTGTCGATAAAGGAATTAATTAAAGTTTAACTATGGATTCGATAAAAAATCGCAGAACTATACGCAAGTATAAACAGCAGGATATTCCTGAGAGTTTACTGAACTCCCTGCTTGAAGAAGCTTCAAGAGCTGCTACAATGGGAAACATGCAGTTGTACAGTGTCGTGGTGACAAAAAGTGAGGAAATGAAATCTAAATTATCGCCAACTCATTTCAATCAGCCAATGGTGAAGAATGCACCGGTGGTTCTGACTTTCTGTGCCGATTTCAACCGTTTCAGCCTGTGGTGTAAGCAGAGAAAGGCGGAACCTGGATACGACAATTTTCTGTCGTTCATGAATGCTGTTTCAGATACATTACTCTTTACACAGAATTTCTGTACGTTGGCTGAGGATGCCGGATTGGGAACTTGTTATCTTGGAACTACAATTTATAATCCCGGACCGATTATTGAACTGCTCGAGTTGCCGAAATTGGTTGTACCTGTTGCGACAATAACTGTTGGTTATCCTGATGAAACGCCAGCTCAGCCGGACAGATTGCCGTTAAAAGGAATTGTCCACAATGAGGTATATTGTCAATATTCCGAGAAAGATATTGATGATATTTACGAATATAAAGAATCGCTACCTGAAAATAAGAACTTTGTAGAGATTAATAACACGGAAACCTTGGCCCAGATATTTACCGATATAAGATATAAAAAGGCTGACAATGAGTTTATGTCTTCCGGTTTGATGAAAGTATTGAAGGAACAGGGATTCTTCTGATTGGAATGTCCGATTTAGCAGAATGCCTGGTGAACATATAGTGAACGGCCGGTGAACAAGAAAAATGACTTGTTCACCGGCCGTTCACTATATGTTTATTGGTTGTTCAAACCCTATTCGAATGTTGTTTAAATACCGTTTAAATGCCATTTAAATATCATTTGAAGAACTTGATTTTCACATTTCGTTTTATAAAGACTTATTATAAAAAAAGAAAAGACTGCCTGTTTTTTTTGAGGCAGTCTTTCCGTTATATGAAAACTTGACTGTTGTGTTTTCTTCCTGTGTGATATTATACAATACCCTGAGCCATCATAGCTTTGGCAACTTTCATGAAGCCGGCTACGTTTGCACCCTTCACGTAGTTGATGTAACCGTCTGGTTCTGTACCATACTGTACACAAGCTTCGTGGATGTTCTTCATGATGCTCTTAAGTTTTTCATCAACTTCTTCTTCGCTCCAGCTCAACTTGATTGAGTTCTGAGTCATTTCAAGACCTGATACTGATACACCACCTGCATTTGCAGCCTTACCTGGAGCATAAAGAATCTTAGCATCCTGGAATACGCGGATAGCTTCCGGAGTAGAAGGCATGTTTGCACCTTCAGATACAGCGAATACACCGTTTGCGATAAGTGCTTTAGCGTCGTCACCGTTGATTTCGTTCTGAGTAGCTGAAGGAAGAGCGATATCGCCTTTTTCATTCCAAGGACGTGCACCGGCAACGTATTTGCAACCATATTTTTCTGCATATTCACGGATACGGCCACGATACAAGTTCTTCAATTCCATGATATAATCAAGTTTTTCGCGGTCGATACCGTCTGGGTCATAGATGTAACCGTCTGAGTCAGACATTGTAACAACTTTTGCACCCAACTGGATAAGTTTTTCAACTGTATACTGAGCAACGTTTCCTGAACCTGATACAAGACAAGTCTTACCTGTAATGTCGATATTACGTGTCTTAAGCATTTCAAGAAGGAAGTAGATATTGCCATAACCTGTAGCTTCAGGACGGATAAGTGAACCACCGAATTCGCGGCCTTTACCTGTAAGTACACCTGTAAATTCGTGAGCCAATTTCTTGTACATACCGAACATGTAGCCAACTTCACGTCCACCTACACCTATATCACCTGCAGGAACGTCTGTTTCAGGGCCGATGTGACGCCATAATTCAAGCATGAATGCCTGGCAGAAACGCATAACTTCGGCATTTGACTTGCCACGTGGAGAGAAGTCTGAACCACCTTTACCACCACCCATAGGAAGTGTAGTAAGTGAGTTCTTGAATGTCTGCTCGAAAGCAAGGAATTTAAGAATTGAAAGATTTACTGAAGAGTGGAAACGGATACCGCCTTTGTAAGGGCCGATAACGTTGTTGTGCTGAACACGGTAACCCATGTTAGTCTGAATGTTACCTTTATCGTCCATCCAAGTTACACGGAACTGATATACTCTGTCTGGAATACAAAGACGTTCTATAAGGTTTACTTTGTCAAACTCAGGGTGTTTGTTGTATTCTTCTTCGATTGTTCCCAAAACTTCTTCTACTGCCTGATGGTATTCAGGTTCGTTAGGAAATCTTCTTTTAAGATCTTCCAATACTTTAGCTGCATTCATAATCTTTACCTTAAATTTAATTGGTTGTTATTATTCGTTGTTTTTTATCTCTCTTGTAGATGATGCAAAAATATATCAAAGATTTGGTTTATGCAACATTTTGTTTAAAAAAAATAAGAAAAATATCTTTTTTATACTTTTAGTGCATAAAATGTGTTGAAATGCTCATTTTTTGCGGCTGTTGATAGATTTCCCTATAGGAATGAAAACGAGTGCTCCGGATATTATTATTGTTACGATTAGCGGACCGTCTATTTTGGGTGAAGAAGTTATGACTACAAAACAGAGGGCTGCCCAGAATAATGTGAGCAATACGCATTGGGTGTTGGTGAGTGGCTTTCGCATGGTATAGTATATATAATGTGTTTATAAAAAGACGAGTTGGCAAGGTCTGTTGTCTGTAACGAAACCTTGTCAACTCGTCAAATTAAAGCTTTGTCATATTATAATTAACATCCTTTTTTCTTTTTGTCTACTATAGCGTCAATACATGCAATAGCTGTAATGTTTACTATATCGCGTACAGAACTTTCTATGTCAGTGAAGTGGATAGGTTTGTTCAATCCCATTTGGATAGGGCCTATGACCTCTGTTTCACTCATGTTCTGTATTAACTGATAAGTTGAGTTTGCAGAGCTTAGGTTAGGGAATACCAATGTATTGACCTGTTTGCCGAGTAGTTTTGTAAACGGATATTTCTCATCGCGCAATTCGTCGTTAAGAGCAAATTTTACTTGCATTTCACCGTCTATTGCCAATTCAGGATAGTTCTTGTGCATATACGCTACGGCTTCGTGTACTTTTGCCGGACTTCCTTCCTGGTCAGAACCGAAGTTAGAGTATGAAAGCATAGCCATAACCGGTTCATGGTTGAAGAAACGTACAGACTTGGCAGACAGACGTGCAATGTCTATCAATGTATCAGTGTCAGGATGACGGTTTATCAGTGTATCAGCAATGAAGTAAGTACCTTTCTTTGAGTTAAGGATGTGCATGGTTCCGAAGTGCTTGTAGCCTTCCTGTATGCCTATTACTTCCTTGGCAACCTTGATAGTATTGCTGTATTTTGTATACAGACCGGTGATGAAAGCATCAGCCTCGCCTGTTTCTACCATCATCATACCGAAGTAGTTGCGTTCGAACATTTTGTCGTTTGCTTCTGCAAAGTTTGCTCCTTCGCGGGCACGCTTTTCGCAAAGTATTCGTGCGTATCTTTCTCTTCTTTCTGCCTCGCTGTCGTGGCGGAGGTTGATTATTTCTATTCCTTCGAGGCTGAGGTCAAGTTCTTTTGCAAGTTTCTGAATCCTTTCTGTGTTTCCCAGGAGGATAGGGTTGCAAATGCCTTCCGCTTTCGCCTCTACTGCGGCTCTAAGCATGTTTGGGTGGATGCCTTCTGCAAATACGACTCTCTGCGGACAGCTGCGTGCCGTTTCATACAACTTGCGTGTAAGTTTGTTTTCTTGACCCATTAGCTCAAGAAGATGGTTCTTGTATTCATTCCAGTCGGTAATTTCCTTACGTGCTACGCCGGAATCCATTGCAGCTTTTGCTACAGCCATTGATACTTCTGTGATAAGACGCGGGTCGACCGGTTTGGGAATGAAGTATTCCGGACCGAAAGTCAGGTTGTTTACGTGGTATGCCTCGTTCACTACATCAGGAACAGGTTTCTTTGCCAAGTCGGCAATGGCACGTACAGCAGCAAGTTTCATTTCTTCGTTGATTGCTTTGGCACGTGTGTCGAGTGCGCCACGGAAAATGTATGGGAAACCTATTACGTTGTTTATCTGGTTAGGGTAGTCTGAACGTCCTGTAGACATAAGTACGTCCGGACGTGCGCTCATGGCATCTTCGTATGAGATTTCCGGAGTAGGGTTTGCAAGTGCGAAAACAATAGGCTTTTCGGCCATGCTGCGTACCATATCCTGAGTAAGCACATTTCCTTTTGAAAGACCGAGGAATACGTCTGCTCCCTTGATAGCTTCTTCCAGAGTATGCACGTCGCGACGGTCTGTAGCAAAGAATTTCTTGCTCTCAGTCAGGTTTGGACGGTCGCTTGTGATAACTCCCTTACTGTCAAGCATAAGGATATTCTCTTTTCGTGCTCCTAAGGCAATGTACAGTTTTGTACATGATGTAGCCGATGCTCCGGCACCGTTCACTACTATCTTGACATCTTCAATCTTCTTGCCTGCCACTTCAAGTGCGTTCAGAAGACCGGCGCTTGATATGATAGCAGTTCCGTGCTGGTCGTCGTGCATTACAGGAATGTCGAGTTCAGCCTTAAGCCTGTTTTCTATTTCAAAGCATTCAGGAGCTTTTATGTCTTCCAGATTGATACCTCCGAAAGTCGGAGCAATAGCCTTGACTGCTTCAATGAATTTTTCAGGGTCTTTTTCGTTGACTTCTATATCGAACACGTCTATACCTGCATATATCTTGAATAGAAGGCCTTTACCTTCCATTACAGGTTTGCCGCTCATGGCACCTATGTCTCCAAGACCCAATACGGCTGTTCCGTTCGAGATTACGGCTACAAGGTTACCTTTGGCTGTATAGTCGTATGCTGTTTCCTGATTCTTCTGGATTTCCAGACAAGGTTCTGCTACTCCCGGAGAGTAAGCCAATGAAAGGTCACGCTGTGTCTGGTATGGTTTTGTGGGAATTACTTCTATTTTCCCAGGTTTGCCCTGTGAGTGATAAAGCAGGGCTGCTTCTTTTGTTATCTTTGCCATAAATTGTTACATTTTGTTGTTATTTGTTTTTATATCATGCACAAATGTATGAATAAAAATCTAATATAAGCTTCATTTGTCATTAAAATCTCTAAATTGTTTTTTCTTTTTCTGAAAATGTTTCTTTACAAACTATTCTTTTTTTGTCTAATAATCATATTCAGTAGTACAATTTTAATATCATCAGATTTATTGGTTATTCTTAGTTAATTGTTAATTTTAGATAGTTTGAATTTTATATCTTTGCACATGTGTTTTAATATAGTTGGCAAACTAATGTATTTGGAAAATAATATATAAAAATTTTATATGAAAATGAGCGTGAAAAGAAAATTGAATTTTAGCAATGGCCGTATTGCCATAGCTATGTTGGGTGTTTCTGTTCTTACTGCTTGTGGTGGTGGCCAGGGTGGTATGAAAATGGGAGATAATGAATTTACTGTTATGACAGCAGTGTCCAGTGAAAGTCGTCAGACAAAAACTTATCCTGCAACTATCAAGGGGCTTCAGGATATTGAGATTCGTCCGCAGGTTTCCGGTTTTATAGTTAAACTTTGTGTGGATGAAGGTGCTACGGTGAAACGTGGACAAGCTTTGTTTCAGATAGACCCAACCCAGTATCAGGCTGCTTATAATCAGGCTAAAGCTACTGTTGAATCTGCCAAAGCCAATCTTGAAACTGTGAAATCTACCGAAGCTAATAAGAAAATGCTTCATGAACAGAAAATCATAAGTGATTTTGAATATCAGACCGCAGTGAATAATCTGCTCTCGGCAAAGGCTTCGTTGGCACAAGCCGAAGCTATGCTTATTTCAGCTAAACAGAATTTGGATTTTTGTACAGTTACTAGTCCTTCGGATGGTGTAATAGGCACATTCCCATATCGTATAGGTAGTTTGGTTAGCCCTTCAGTGGTTGAGCCTCTTACTACAGTATCGCAAATAGGCGATATGTATGTATATTTTTCTATGACTGAGAAACAACTTTTGGAGATGACAAGGTCAGAACTGTCTTTGAAGGAGCAACTGGCTGAGATGCCTGAAGTAAAGCTTCAGTTGGCAGACGGCACTATGTATGAGGCTCCAGGTAAAATTGATGCAGTCAGTGGTGTCATTGACCAGACTACAGGCTCGGTTAGCATGCGTGCTATTTTCCCTAATGAAAAGAATATTCTAAGAAGCGGTGGTATGGCCAATATCATTTTCCCATATGTAATGGAAGATGTAATTATTATCCCACAGTATGCTACTCAGGAAATCCAGGACAAGAAATTTGTTTATGTTCTTCAGGCAGACAGCACTTTGAAACATACTGAAGTTTCTATCTCGAACTTGAATGACGGTAAGAACTATATAGTTGTTGGCGGATTGAAAGCCGGACAACAGATTGTAATAGAAGGTGTTCAGAACTTGCAGGAAGGACAGAAGATTGTTCCTATCACTCAGGCACAGAGAGAGGCTAAGTATCAGATGCACCTGAAAGACCAGAAGGAAGGTAATCTTGCCACTGCATTCTGATTATTTTAACAGGTAAACTTTATATTGTAAATTTGATAATTTAAGCAATGAAACTTGATAAATTTATTACCCGTCCGGTACTTTCAACCGTTATCTCTATCCTGATGGTTATACTGGGCGTGATAGGTCTTGCTACGCTGCCTGTTACCCAGTACCCGGACATTGCACCTCCTACTGTATCAGTAAGAGCTACTTATACCGGTGCGAATGCTACTACAGTGTTGAACTCTGTAATAGCTCCGCTGGAAGACCAGATTAATGGTGTTGAAAACATGATGTATATCACATCTACAGCATCAAACAATGGTTCCGGTGATATTAACGTATATTTCAAACAGGGTACTGACCCGGATATGGCTGCCGTAAACGTTCAGAACCGTGTGTCAATGGCTCAAGGTCTTCTTCCTGCCGAAGTAACTAAGGTGGGTGTGACTACTCAGAAAAGACAGACTTCTATGTTGCTGATCTTCTCTATCTATGATGAGACTGATGAATATACAACAGAATTTATTGAAAACTATGCGCAGATTAAC
This sequence comes from uncultured Phocaeicola sp., assembly GCA_944320855.1. Classification (GTDB taxonomy): domain Bacteria; phylum Bacteroidota; class Bacteroidia; order Bacteroidales; family Bacteroidaceae; genus Phocaeicola. The sequence goes on from CALUJF010000034.1 coordinate 13,083, forward strand.
CTTATCCCTGAAATCAAGCGTGTAAATGGTGTGGGTGATGCCAACGTGATGGGTGTGGACTACTCAATGCGTATCTGGCTTAAGCCTGATATAATGGCACAGTATAGTCTGGTCCCTTCAGACATTTCAGGCGTTTTGGCTGAACAGAACATTGAAGCTGCTCCTGGACAGTTCGGTGAAAGAGGTAATCAGACTTTCCAGTATTCTATAAAGTACAAAGGTCGTTTGCAGCAGATTGAAGAATTTGAGGACATCGTAATCAAGGCTTTACCTGACGGTAGAATCCTTCGTCTTGGTGATGTGGCAAATATCGAACTTGGCCGTTTGACTTATTCTTTCAATAATACTGTAAATGGTCATAAGGCTGTAACTTGTATCGTATATCAGATGGCAGGTACTAACGCGACTGCCACAATTGACAACCTTGTAAGCGTGCTTTCTGATTTCGAAAAGACTCTTCCTACAGGTTTGAAGATTAATATTTCGCAGAACGCCAACGACTTCCTTTATGCTTCTATCCATGAGGTTATAAAAACTTTGATTGAGGCATTCATCCTTGTGTTTATTGTAGTTTACATATTCTTGCAGGATATGCGTTCTACTCTTATCCCTGCAATTGCAATTCCTGTGGCTTTGATTGCTACTTTCTTCGTGCTTAAGCTGATTGGCTTCAGTGTCAACTTGCTTACACTTTCGGCGATGGTGCTTGCCATAGCCATAGTGGTAGACGACGCCATAGTGGTTGTGGAAGGTGTACATGCCAAGTTGGACCAGGGATATAAATCGGCAAAAGAGGCTTCTATCGATGCCATGAGCGAATTGGGCGGTGCTATCGTTTCAATTACCCTCGTCATGATGTCAGTGTTTATACCTGTTAGTTTCATGGGTGGTACAGCCGGTACTTTCTACCGCCAATTCGGTATCACAATGGCTATCTCAATCGGTTTCTCTGCTCTTAACGCGTTGACATTGTCCCCTGCGCTTTGTGCGTTGTTCCTGAAACCTCATAAAAGCGAAGGACATGAAAGCAAGAAAAAGTCTTTTATAGACCGTTTCTTCGTATCGTTTAATGCGGCATATGATTCTTTGCTTAAGAGTTATAAGAAACGTGTTGTATTCTTTATTAATAAGAAAGTGCTTTCGTTCGTGCTTGTTGGTGCATCCATCGTATTGCTCATATTCTTTATGAAGATTACTCCTACAGGTATGGTGCCTAATGAAGATACAGGTACCATAATGGGTGCTGTTACTCTTCCTCCTGGTACATCCCAGGAAAGAGCTATCGAAGTGCTTAACCAGGTTGACAGCCTTGTAGCTGCCGATCCAGCCGTTGCTTCACGTACCATTATCTCCGGTTTCGGATTTATCGGTGGTCAGGGACCTTCTTATGGTTCTGTCATCATTAAATTGAAGGATTGGGAAGAGCGTTCTATGATGCAGAATTCTGATATCATCGTAGGTACATTGTTTATGAGAGCACAGAAGATTATCAAAGATGCTCAGGTATTGTTCTTTGCACCTCCTATGATTCCGGGTTACTCTATGTCAAGTGATATTGAACTTAACATGCAGGATAAGACCGGTGGTGACTTGAACCATTTCTTCGACGTGGTAAACGCATATCTGGCTGAATTGGAAAAACGTCCGGAAATTGCCCGCGCACAGACAACGTTTAACCCAAGCTTCCCTCAATATATGATGGATATCGATGCTGCGGCTTGTAAGAAGGCTGGTATCAGTCCAAGTGACATCTTGTCAACAATGCAGGGATACTTTGGTGGTCTTTATGCTTCCAACTTCAACCGTTTCGGTAAGATGTACCGTGTAATGATTCAGGCATCACCTGAAGCTACGAAGAACATTGAGTCGCTGAACAGTGTAAAAGTACGTAACGGCAACACAATGGCTCCTATCACACAGTTCGTCTCAATGAAGAGAGTTTATGGTCCTGATATCATCAACCGTTTCAACCTTTATACTTCAATGAAAGTGATGGTTGCTCCGGCTTCTGGTTATACTTCTGGACAGGCGCTTCAGGCTATCGCCGAAGTTGCAAAACAGAACTTGCCTATTGGTTTCGGATACGAACTTGGAGGTATGGCGCGTGAAGAGGCTGAAACAAGCGGTAGTACAACAGGCTTGATTTTCGTTCTTTGTTTCGTATTCGTTTATCTGTTGCTTAGTGCCCAGTACGAAAGTTACATATTGCCTCTTGCGGTATTGCTTTCAGTTCCGTTCGGATTGTTGGGTAGCTTCTTGTTTGTAAACGGTTTCAGCGCATTGGGAAGTATTCCTGCATTGAAGATGATTATAGGTTCAATGTCAAACGACATTTATATGCAGATTGCGCTTATCATGCTTATGGGTCTTCTTGCCAAGAATGCCATCCTTATCGTTGAGTTCGCTCTCGACCGTCGTAAGCAGGGTATGAGTATTGCATGGGCTGCCGTACTTGGTGCATCTGCCCGTCTTCGTCCTATCCTTATGACTTCATTGGCAATGATTGTGGGACTTATTCCGTTGATGCTCGCCATGGGTGTAGGTGCACACGGTAACCGTACTCTTGGTGCTTCTGCTATCGGAGGTATGTTGATTGGTATGATATTCCAGATATTCATTGTTCCGGTGTTGTTCGTAGTATTCCAGTGGCTTCAGGAAAAATTCAAGCCTATTGAATGGGATAGCTTGGACGAAAGTGAAGTGGAAGCTGAAATTGAACAATATTCTCATACTACTAAATAATAAAGACTATAATGAAGAAACAAATCATATTGACAATGTGTGCAGCTGCTGCTTTAAGCAGTTGCCACATTTACAAAGCTTACGACCGCCCGGAAAATATAAATACTTCGGGATTGTATCGTGATCCGGTATCGGTTACCGATACATTGGTTTCTGATACGGCTAATATGGGAAACTTGCCTTGGAAAGAAGTATTTACTGATACTAAACTGCAAGCCCTTATTGAAGAGGGATTGCAGAACAATGTGGATTTGAGAAGTGCTGTCCTCCGAGTTAAGGAAGCAAAGGTTATGCTGACTTCTGCTCGTTTGTCTTATTTGCCATCTATTAATCTGGCTCCTCAGGGAACTATGACATCTATGGGTGGAGGTGATATGGCTAAGGCTTATCAGTTGCCTGTAGCTGCAAGTTGGGAGATAGATCTTTTCGGTAAGATTCTTAATGCCAAGAGAGGTCAGCAGGCTGTTTATCTTCAGAGCCAGTATTCACAGCAGGCAGTACGCTCGCAGATTATTTGCGGAATAGCCAATGTATATTATACGCTGTTGATGCTTGACCGTCAGGTAGAAATAACTACTGAAACAGCTGCTATATATAAAGAAAATGTCCGCGCAATGGAAGCGATGAAGATTGCCGGATATGTAAACGAAGCTGCTGTAACCCAGATGAGGGCTGCAAGCCATCAGGTAGAGGCCTCATTACTTGACTTGAAACGTCAGGTTCGCGAAACCGAGAACTCTTTGGCTGTTCTCCTTGCCAAGGCTCCACAGACTTTTGACAGAGGTAAGTTGGCTGATCAGGTTATGCCTGAAAATCTGACTGCCGGAGTTCCTTTGCAGTTGCTTGAAAACCGTCCGGATGTTAAAATGGCGGAAATGACTTTGGCGAATGCTTATTATACTACTAACCAGGCACGTGCAGCTTTCTATCCGAGCATTACTATTGGCGGTACTGCAGGCTGGACTAACGGTTCCGGTATCCAAGTTTCAAATCCTGCACAGTTCATGTTGCAGGCATTGGCTTCTTTAGCGCAGCCAATATTCAATAATGGTAAATTGATAGCTAACTTGAAAGTGTCAAAAGCTGAAGAAGAAATAGCACGTATGAATTATCAGCAAGCCATCCTTCAGGCCGGACAGGAAGTAAGCAATGCTCTTTGCCTCTACGAGACTACAAATAAGAAGCTCATCGAGGATCGTGGTATGGTAGAGCAGTTGGATAAGGCTGTTACATATACAAAAGCCCTTTTCCAAAGTGCTGAAGCTACATATCTTGAAATTCTTACAGCGCAACAGAATCTTCTAAGCGCGGAATTGAGCGAGGTAGCTGATAATTTCCAGCGTATACAGGCTGTGATAAACCTGTACAGTGCTTTGGGTGGTGGACGTGAATAATAAACCTTAAAAACAGATAAACACATGATTAGTCCTTTAGCTTATGTTGACCCTTCTGCAAAGTTGGGCAACAATGTAACAGTGCATCCGTTTGCCTATATTGACAAAAATGTAGAAATAGGCGATAACAATGTGATAATGCCATATGCAAGTCTTATGAGTGGCACACGTATGGGTAATGGTAATACTGTATATCAAGGAGCGGTGATAGCTGCTGTACCACAGGATTTCTGTTATACCGGCGAAGACACATTTGTCAGGATGGGAGATAATAACGTTGTACGTGAGAATGCTGTAATTACTCGTGGTACACATAAGGAGCATGATACAATTGTAGGAAACGGAAATTTCATAATGCAGGGAGTGCGAATATCTCATGATGTTGAGATTGGTAACGAATGTATTATTGGTAATGGGTCGCAAGTATCAGGTAATTGTAAGATTTATGATTGTGCAATACTTACTTCAAATGTATTGATGCAGGGTAATACCCGTTTAGGTAGTTATTCTATCGTGCAAGGTGGATGCCGTTTTACCAAAGATATACCTCCTTTTATTGTTGCAGCGCATGAACCGATAACTTTTTATAGTATAAATACCCATGTACTTCAGCATGAAGGCTTCTCTGAAACTTTGATAAAGCACATTGCGCAGGCTTACAGAATACTTTATAAAGCAAATACGTCTCAACATGATGCTTTACTTAGAATCAAAGAGCAGGTTCCAGGAAGCGAGCAGATAGATATGATAATCGATTTTGTATCGTCATCCAAACTTGGAATAATACATTAATCTTAAATACAGCCGGTACTTGCGATAAAGCAGGTACCGGCATTTTTTATATATTGATATAAAAGTGTATATTTGCAAAGTTTTTTTTACATAGAACTGATTTTTCATGAAGAACAAATTGCATTATACATTCTTTCTTGCTTTTCTTGTGACATTCGGACTTATTGTCCTGCACTATTTGCCTGAGATAAAAGTCGGAGGCAAGTCTTTAAGAAAAGTTGATTTGTTGTCAGACATCCGAAGTGAAGTTTCGGATTCTGATACAATTTCTGTTGATACACTTCCTCCACTGCCTGTAGTAAAACCGGCATTTGTGGATTCATGCAAGACCGGAATAGAATGTATAGAGGACTATTCCGATTCAACTTCCCATGGCATGTCACATTTCTATCAGTCGCTGGCCTCTGTTAAGGAGTTGAAACGTCCTGTAAGAATTGCCTATTTCGGCGATTCGTTCATCGAAGGCGACATCCTCACAGCAGATTTACGCAATATGTTGCAGAAAGAATTTGGTGGTAGTGGGGTAGGTTATGTTCCTGTCACATCCAAATTCCCCGGTTTCAGACCTACCGTAAGACATAGTTTTGCCGGATGGACTTCACATAATGTTACAGATACAATAGGCTTTATACGAAACAGGCAGGATATATCAAATAATTACTTTAATGCCTCTCAGGGAGCATATATATCCCTTGAGGCAACAGGAAAATATGCTTCAAATCTCGAATCCTGCACATCGTCATCTTTATACTATCTTACTTCGGATTCATTGCATGTTACGGCACAGTTGAATGGAGCAGCCGGACTGGATTTCCGTTTGAAGGGCGACAGCACACTTCAGTGTGTAACTGTAAAGGGTCATATTAAGTCAGTAAGATGGAATATAAGGAATGCTTCTTCCGATGCAATCTTTTATGCAGCTACCATGGATTCCGACCATGGGATAATACTCGACAATTTCAGTACCCGGGGTAGTAGCGGCCAGCAGCTTTTGGGCATACCCGGTTCCATATTGAGAAAATACAACCGTTTGCGTAAATACGACCTCATAGTAATACAGTACGGGTTGAATGTAGTCTTCGAAGGTGGAATTGATTATACTTACTATAAGGATGGAATGAAATCCGTTATTTCGCATTTAAAGAACTGTTTCCCGGAAACTTCAATTCTGATAGTAAGTATAGGCGACCGTGAGACCAAGGATGAAAACGGTAATCTCAGAACCATGCCGGCAGTGAAAGGCCTTATCAGAAGCCAGCAGATGCTTGCTGCTGAAACCGGTGTTGCTTTCTGGAATATGTTCAATGCCATGGGAGGTGACGGCAGTATGTCAGAAATGGTTAATGCCAAACCGGCTATGGCCAATTATGACTATACCCACATTAATTTCCGTGGTGGAAAACACATAGCTTCTTTATTGTTTGACGCATTAATGTATGGAAAGGAACAATATGAAAAGAGAAAAGCATACGAGGCGGAATAGTTTCCTGTCATACCGGAATATAGCTCTCGGATTAATCCTTATGTTCCGTTTTTTTTCTGTGATACACGCACAGGATATAATGCCTGAGAAAGCCAGACGCGACCATAACTCCGGTCCTGTATATTCAAGCACAGCCATGGAAAATCTGATGAAGTTTATTCCTGTATCATGTTCCATGCCTTCGTGTTTTAAAGATACAACAGAGAATGTCATAACGGACCCCAACGGCAGTCTTGACAGGTTTTGGGAGAAACTGTCTGTTATGGACCGCCCTGTAAGAATAGTACACATAGGCGATTCGCACGTGCGAGGACATGTATTTCCGTATATCATGCGTAAGTCGTTGGAAGAAGATTTCGGCCATGAAGCAGTAATTGACTATAATGTTTCTTACCACACTTCAGGCCTGGCAGAGGAAACAGGCAAACCTGGAATCGTGTATCACATTCTTGGAGTAAACGGTGCAACTTGCGAATCGTTCAACAAGCCTGAAAGGATAACAGAGATAACATCCCTCAATCCTGATTTGGTTATCATGTCTTTTGGAACCAATGAAGCCCATGGCAGAAACTACAATACAGCCGAACACCGTATTCAGATGAAGAATCTTATCGGCGAGCTGAAAAAGGGATGTACCAATGCAGATTTCCTTATAACCACACCTCCGGGCGCATATGTAAGGTCCGGTAGAAGGAGCAGGGTGATAAATGTGAGAACTCCAAAAGTGGTTGAAACGGAAAAGAGCTTTGCTGCGGAAAATGATTTTGCCGTGTGGAATCTTTATGATGTAGTGGGAGGAGAGCATTTCGCATGCAAGAACTGGACTACAGCCGGTATGTACCAGCGCGACAAGATACATTTCACCCGCGAAGGATATACCCTTCAGGGACTATTGTTACACGAAGCATTCATTAAAGCATACAACGATTATGTGGCAACAAAAATTCATTGATACTATAAACAGTCTGGGATTCGATTCTGACAAGATATTAGATGTGCTGACCTACGACCCTCGGCAGCCTTTGATATTCAGTAGCGGACTCTTTGTGTTCCTTTTTCTTGCTTTCAGTCTTATATATGTAGCGCTCCGTAAGCAGACAGCACTCAGACTGCTGTTTGTTTCAGCCTTTTCATATTATTTTTATTACAAGAGCAGCGGATTCTATTTCTTCCTTTTAGGTATAGTTACCGTAACGGATTTCATAATAGCCAGAGTGATGGAACATACCCGTGCAAAGGGAAAACGCAAACTGCTCGTATTGCTGAGCCTGTGTGTCAATCTTGGACTTTTGTGCTATTTCAAATATACCAACTTCTTCTATGAGATGCTGTCTCCGCTTTGGGGAGGAAATTTCAGTCCTTTCGATATATTCCTTCCTGTAGGTATATCGTTCTTTACTTTCCAGTCGCTCAGTTATACCATTGATGTTTATCGTGGCGACCTTAAGCCGTTGCACAATCTGCTTGACTATGTGTTCTATGTATCATTCTTTCCGCAGCTTGTTGCAGGGCCTATTGTCCGTGCACGCGATTTCATCCCTCAGATACGCCGGCCGCTTTTTGTCAGCAATGAGATGTTCGGTCAGGGAGTGTTTTTCATATTGAGCGGACTGTTCAAGAAAGCAGTCATATCCGATTATATCAGTGTGAACTTTGTAGAACGAATCTTTGAAAATCCGTCCTTGTATTCCGGTATAGAGAATCTGTTCGGTGTATATGGATATGCCCTTCAGATATATTGCGATTTTTCAGGCTACAGCGATATGGCCATAGGTCTTGCCCTTCTGTTGGGATTCCGTTTTCCTATCAACTTTAACTCACCTTACAAGTCCGACAGTGTAACCGATTTCTGGCACAGATGGCATATCTCGCTCTCCACATGGCTCAGGGACTATCTTTACATATCGATGGGCGGTAACCGCAAGGGAAAGTTCCGTACATATCTTAATCTCATACTTACCATGCTGTTGGGCGGTTTGTGGCACGGAGCATCATGGAATTTCATCGTTTGGGGAGGTCTGCACGGTGTGGCGCTTGCCCTGCACAAATTCTTCCGCAGCCTTGTCGGTAGAGAAAAGAACTACCGCAGCAGTGGTATAAAACGTATTTTTGCCGTTGTCATAACCTTCCATTTCGTATGTTTCTGCTGGATATTCTTCCGCAATACCACATTCGATGGTTCTGTGTCGATGATAACGCAGATATTCACATCATTCCATCCGGAGCTTTTCGTGCAGCTGATTACCGGTTACTGGAAGGTCTTCCTGCTTATGGGAGTGGGATTTGCATTACACTGGTGTCCTGACAGCTGGCAGAACAGATGTTCGGATATGGTTGTAAGAATGCCGTTGCCCGTACAGGCCATATTGATAATAGCAGTCATATTTATAGTCATCCAGGTGAAGAGCAGCGAAATTCAGCCGTTCATATACTTCCAGTTCTGATAAAAACAGCGGAGCAAGACTCATTGAAATCCTGCTCCGCTGTTTTTTTAATTGGTATTCCCTACTTTATTTATCTGTTCTTGTACATGTTCTCGTAATAATTCTGGTAGTCACCGCTTGTTACGTTTTTCACCCATTCCTGGTTGTTCAAGTACCATTCTATAGTTTTCACTATACCGTCCTCAAACTTTGTCTCAGGAGTCCATCCCAATTCTTCTGAAATCTTTGTAGGGTCAATGGCATAACGCTGGTCGTGGCCTAATCTGTCTTTTACATACGAGATAAGCGAATCATTAATCCAGTCGATTGAAATCTCACCGTTCTCATCGAGTTCCTTTTTCTTCAGGACCTTTCTCAGTTCAGGCTTTTCCGCCATCATGTTGTGTATAGTGCTGATGGTCAGTTTTACGATTTCGATATTCTTCTTTTCGTTATGTCCGCCCACGTTATAGACTTCTCCGGCTTTACCTTTGTTTACAACGAGGTCGATTGCCTTACAGTGGTCTTCCACATAAAGCCAGTCTCTCACGTTGGAACCGTCGCCGTATACCGGAAGTCTTTTTCCTTCGAGTATATTCTTTATTATCAGCGGTATAAGCTTTTCCGGAAAGTGGTATGGTCCGTAGTTGTTCGAGCATCTTGTTATTGTAACCGGCATCTTGTAAGTGTCGTGATAAGCCATAACAATCATGTCCGCACTCGCTTTAGAAGCACTGTATGGACTGTGAGGGCATAGTGGAGTAGTTTCTGTGAAATATCCCTCTTCGCCTAACGAACCGTAAACCTCATCTGTAGAAACCTGATGGAATCTTACGTCTTTTCTCCATGTAGGATATCCTGTTTCATCTTTTCCTGTCACCCAAGCCCTTCTTGCGGCATCCATCAGATTCTGTGTACCAAGGATATTGGTTTGCAGAAACAGTTGAGGGTCCTCAATACTGCGGTCTACATGACTTTCTGCTGCAAAATTCACAATACAATCAAACTTGTAGTCAGCAAACAGGCGTTCTACCAGTTCGCTGTCGCATATATTCCCTTTTACGAAGAAGCAGCGTTCGTTGTCAATGTCGTTGGCTATGGTTGCAAGATTTCCTGCATAAGTCAGCGCATCCAATATAACTACCTTAATATCATCGTGTTTTTTCAGAATGTATTTGATGTAATTTGAACCAATGAAGCCTGCGGCTCCTGTGACTAAATACGTTTTCATAAAAAGTGTTTATAATTTCGGTGCAAATTTGGGAAAGATTTCTTGAACAGACAAATATTTTCGCGATTAATCTTTCAGTTCTATCACTTCTAAGTCGGAAAAATTACAGTTATCGACACTGAATCTCACCAATGTTCTTACTGTATGGAATCCATACTTTCCGGCAGCTCCCGGATTGATATGCAATAATCCGAAATTTCTGTCGTATTTTACTTTCAGTATGTGCGAGTGTCCGCTTATCAGCAGGTTAGGTGCTTCCGTTATAATCAGATTCTTTACCTTAGGGTCGTATTTGCCCGGATATCCTCCTATATGTTTTATCACTATATCCGCACCCTCAATCCTGAATCTGTTAATTTCAGGCAGCATTTTCCGTATGTCCTGTCCGTCAATATTGCCATAGACACCCCTGAACGGCCTGAACTCCATGAGCCTTTCCAGCACCTCTGTAGAGCCTATGTCGCCGGCATGCCATATCTCGTCGCACTCCTCAAAATATTTCAGATACCGGTCATCCCAATACCCGTGAGTGTCCGACAGCAATCCTATTCTTTTCATTTTCCTGCCTTATGCGTTATTTCAATATGGTTGCTATTTTCTGTACTATCTCAGGATTAGGCAGATTTTTCTTTTGTGTAATCAGATAGGCAAAGTTGTCGGCCAATATTTCTTCCGGATTGATGATATATTCGGTGTTCTTGCCTATTTTCTGATAGAAATCTTCAGCCTGGTCAATGCTGTAAATCACTGTCTGACCGTTTTCCTGCAAAGGAATAAGATTGTCGTTCAGAGGGATAAGCCCTACGCTGAGGTAGTCAGAAAGCGTTTTTCCTGCAGAAAAAGGAATGGCCGAGTAAATCATCATCGAGCATTTCTGTTTCTGCCCGTTTATTGTAAATTCAGCATAGCTGTCATACATTTCAATATCCGGGTTTGAAATTCTTTTTTCGATGATGTCGATAGGGAAGAACAGCTCTCTGTCAGTAACATTGAATCCGATAACAGAATATACAGATTTTTTGAAATCCTTGTTGTTCCGTGTTAAAAGATGAAACATTTCGTGAGCTAAAAGATATTCAAGGCTTTCCGGTGTAGACTCGTTTATATACTTTTCTCCCAGTGCAATCCAGTTCTTTCTGGTATATGCTGCCACATTCATTTCCTCTTTCATTGATGTCTTTACCAGTATCACTTCCTGCGGATACTTGATTTTCAGTTTCTGCTTGTCTATCTTTGCCTGCAGTGATTTGAATGCTGCTGTTATTTTCTTTTTCTCGTTTTCGCTCCAGTTCAGAGTTTCGTTCATAGCCAGTCTGAGGAGTTCCGATTTTCTGCCGTTCTCTTTGTTTAATCGCAGATTGATGTCGAAGCTGTTCAGCCTGTTTGTAAAATTGTCGATATCAGTAATCAGCATTTGAGCTTCGGCGCGTGTAGCGAAGCGGTATGATATTTTTTTCTGAGCAGCTGCTGTAAATGAAATACAGCACAATAATACAGATAGAATCCAGTGCGATAATCTCATAACTTTAATATTTTGATGGTTTTGTGTCTTTAGTTTATACTCACACTGTAAAATTAAACAAAAAAAAGCCATCCACACTTATCCTGATGTATCTTTTACGTTTTTTTTGTACTGATAAGTAAAAGATACCATGGCTGTGGATGGCTTTTAGGTATAGAATAAATCTGTTATTCCTTATCTTTCAGAGCTGCAAAAATCTGTGCTTCAAGCTCTTCTGCCAGTTCAGGGTTGTCCTGGATGCAAACTTTTGCCGCATCGCGTCCCTGACCGAGTTTTGTATCGTTGTAGCTGTACCAGGAACCGCTCTTCTTGATTATGCCAAGTTCTGCACCGAGGTCAATAATTTCGCCGCTCTTTGAAATACCTTCACCGAACATGATGTCGAATTCAGCTTTGCGGAAAGGAGGAGCAACCTTGTTCTTCACAACTTTCACTCTAACCTGGTTACCGATGATTTCCTCACCGTCCTTGAGCTGAGTGGCACGGCGGATGTCAAGCCTTACAGAAGCGTAGAACTTAAGCGCGTTACCACCTGTAGTAGTTTCAGGATTACCGAACATTACACCTATTTTCTCGCGCAGCTGGTTGATGAAGATACATGTAGTGTTTGTCTTGTTGATAGTCGATGTAAGCTTTCTCAGAGCCTGTGACATCAGTCGTGCCTGAAGTCCCACACGGTTGTCGCCCATATCGCCCTCTATTTCAGCCTTAGGAGTAAGAGCTGCTACAGAGTCTATTACGATGATGTCGATAGCCGATGAACGTATCAGCTGGTCGGCTATTTCGAGAGCCTGTTCACCGTTGTCCGGCTGCGAGATAAGCAGATTGTCGATGTCTACACCAAGTTTTGCTGCATAGAAACGGTCGAATGCATGTTCAGCGTCGATGAAAGCAGCTATACCGCCTGCCTTCTGGGCTTCAGCAATGGCATGTATTGCCAGAGTTGTCTTACCTGATGATTCAGGACCGTATATTTCTATGATACGTCCCTTAGGATAACCTCCTACACCGAGTGCAGCGTTAAGTCCTATTGAACCGCTTGGTATAACTTCAACTTCTTCCACATGGTCATCACCCATTTTCATGATTGAGCCTTTTCCGAAGTTCTTTTCTATCTTGTCCATGGCAGCCTGCAGCGCCTTCAGTTTCTCCGAGTTGTTAGGCTTCGAAGGGCTGTCGATACCGCCTTCAAATTCCAGTTCGTCTTTCTTTGCCATATATATCTTTGTTTTATTATTTCAAAATCTGTGCTGCGTGGTCTTTAGTCTTCACCTCCTTAGGGGAGATGATTCTTTCTATCACGCCTTCTTCATTGATAATGAACGTAGTACGGAATGTTCCCATATATTTTCTGCCGTACATGCTCTTTTCGCCCCATACGCCGAATTCCTGAACCAGTTTCTGTTCCGTATCGGCAATGATGGTGAAAGGCAGACTGTTCTTTTCAATGAATTTCTGGTGCGACTTCGCATCCTGTATGCTTGCACCTATTATCTCGTATCCTGCATTTTGCAGAGCTTCGTAGTTGTCGCGCAGGTTGCATGCCTGTGCAGTACATCCGCTTGTCATGTCCTTAGGATAGAAGTAGAGTGCCACTTTCTTTCCTTTGTAATTGCTCAGGCGTATTTCTTCGCCTTTTTCGTTCAGTCCCAAAAAGTCGGGTGCCTTGTCTCCTACATTCATATCAAAGTTTCTTTATTTAGCTGACAAGTTTACAAGATGACAAGTTGACAAGGCTGTCCATCCGTATGGCAACCTTGTCAACTCGTAACTGTAGCCTTATTGTCTTATTATTAAAGTTCCAAATCTCCGTCGAACACTTCATGCCATGGCAATCCGTACATGTTCAATGCTTCCATAAACGGATCCGGGTCGAATTCTTCCACGTTCCATACTCCCGGACGTTTCCACAATCCTTTCAGGAACATCATGGCACCAATCATAGCCGGCACACCTGTAGTATAGCTTACCCCCTGCATACCTGTTTCCTTGTATGCTTCCTGGTGAGAGCAGTTGTTGTAAACGTAGTAAGTACGTTCCTTTCCGTCTTTCACACCGCGGATACGGCAACCGATAGAAGTTTCTCCCTCGTAGTTTTCGCCAAGGTCCTGTGGGTTAGGCAATACGGCTTTCAGGAACTGCAGCGGAACGATTTCCATACCGTTGTAGTTGATAGGCTCGATGCTTGCCATACCTATGTTCTGTATCACTCTCAGGTGAGTTAGATATTCCTGTCCGAAAGTCATCCAGAAGCGTGCACGCTTGATAGTAGGGAAGTTCTTTACCAATGATTCAAGCTCTTCGTGATAAAGCAGATACGAATCGCGAGGACCGATGTTCGGATAAGTCAAATCCTTGTGGAATTCCAGAGGTTTTGTAGTTACCCATTTTCCGTCTTCCCAGTAGCGTCCGTTCTGAGTGATTTCGCGGATATTTATTTCAGGGTTGAAGTTAGTTGCGAATGCCTTGTGGTGGTTTCCTGCGTTGCAGTCCACGATGTCAAGATAGTGCATTTCGTCGAAGTGGTGTTTAGCCGCATATGCAGTATATACACCGCTCACTCCCGGGTCGAATCCGCATCCGAGGATTGCAGTCAGACCTGCATCTTCGAAACGTTTCTTGTAAGCCCATTGCCAGCTGTATTCGAAATGAGCCTCGTCTTTCGGCTCATAGTTGGCAGTATCAAGATAATTTACTCCTGCCTGCAAGCAAGCTTCCATGATGGTAAGATCCTGATAAGGAAGAGCTACGTTAATAACGATTTCGGGTTTAAAACTGTTGAATAAAGCCACCAGTTCGGCCACATTGTCTGCATCTACCTTAGCGGTTTTGATGTTTGGGTTACCGATTGCCTTTACAATCGCGTCACATTTTGACTGGGTGCGGCTTGCTATCATCACTTCTGTGAAAACTTCAGGATGCTGAGCCACCTTGTGTGCAACAACGGTACCTACACCGCCTGCACCGATAATCAATACTTTACTCATTTAATATATTAATGTGAAATTTTAATTCCCGGTAAACGTTACCGTTCAGTATGCAAAGATAAGACTTTTTTCAAAACTGCATGCAGTATTATTCAAATATCGCAATTTTTATATTGGAAAGAAACATTTGATACAATAGTTTATTAATTTTGCATGAACAAAGGCAGACGGCTTTTGTTGTTTTAAATATGTAGAACAATAGGAGGAATAAAATATGAAGAAAAATTTAATCAGTGCGGCTGCATTTGCAGCAATTTTATTGTCATCTTGCGGAACAACAACCAAATCAGTAGATATTACCGGCGAATGGAATGTAGTTTCAGTTGAGGGTAAGCAAGTTACAGGAAATCCATATATAGGTTTTGATACAGAAAACGGAAGACTTTACGGTAATGCCGGATGCAACAGAATCATGGGTGGATTTGAGATTGATTCAGTAAACCCGGGACATATAGGTCTTACTAATGTAGCATCTACACGTATGATGTGTCCTGATATGGAAACAGAACAGAAAGTTCTTGAAGCCCTGAATGAAGTGGCAGGTTTCAAATCGTCGGCAACCGGTGTGGAACTTACAGACAAGGACGGAAAAGTTCTTATGTCGCTCGAAAAGAGAGAGGCTCCGGCAGTGTCCGTAAACGATATCAACGGCGAATGGAAAATTTCTAAGGTTGAGGGAGCTGCTGTAGAGGTGGCCGACAAGACTCCGTTCCTTTCATTCAATGTAGCTGAAAATGCGGTACACGGCAATGGCGGATGCAACATCATCAACGGTTCATTCTCGCAGGAAGAAGGAAATCCGTCATCACTGAAGTTCGGACATATGATAAGCACCATGATGGCCGGACCGGGTATGGAAACAGAAAGAAAGGTTCTTGCTGCAATGAACAAGGTAGCATCATTCGTCGTGAATGAAGATGGTACTTTATCTCTAATGGATGCAGAAAATAATGAAGTTCTTCTGTTGGTGAAAAATGCAGGAGAAGCTATGAGTGAATAATGAAAAACAAGTTAAAATAAAACGCTTCGTCGTTTTGGACAAAACGCTTAGTCATTTTAGTCCAAACGACGAAGCGTTTTTATTGATGCGGAAAATCCCTTTTAAAACTATGAATACGGAAACAATAAAACTTTTGCGCGACTGGGCTGAAACATACCATTGCGCCTCTTTTATCCCTGACGACCCGGTACAGTTCCCACACAGATATACAGAACAGAAAGACATTGAAATATCCGGTTTGCTTACGGCTGTTCTCAGCTTCGGAAACCGCAAGATGATACTCCGCAAGGCGGACGAACTGGATGCCATTATGGGACATTCACCTCTTGAATACATACTGTCCGGAAAATGGAAAGACGATTTCCGTGCCGACGACAAGAGCAGTTTCTACAGGATGGTGTCGCATTCCGACTTCCGTTTCTATCTCGAAAAACTCTATTCCGT
Organism: uncultured Phocaeicola sp.; assembly: GCA_944320855.1. Taxonomy (GTDB): domain Bacteria; phylum Bacteroidota; class Bacteroidia; order Bacteroidales; family Bacteroidaceae; genus Phocaeicola. Next base: position 29,101 of record CALUJF010000034.1, read on the forward strand.
CTATTCCGAAGGAAAAACTTTGGAAGACAGACTTTTAGAATATCCCGGTACACCAATGCAGAAACTCTGTGCTTTTCTTGAGGTGTCCGACCGTTCTCCTCAGAAGAAACTCAACATGTTCCTGCGCTGGATGGTGCGTCAGGACTCTCCGGTAGATTTCGGAGTGTGGAAAAGGATGTCTGCTGCCGAGCTGATTATACCTCTTGATACCCACGTATGCCGTGTGGCACATCTTCTCGGTCTTACGGACAAACCTGTGTTCTCGCTCACAAATGCCAAAAGAATAACAAATGCCCTGGCAGAGATATTCCCGGGCGACCCCTGTATGGGCGATTTCTCCCTCTTCGGGTATGGGGTGAATAATAAAGACTGATTTGAATATGTATATAATACTACTAATGAATGTTTGTGTCAGAAATATAAAGATTGAAACACAAGTATAAAAAAAGTTGAGGCGATGGATGATAATGAGCTTACTAATTCTCTCTGTAGAACATGGGTGTTTGAGAAAATTAGAGTAGTAGCATATTTGGATGATAAAAAAATTCTGGATGAATATGTGGATAATGGTGATTTTGATTATTTTGGAGTGGAGGTGTCAGAAGTGTTGTTTTCAAAATCAGGAACATATATGGTCAGATATGGTGATGAAACTTTAGGTATAGCGTCTTGGAAATGGAAAGATATGGACGATAAAGTTTTGTATTATACCTGGGATGGTAATTGGTATGATGATGCTATTGTTCAGATTTCTTTTGAAGGAAATTCTTTGGTCTTTTATGAAGAATCTGAGGATTTTGGAGATATGGAAGATTTTGATAGGGTGGAAATGTACACTTATTTGAAAGAAAAGTACCTCAAGTTTCTGATTTAGATTTTAGGCAGTTTGTGCATATGCCTGTAGTGCTTCCAGCCTCTTGTTGTTTTCGAT
>CALUJF010000035.1 GCA_944320855.1 uncultured Phocaeicola sp.
ACAGGTACAACCTTCTTTTGTGTCTTCTTGAACCAGTCATAGAATGCCGTGTATGGAATATTGTTGCTAATGCAGAATGAGTTGATGGAAACTCCTTTGGGTTCACCTTCGGTCTTGTAGAGGAACCACAGTCTTTCAAAGTCTTTTTCGCTAAACATAATCTTTCAAGTTTTAAGTTTAGCACAAAGGTATGAGAAAGAGCCATGCTAGTCAATACGCCAATTTTGGAAGCTTACAAATATTCTGCTTTAATATGTTTCTTAATTAACTCCTCAAGTTCACTATATTAATTGGTATATGAAGCATATTTTCCAATTCTTATTTTATCTTTTCAAGAACAAAGAAATCAGCTTCGTTCAGACTTATGAATATATCCAGGTCGCTATTCTCATCCTGCTGTCCTCTGGCGTACGAACCGAATATTCCCATAAGCTTGATGCCGTATCTTGATGCGCTTTCAAGCTTGAATTTCTTTAGTTGCCTTATTATTTCAGGGGTTTGGACCATATAATTAATTATTAGGAACGTATGCAACAAAACTAAATTCATCCATTGTATATCAGCATTTTTGTTGCATCCAGATTCTTTTTCAGATACGGATTCTTAATGGTTTGTTCTTCTAAAAGGTCAACTTCTCGGCCGAACAAATCTTCTAAAGAATATTTAAAATCAAAGTAATTGTCGAAATAGTCTCCGATTTCTGTTTTGTTGAACGTTACAATCAAGTCTATATCGCTGCCGTCATTAAAGCGACCTGTAAGAATGGAGCCGAAAACAAATAATTGGCTTACCTTATGTTTCTTGCATAAGGCTGCAATTTTCTGTATGTTCTTTTCTATCAGGTTTTTCATAACGTTTTTATGAATTTATCTTATTCTAAATACATTTCGTAGTTGAAAAACAAATCTATCCCTGCATTATATACCTCGTTCAGTTCCTCATCCGTAAGACGTCTGATAACGGTTTTACCTTCTTTCAGGTCTGTCAGATATACTGCAACTTCATCTGTAGGCAGCTCCAGGAAGTCATTTACCACGTATGGACTGTGGGTGGTGATGAAATACTGGTTGTTCTTGTCTTCTATTATGCTCGCTGTTACCTTGGAGATGAACGGAGGATAGGAATGTGCCTCTATCTCTTCAAGCATGATTACGGAATCTTTGTTGCTGCTTATTGCTGCCTTATAGAAAATCAGACGTTGCAATGTGTCGGACACAGAGAAAAATGGTATGGAGAATACAGTAGTCGGATTAAGTTGCTTCTGGAATTTTATCTCTCTTGTAGCTGTGTCGAACAAAAGTTGCAAATCGTATTCGGCAACAATCTCTCTTATCTCATCTGTCAGGGAAGCGTCATTTTGGATTATCTGCATGATATTCTCTCCTCCCGCAGGCAGAAGAAAAGGTATGTCGGACACCGAGAACTTGTCTAATTTCTTGAAGTCGTATTTCTTGAATTCCGGCATCAGTACGGAGTTGTTGCGCTTGGATGCAACCTTACCACTGTTGATTACCAGATTTTCTTTCTTATCTCCATTGGCGTAATCCCAGGTATATTTTATACCATCTGTATTCGAAATGCGTATAGTATGTTCCCCTGCTGTGATACTGACAGGTTCCGAGGTGTTACCGTTGAAGAACAACTCGTTCATACTGCTGCTGTATCTGACAAGGTCGCGCACTTCGCGTTTTGAGTATATTAAATAGGGAACTGAAAACAATGACAGTGCTTCCAGTATGTTACTTTTACCTACATTAGGACGACCTAACAACAGGTTATATCTTCTGCAGTCCGTCAGTTCCGTATCTGCTAATGACTTGAAGTTGTTTATCTTTATGCTTTCTACCATATTCCTTACCTTTCGGGTACGCTTCGCGGCTACCCCACACATCTCTCCTCTTTCGGTTCAGATGTACAAGATAGTCCGCATTCAGGCCAAAATTATTTTTCAGAGATTATAGGCAAGTCATCCTTTATTGCTTCCATAAGATTTATTGGGGGAAGTATTATGCCTGCCAATAATGTACCTTCTGATTTTGCATGGATGATACCACGCGCAGTTCCGGTTACTATAGTGGCCATGTAACGCAAAAAATCTACAGGCACTTTTTTAAACTGTTTAAGTTCTGATGTCCCTTCAGGGCTTATATCGAACGTACATTGAATTTCTGAAGTCATCAATACATTCTCATCCTGTAAATATTCAAAATTCGAAATACACCGGATGCTGTCTAATCTTTCATTATATCCGAATGAAAATGATGTCTGTACGGTTATTTCTCTGCCGTTGATGAATCTTTCCTGGAATAATGCAAACTGAGTAGTTTTTATCCCACTAATCCTGTATGGTATTGTTGCCATTTTTATGCTGCGTCTTCTATTATGCTGTTTGACAATGAGAATGTTGAAAACGGACACTTATTGGAAAGAACCATAGTGTTTTTATACGATTGTGTTTCATTCTGGATATACTCATCGATATCCGTAAAACAGAATTCAGGAATTTTCCCTATAGCTAATGACAGCTGTATAAACTTACTTAATTTATGGTCAAAATCTCCTGACAATAGCTGGGTGATATACCCCTTAGAACAACCTAAATATTCGGCCAACTGAGTCTTATTGAAATTGTTTTCTTTCATAAAAGCCTCAATCTGACGATATAATTCCATTTGGATTGACGCTGTCCAGTACTCCGGACTTTTCAATAATTCTTTTCTGTCCATTTGATTATTCTTTTGTTGATTCTATATATTCTTTTTTTATTCTTCTGAAAATAGTTGTATCATTGGCTTGGTTAGCTTTAGTCCCTCCCAAGATTACAAGTTTGCCTTCATCTATCACTATTCCATAGACTCTTAAATGTTTGCTCTTGAACTCAAACTCTCTAAACCCTCCTTTGTCTTTGTTATAAAAATGGAATTTAGTTTGTGGCAAGGATTTCAGATTTGCCACCTGATCCATATATGCATATATAGTTTTTAATTCCGGTTTATAAGCTTCTTCCAAATTATTCTCGAAATCATCAATCTGGCAAGTACCATCTTTAATGAGTTTGTAGAATTTCTGTTTTCCATTTACCGCATCTATGTTTCTGATTTCAAAGTTAGGCATAAAAGTTTAGTTATAACTAAAATGTCGGTTGCTTTTATATTTTTTTACCATATTCCTTACCCTCCGGGTACGCTTCGCGGCTACCTCCCACATCCCTCCTCTTCCGGTTCAGATGTACAAGATAGTCCGTATTCAGGCCAAAATTATCTACAAAAGTAAGTTTTATTCCCGACATAACCAACTTAAACAGGGGTTTTCTGCTGTCAGACATGATAATTCACAGGGAATTTACCATTGTATAAAAAACATGGTTTTCATACGGGATAAACCGCTTATGTCTATGAACAAATCCTTTTTTGTAGCTTTGTTACATATTGTAAATGCATATTTTATGAATTCACTGCGGTATGGTTATGAAATGTGTGTTGATTTAATATATTTTAAGTATATTATCTTTGCGCTTTGTGAAAATAACAACACCAAGAGGGGAAACATGATATTGATTTCCATCTTGGCGTTGCCGGTGGTATACGTGCCCATTTATATCCTATTTCAGGAAACTTTTCAGGAGTTCGCTATCCAAATTAAATCTTTCTGCAATTACTTCTGGTGGGATTCCTTGTTCGTATAGCATTTTAGCCATATCTTTTATAACGAGCATCTTCTCGTTTAGTTCCTGGTTCTTCTCGTTTAATTCCTGGTTCTTCTCGTTAATTTCCTGGTTCTTCTCGTTGATTTCCTGATTCTTCTCGTTGATTTCCTGATTCTTCTTTTCCAGTTCCTTTTCTTTCATCATAATAGTGGTATCTCTGTCCTCTATTTCTGAAAGGATTTCGTCTTCCACCTCCATTGCGCGTTTTACTTCCGGCGAGCCACCGGCCATAATCAACCTGTTTATTACGAAGAATTCATCACCTTTAAATAAACTTTCGTCTACTTCCAGATAGTGCTCGTTTCCCTTTACACAGTATTCCTGATCGAAGACCTGTAAAAGTCGCTCCAGTTTGTTCCTGAGTCTTCCTCTCAGATATGGTATCTGCACTATTATGCTGTCGTGCGTAAGACTTTCCACAAACGGGTCAGGCACACCGTTGACTATCGGATTTGAGTCGTAGTCCAGATAGTTGCGCTTCACATATACCACAGGTTCCTCCAGGTCGCCTAATTTATGTCCCAGGATATATATAGACACCATGGGATAGGCGAATCCTCCCGGGTTGGCATCTTTTGAGGGAACATTTCTTTTGTCGCCATACTGTGATGCCAGATACTGTCTGAATCTCAGTGTCTCGGTCACAAGCCATGTCTTCTGAAGCTCGATAAGGACGATATTCTCACTCCCGTCATCATTCCTTACTTTGGCATTGAAGTCAAGCCTGAACATCGAAATGTTTCTTTTTGTCAGACCGGCATACTCATGTTGTTTCATTTCCACGGCTACGACATTCTTCTTCAGCAGAGCCGAAAGAAGTATCTTTGCCACACGTTCATCGTCCATCATGAACTTGAACACTGAATCATAAATCGGATTTGCAATATAAGCCATAGTTGTGAGTTTTTAAGTTTTTTAGTTTTTTAGGTGACGAGTTGACGAGTTGACAAGGTGACGAGGTAAAAGTGATTCTTCATTATTAATTTTTAATTTTTCATTTTTAATTAATAAAAGCCTTGTCAACTTGTAACTGTAGCCTTGTTGCCTCATTTCACCACCCACTTCTCCACATTCCTCTTCTCATTGCTGAAGTTCACTCCAACCTTCACCAATTTTCTTCCGTCACACTCGAATGGCAGCGGATAGTCCTTGCTCTCTATCTGTTGCATTGCCTCTTCCGCCGTACCGTCCAGCTTGAATTCCATCACGTAGATATAGTCCTGCGTTTTCACCACCATGTCGATTCTTCCTTCCGAAGTGTGATACTCCGCCTGCGTATAGAATCCTAACAGTTTGAAGAGGATGAACATCACGTTCTGGTAGTGCAGCTCCAGGTCGCGTGCAAGCTCGTATGGCGTGTCGGCAAAGAAGCTCCGGAGGCGTTTCATGAAGGCTTCGGTGTCGCCCCTTTTAATTTCTTTCACGAAACTCTTTATCTCGAATCCGGAGTTCTTGTTTTTCAATGTTGCATAAAAAGGCAGTATGAAGTTTATGAACCCCTTCTCCACCTCCTTGTTGGGATATCCAAGGATATAAGTCTCGAACTCCCTGTCGTAGTCCTTGATGGTGAGATAACCGCTCTGGTATATCACCGGAATAGGGTTCTGTGACGTAGTATCAATGCTTTCCAACATTTTCCCGTCTATTTCAATGCCGTCAAGCTCCTCTATGCTTGATTTGTTCTTCTTAAGCAGTTTCACAAGATATGTCGGCGTTCCGGTCTCGAACCAGTAATTTCCGAACTTTTTGTTAGCGAATGTATTCAGTATGCTGAACGGATTGTATATATCCACGCATTCTTCGTTGAAATGGTATCCGTCGTACCTCTCCTTCAGCTCTGCCTTAGTTTCCTCTTCCGTCTTGTTGTTGGCTTTGCCGAGCGCACGTATATCTTCCTCGAACACCGAATAAAGTTCCTTTTCCGTGATTCCGCATATACTCTCGTACGCCTTGAGCATGGATATGTCCCGAAGGTTGTTCAGGTCGCTGAACACGCTCACCTTTCCGAACTTCGTCACTCCCGTAAGCAGGGCGAACTTGATATATCTGTCCATGGATTTCAATGCCCCGTAGAAAGCCTTCAGGGTGTTTCTGTAGTCATCCTGCAGAGCCTCATTGCCGATGGCCTGCAGCAGCGGTTTGTCGTATTCGTCCACCAATATCACAGTGTTCCTTCCTGTCTTTTCCGCAGCTCTCCGTATCACACCCTCAAATCTTGTGGCAAGCGAATACTCGTCAGGGTTCTTGCCGTATTTGGCCTCACACTGCTTCAGAAACAGGTCTAACTTATTCTCCAAATCCACTCCGGCGGCATATTTTTCAGTATTCAGGTCCAAATGCAGTACCGGATATTCCGCCCACTCTTTTTCCAGCTCCATGATTCTCAACCCCTCGAAAAACTCCTTCCTGCCACGGAAATATACTTCAAGGGTGGAGATAAGCAGACTCTTTCCGAACCTGCGCGGACGGCTCAGAAAGTAGTATGAACCTTCTTTTACCATCTTGTAAATCAGGTCCGTCTTGTCTACATAAACATAATTGCCTTTACGCAGCTTCTCAAAATCCTGTATTCCTATCGGGTATTCCATGTGATTCAATTAAAAAATTAATAATTAAAAATTAACAGTTAAAAAACAACTGTTAAAAATTAAAAACTAAAAGTCAGCAAAGCTAATTAAGAGCCGGGGTTTTAGTTATTGGTCTTTACTCGTTTGTGGTCTCTGCAACTCATTATTCATTTTTAATTTTTCATTCTTAAATAAAAAAGCCTTATAACCTTTCTTCTACAAAAATACATCTTTTTTATCAAAAGCACAACAATACTCGTGCTTTTCTGCGCTGCCACAAAGCCGTTTCATTCGTGATAAAGACTTTTTACGCGTAAATCCGCCGTCCCTTTTTTACTCTTCTGCAAAAAACGGACAAAAAAGCATGAAATTGGGCTGTTTATGACTATTAAAGGGATAAAACATTTTGCTTTGTCGAATAAATACGGTACTTTTGTATCCAATTTCAGGTTACAAGTTAACGAGTAAACAAGTTGACAAGGCCGCAGTCCGGATGGATAAACCTCGTTAACTCGTCAACAGTAGCCTTGTCACCTTGAAATAAAACCAGCGAGCCAACGGCGAACGAAGTCAAACTTCATTAATATAATTTAAAACTTTTATGGCTAACATCTATATTCTTATTGGAGCCTTCTTGATTTCCATTTTTCTTGGAAGGATTATTATCCCGAACATACTTATTATATCCATCAGAAAGAAGCTGTTCGACCAGCCTGATGCACGTAAGGTACATAACCGTCCCATCCCGCGTTTAGGCGGTGTCACCTTCTTCCCCGTTATTGTATTTTCCTTTGCTGTCTTTACAGCTCTCAGAGTAATGCTTAACGAGATAGCCTACGATGTGTTCACCCCTCAGATGGCATGCGAATTCCTGTTTCTTATCGCCGGACTGACATTGCTGTATATTATAGGTATAGCCGACGACCTCGTGGGAGTGAGATACAGAAAGAAATTTCTCGTACAGATTATTTCCGCCGGCCTCTTCCCTATTGCCGGACTGTATGTCAACCATTTCTACGGGCTGTTTGGCATCGGGGCCGTTAATCCATACGTCGGAATACCGCTCACCATTCTGCTCGTGGTCTTCATCACCAACGCCATAAACCTTATCGACGGTATTGACGGCCTTGCTTCAGGACTCAGCATGGTGGCATTGGTCATCTTCGGGGTTATCTTCATACATTATGAACTGTGGAACTTTGCCATCCTCGCATTCATCTGTGTGGGAGTAATCATACCCTTCTTCGCCTACAATGTGTTCGGGAATGCCGACAAGGGACGGAAAATCTTCATGGGCGATACGGGCAGCCTCACTTTGGGATATATCATAAGCTTCTTCGTGATAAAATACTGTATGTACGTGCCCGGAGAAGATATGCAGGCCTACGGTTCGCCTGTAGTAGTGGCCTTCAGCGTGCTGCTTGTGCCTTGCCTCGATGTCGTCAGAGTGGTACTCAAGCGTGCCCGTCTGGGACATCCGCTCTTCATGCCCGACAAGAATCATATACACCATAAATTCCTCGATATGGGATTCTCTCCGCGCCGTGCCCTTGTCACCATACAGTGCATGTCGGCAGCCTTCTGTGCATTCTCGTTCGTAGGAGTGAGATACATGGACAATACCCTCGTGTTCGTCATCGACATCGTGGTGTGGACACTGCTCAACATATGGTTTAACAGAATCATCAACAAAAGACTATACAGCAAATGAAACTTAACAGACTTTTAATTCCCCTTTTTGCGGCTGCTCCTCTTTTTGCCATGGGGCAGAAGAATTATCATCTCAGCTACAGGATAGGGACAGAAGCTACGTTCTCCAATGGGGACAATGCTCCTTACTGGCTCACGGCCAACAAATTCGGACTGGGAGGTACAGAAAAGAACAATTTCTATTTTCGTGCCGGTGCCGACTGGAACAAGTCTTATCGTCACGGATGGAAACTTGCTGCAGGCCTTGACCTTGCTGCAGGATATAAGACACCGGAGGACTTCTGGTTCCAGCAGGCCTATTTCGATGTTTCCTGGAAGGTGCTCACACTGAGTATCGGAAGTAAGGAGAGGGTAAACTCCCCTCTCGACAAGAATGCAGACCTTACATCAGGATGGATGACTGAAGGCATCAACACACTGCCTATCCCGCAGATACGTGCCGAGATACGCGATTACTACAGCATCCCGTTCACCGGCCACTGGCTGTCTATCAAGGGACACCTCGCCTACGGAGCTTTCCTCGACGGAGATTGGCAGAAGAGATTTACCACACCCGGACAGGTTTATGTGCGCGACGTAAAATACCACAGCAAGGCTCTTATGTTCCGTGTAGGAAAGAAGGAAACATTCCCTCTCGAGTTTGAACTCGGACTGCATATGGCCACACAGTTTGCCGGCGACCAGATGAGAAAACTGGAAAACGGAGGTGGCGAACTGCTGACTGACATGCCTGACGGTTTCATTAATTATGTCAAGGCTCTTATCCCTTCACAGGGAGGCAGCGACACTCCTTGGGGAGAACAGGTCAATATAGAAGGAAACATGATGGGAAGCTGGAATGTAGCGTTAAACTACTATCTCGACGACTGGAAATTCCGCGTTTACCTCGACCATTATTTTGAAGACAAGTCACAGATGTTCTGGAGCTACGGACGATGGAAAGACGGCCAGATAGGCCTGCAGGTGGATTTCCCGAAAAACAGATGGGTCAGCTCATTCGTATGGGAAGGGCTGTGCACTACAGACCAGACAGGGCCGCTGCTGTACGAAGGATATGTAGGCTCGTTCGGCGGACTGAAAGCCTCAGGAAACGATGATTACTTCAATCACTATATCTACCAGGCATGGCAATACTACGGCATGGGAATGGGAGCTCCGTTGTTGCCCGGACCTGCATTTTTCAAGGACGGAGGCATAACCTTCCGCAGCAACAGAATGAAAGGTCAGCATTTCGGACTTCAGGGTACTCCTATTCCGGGACTTGACTGGAGAGTACTTGCCTCATTTACACGCCACTGGGGTACATACAGCCGACCTTTAGACAGCGTGAAACACCAGTTCTACGGTATGGCAGAAGTGAAATACACACATAAGCGTTTCTCCAAGTTCACGTTTAAAGCTGCTCTCGGAGTGGACAACGGCGACTACATAGGAAACAGTGTGGGAGGAACAGTTGGGGTACAGATGAGGATTGGTAATAATTAAGTTGACAAGGCTTCAGTTACAAGTTGACAAGGCTTTTATTAATTAAAAATGAAAAATTAAAAATTAATAATGAAGAATCACTTTTACCTCGTCAACTTGTCAACTCGTCAACTTGTCAACTAAAACCTCGTCAACTCGTCAACTTGTCAACTCGTTAACTAATAACTAAAAACTAAAAAATGAAACATTTACTTATAACAATAATAATAATAACTTCTGCCGTACTGGCAGGATGTTCCAGGGCACCGATAAGACCGGATGTAGAAGGCTTCTGGAAATTGAAGTATTTCACATTGGTGGAAATCGGCGAAAAGGTGGAGTGCAGCAATCTCTATTACAGCATCACGAATGCAGTGACACAGGTGTCAGAACGTATGGGAAGCAATGGCTATGGTGCGTACGTGTCGCGTACAGAATACCGTGACAATGAAACGAAGCTTGCGCTAAGAGATTTCAAGGTCAGTGGTGGTCTGACAGCCGATACCGGCGAGGATGCTCCCGTAGAAGACCTTCGTCATTACGGAATAAACTCGCAGGAAGAAACAGTGTTCGACATAGTGGAATGCAAGAAAGGCAAGATGATTCTCCGTTCCGACTATGCGGAATTAGTATTGGAGAAATTCTAAAAATGACACACATATAAAAAAGTCAGGAGAACGCAGGTTTTAGCCTTGTTCTCCTGACTTTTTTTACATTTCTGTCCTGACATCAAAGCAAGGACACTCCTTCACCCATTCCTCAGGTTCTATCACCCCGTTGCCGTTAAGATCCGGGCTAAAATCGCGGTGTCCCGCCACAGTGACGATAGGGAACTCCCTTTTCAGCATCTCCACCAAGATTCTCATCGCCTTCTTCTGTTCCGGAGTCCTTGTGTCGGCAGGTCTGCCCTTTGCGTCCAGCCCGCCCTCGTAGCAGATACCGATGCTGCCCTCGTTATGTCCATGACAGTGCGCTCCCACCCTCTCCACAGGTCTCATATCACATATCTCACCGTTTCGGCGTATATAAAAATGATAACCGCAACCGTTGAACCCTCTTCTTCGGTGCATCCTGTTGAGGTCTGCCGGCTCCAGCTTCTTGTTTGCCGGAGTAGCAGAACAGTGAATGATAATCGTATCAACATGCCGCATTATCCCCTCCGTTCTTCTTGTTGGTAAAGCCACCGGTAAGAAAACAAATCAGGCACTTCAGTACCCGGATAATAATTTTTCTCATTTTAATCATAATTTTTTCTCCTTTCTTTATTAAGTTTATACTTCACTATCTCCACGTTATGCCGGCCATTTCCGTGGGCCCTCCGGTCATGCAGCCACCATCCCGTAGATTTCATCTGCAAAAGTAGAAAGGAAAAAAAATATGCGGACAGGATTTGTCCGCATTAAGCCTTCTATATTAAAATATATTCGATAAAATGTAATTGATTTTTCACATAAGCAAATCTCACAGAGCGGCAATCTCTTTTTCGCTCAGCCCCGTGGCATTCATGATAGTTTCCATTGGCAGACCGAGGTCCTTCATGTTTTTCGCCACTGACATCACGCCTTCCAAACGTCCCTCTTTACGTCCTTCCTTAAGTCCTTCTTCACGTCCCTCAGCACGTCCCTCAGCACGTCCTTCTGCACGTCCCTCAGCTCTTTCTGTATTGATATTGTCACGCAGAATCACGATATTGTCCAGATGCCTGTAGTATGCATTTTTCTCGTCTTTCGTCATACTGTCTATTTTCAGTTTCCTTCTTGCGGCATCCAGTCCCGGAGCATTGGCCCCGTCGTCTATCTGCCCCGTATTCAGATACGCTATCCATTCCTCGAGCGGAGTCTTTGCCACGCGGTTGAAATCGTTCACCTTCAGGATATAATACTCCGGGTAGAGCTGGCTCACCGCATCCACCTTGAATGTCTGCTTCTGGAAAGGTGTCAGTTCCAGGATGTCATTCTCGTGTATGCCCCTGAACTCCGTCTTTCCGTGATATACAATGTCCTTGCCGTGCCCGAGCGAGAAATATACTATGTTCACGCTGTACACCTTCCTTACCTTGTCGTATCCCTCACCGCGGTTGATGTACTCCGTCACTAATTTCGACGTACCGAACAGCATCCTCTGGAAGTAGGCATACTCATTGTTGTTCTGCACCTCTATCAGTATCAGCTCCTTCTTCGAGTTTTCCGCCAGCATATCCACACGGTTATACTTGTCGTATTCCTCTTCCTGGTTACTCTCGCTCTCCAAGAGATGCACTATCTTTATCTCCTCGTTCAGCAATGTTGTCAGCAGTCCCTCCAACACGCTGAAGTTGGCTTTGTCCCTGAGCATTCTTTTCATTGCCCAGTCAAAACGGATGTAGTTATTTATAGACATGTTGTTCAATTAATAATTAAGAGTTAATAATTAAAAATTAAATGCTCACCACCCACTTCTCCACATTCCTCTTCTCATTGCTGAAGTTCACTCCCACCTTCACCAGTTTTCTTCCATCACACTCGAATGGCAGCGGATAGTCCTTGCTCTCAATCTGTTGCATCGCCTCTTCCGCCGTACCGTCCAGCTTGAATTCCATCACGTAGATATAGTCCTGCGTTTTCACCACCATGTCGATTCTTCCTTCCGAAGTGTGATACTCCGCCTGCGTATAGAATCCTAACAGTTTGAAGAGGATGAACATCACGTTCTGGTAGTGCAGTTCCAGGTCGCGTGCAAGCTCGTAAGGCGTGTCTGCAAAGAAGCTCCTGAGGCGTTTCATGAAGGCATCGGTGTCACCTGTGCGTATCTCTCTCACGAAATTCATGATTTCAAATTTAGACTCCGAATCGTTCATGCCGGTGTAATTCGGCAAGAGGGATTCCACGAATCCTTCCTCAACTTCCTTGTTAGGAAATCCGAGGGTATAAATTCCGAATTCCTCGTCGTAGTCCTTAATGGTGAGATATCCGCTCTGATACAGTATCGACACCGGGTCTTTCTTTACCGTTTCCAGTCCGCTCAGCGAGTCGACAGACGCGTATTCCTTGGCCAGTTTCTTAAGGTCGTATTTGCAGCCTTTCATCAACTCGACTAAGAATGTCGGCGTTCCGGTTACAAACCAGTATCTGTCAAATTTCCTGTTCGCGAATGTATTCAGTATGCTGAACGGATTGTATATATCCACGCATTCTTCGTTGAAGTGGTATCCGTCGTACCTCTCCTTCAGCTCTGCCTTAGTTTCCTCTTCCGTCATATTCCTTTCTCTACCTAAGGCACGTATATCTTCCTCGAACACTGAATAAAGTTCTTCTTCCGTGATTCCGCATATGCTTTCGTACGCCTTAAGCATTGATATATCCCGAAGATTGTTCAAGTCGCTGAACACGCTCGCCTTTCCGAACTTCGTCACTCCCGTAAGCAGTGCGAACTTGATATATCTGTCCATCGACTTCAGTGCCCCGTAGAAAGCCTTCAGAGTGTTTCTGTAGTCATCCTGCAGAGCCTCATTGCCGATAGCCTGCAGCAGCGGCTTGTCGTATTCGTCCACCAATATCACTACCTGCTTTCCGGTCTTTTCGAACGCACTCCTTATCACGTACATGAATCTTTCTTCCGGCGACCTGTCTTTCTTTTCGTCGCCATATTCAGACTCCCATATCTCCAAATGCATGTTCAGAATAGCGTCAAGTGAAGATTTATCCTCATACTTTTTTGTATTCAGGTCCAGATGCAGCACCGGATATTCCGCCCACTCTTTTTCCAGCTCCATGATTCTCAACCCCTCGAAAAACTCCTTCCTGCCCCTGAAATATACTTCGAGGGTGGAGATAAGCAGACTCTTTCCGAACCTGCGCGGACGGCTCAGAAAGTAATACTTACCTTCTTCCACCAACCTGTATATCAGGTCCGTCTTGTCGACATACACGCAACCATTTTTGCGTAGTTCTTCGAAATCCTGTATTCCTATCGGGTATTCCATGCGTTGTGAGTTTTTAAGTTTTTAAGTTCTTAAGTTTTTAAGTTCTTAAGTTTTTAAGTTTTTGAGTTTTTAGTTGACAAGGCTTTATCCTCGTTTACTTGTCAACTGCGGCCTCGTTACCTTAAAACCTCCTCTCATGGCAAAGATACAAAAACTTTTAGTTTTTACCCATTCTTGACTCATAATAAACTTCATTGACCGTATGTTCCTAATCAGATACCCCGACTTTCAGCCATTAATTCTTAACTCAATACGGTTCCCCCAGATGCTTCACTATAATCTCCACTTCCGGTTTCAGCAGATACTGCCGGTTCTTGTCATATCCTGCAGCTTCCAGTTCCTTCATCATCATGCCGCACCTTGAGAGCCACCTCCTGAAACTTCTGGAAGCAGATTCCTTCGTGGCATTCGGGAAATACATCATTGCCAGTTCACATTTCTTGTACAGGCGAGGCTTGAAAGCTTCCTGTTCGTCATCGGTATATCTGTTCATGTTGAGTTTTTAGTTGTTGGTTATTAGTTGTTAGTTGACAAGGCTTCAGTTACGAGTTGACAAGGCTTTTATTAATTAAAAATGAAAAATTAAAAATTAATAATGAAGAATCACTTTTACCTCGTCAACTTGTCAACTCGTTAACTCGTCAACTTCATAGCGTAAAGTTACTAAAAATCAGCCTGTTCTGCAAGACATTTCCCTATGACTTTGGCAGTTTGTCCTCCTTTGTACGGATTTTTCCTTATTATACAATGGGGTGAAGAAACATCATGTCTGATAGCATAAAAAAGCGGTAAGAACTTAATCCCACCGCTTTAATATTGCCTCTAAAGAGGACTTTTGTAAACAAATGCCACAATTAAAGATGCACGGCAAGCATTTCGCTTCCTGCCCTATGTATTGCTTCCTCTATCTTTGATTTTTGAGCTTCAGAAGCAAATGCTATGCGCTGTTTATACTGGCGCATTAATGAAGGATTTATCCCTGCATACTTTGCAAATGTCGATACACTGATAAATTTGAAACATTCAAAGAATGATGCAATATCATACTTATAATCAAATTCGATATCCAACAATGAAGCCGGTACTTCTTTGCCGGTCTCCGAAAGCATAGATTTGTAATCATTCACTGCTTCTATCAAGGCCTGTTTTGCCTCCTCTACAGTATTTCCTTGTCCATTAAGGCTGAATCCATCAAATTCCGGGACATAGACGCTTATTGTCTTGTCATCCCACATTTCCACAATAGCTGTTGTTTTCATTGCTCATTCTTTTTAATTTGTAAACAAATGTGCGGGTCATTTAAGGCCCGCATCTTTCATCATGCTGTTCAATGTGCCACCTTTAATCTCTTGCGAGCCATGCCGTCCAACACGAAAGTATTTGCCTGTTTTAGGGCTAAACCACACATCGTGTTCTTTTCCATGGCTCACGAAGTAGCAGCCTATTTTAGCAGCCTTCTTCAAGAACTCTGTTGTTTTCATAATTCAAAGAGCATTTGTTTACGACTGCAAATATAACATATTTGTTATAAACAGCCAAGAAAAAAAGTAAATTTCTTTATCCCCCCCAAAAAAACGCTTTGTCGTTCGAAGCAAAACGACGAAGCGTTTTAGTCCGAACGACAAAGCGTTTTTCCGAAGCCTGTCCGGCTCCCTTCTCAGGCCCTCTGAAAGGCCCCCGGAATTTCCCCGAAATTACCAGTCAGGGTTCAAGGTTCACTACCTATATTATATAATTCCCGTAAGCAGTATGTCTGACTTTTTATATACGTTGCAATCCTTTGATACTAAGCCACTTTCCAAATATTTTTTCAGTGCCCTTTTTGCCGTACTTTCGCAAATTCCCCGTTTTTTGGCCTCATTTTTGAACTCAATGAACCTAAATTGAACCTTCATTTTTTTCAGTACCGGCATCACTCTCTGGAAGCCCGTCATCTTCTTTCTTACAGACCTCTCTACAAGGATGGTAGTGGTATTCGTGGAATGCTTTATACAAGTCTGCACGATTCTCACCGCACTGTCGAAATCCTCGTCCTGGCAAGTAAATTCCGTCACCTGCCATCCGGCCTCCAATATCCTCAGTCCGCTCAGCACCATGGCCACCCTCATCGCTATCAGTCCACCTCTGAACACTATGGCCGACATGTTCGGATTTCCCTCGGCAGACATCACCGCCAATTCCCTTCCGAACACCTCATCATGCTTCTCCCACTGCTCCTTCGTGAAGTTTATCATCACCTCCCTGCCCAATGAGTTGAAGAAATTCACTTTCAGCCTCTCCGCCAGGTCATCAAACAGCTCACGTATATTTATCTTACCCTTTGCCGAGAGTGGCGACTGCGACTTCCATTTACCGTCCGACCTCAGGATATAGAAGAGGAATCGGCTGTACATACCGTCCTCCACGGTTTTTATGAACCGTGCGAGCTGCTCCGGAGTACCCGACATCATCAGAGCCAGCCTTGGCGATTCAATCTCCACCGGTTCTTTGTCCGTTTTGAAGCTCTGCCCCACCGTTTCGTGATGGAAAATCATTCTCAGTTCGGCCGTCTGCTTGCCGTAATCCGTTCTCAGAGCCTCCGCCAGACTGTCAATCTCCGTCACTATCATCACATTGCCATGCTCCTGCGCATCCCTCAGAGTGTGCATCATCTGGCTCTTCGAGATATTGGGCGGCATGAACAGCAGGTTCCTGACTGGCTCCTCCGGTTTCAGGTCGATATTCGGTACCCTCTTTTCCTTGAAGGCCGTTCTCACCTCCATCTCCCATTCCAGCAGTTTCGCCTCATACTCCTTCTTCGCCTTTCTGTACATCTTTTCCAGTTCCGCATGAATCTTCTTGCCCAAGAGAGATGCATGTACCGCCACACCCTTACCGGCACCGGCATAGGCCACAAAGCATGAGTACAGATGAGCCGAATTCTTCTGATTGCCATACATGGTTCTCAGAGCCGGAAACAGGCCGCTCAGCACCGTAATGCACGAAAGCAGAAGCACATCCCTCTCCTTCCTGTCCTTAGCCGTGGACAGCAGTTTCAGCAGACAGTCCGGCAGATTTCCGAAGATATCATCAGGCAGGCTCGGACACATCCGTTCTATCACTTCATCCTCGTCCTGATTTTCGGGTTCATCAAGGTTCACCCCATCTGAACCTTCGCCCGGAAAATCGCCGTTTTCAGAAATTTCATTTTCAGGCATCTCCTGATTATCAGCCACTTCCGCATGAGCATCACGGTGAATAAGGTTCATGCCCGTATTTTGAACCTTCCCCCCGGCAAAGCCCCCGTTTTTCATCCCCTCAGTGCCATGCTCATACCCCCATACCACAGCGTTCCTCACCTCCTTTTCCGGCATTCCCGGCTGCACCGCACGGCTGCATGCACGGGCCACTGCATCATCAAGCTGCCAACTCTCCACACCCATCCATCGCAGATACTTTCCGAGGTAGAGCAAAGTTTCATGACGGCTCCCCTCCGTATACGCATTATTGGCGAAGAAACGGTCTATCACCTCCTGAGTGTCCACACGGCGGCAGTTCCCCGTCACAGACGAAGCCGACTGCACACGGAAATCCTCCGACGTGTCCGGTCCAACCGCCGGTACATAATTCAGCGGATTCCCCTCCGTGCCATAGTCGAACACCGCAGCCTTCGGGTTATAATACACCTCCGGGTCGTACGAAGCCAGGCTCGTGCGTGCAAAATCCTTACACTGCATATCCGGCTCCAGTCCCGTCAGAGCCTTCAGTCGCTCCGCCACCTTCTCGTACGCATTGCGGTACACGTCGATATGCACCATACCGCCGTTCACCACCACCCTCAGGCCACGTCCCGACGAAGTGACATGCACCATCACCACCCATTCGAACACTATCAGCAGGTCGCGTGCCGCCTTCACCTGTTGCGGAGTCAGATTGTCGAAGTCAAACATGAACCACCCCGTCCTCTCCGTGAACTTCGCAAAGAACCGCCCCATAGGGCATTCCCCTGCAAAGACCACTGCCGGCAGCTTCATCTTCCACTCCCTCGCCTCGTCCTTCATACCTTTCTCTATAAAGGAACGAATCTTCTCCACTATAGTTCTGTACTTGCCATCCCTTATGGCGTCTCTCCATTCCGCGGCGTCTATCACGCCCTGTGCCTCTTTGCTGTAGAGGTTGCCGAACAATGTTATCTTCATATTTTTGAGTTTTTGAGTTTATGAGTTTTTAGTTGACGAGTTGACAAGTTGACGAGTTGACAAGGTTTTTCCATCCGGATGGAGGCCTTGTCAACTTGTAACTGAAGCCTTGTCACCTGAAGCAAAGCCTTGTCACCTGAAGCAAAGCCTTGCAACAGTTTTCCCCAAATTTCGCCATTATCCCCTTCCCTCCCAAATGTTAAAACTCCCCCGTTTCCGCCTTTCTCTATCCGCCTGCAGCCCCCTTACTGTCCGCTTTCATCAATATTCAAATTCTCGATTAACTATTCTTATTATTTCTTAAAACAGGCGATTTTTTTATATTTGCCTATGGAAAACACCGGCAGACGCAGCTTTTCCAAAGCAAATCCGATGCGTTTGCCGATAATTATTAATCATTTAATATTTTATCTTATGAGTAAAAATTTTTTCTGCAGAAGAGATGTGCGAATATCTCAATGCATTTTCCGATGTACTCTACGTCCGCTTCAAGAACGGTAAGCTCAGCAAGTCCGATGTCGCTAAGCTGAAGAAGGCAACCAAGCGTCTGTATTATTGCGTTTTGGAACTGTCACGGAAGAGCTGATACAAAAAAAACGTGGAACTTTTTAAGATTAAGTTCCACGTTTTTTTGTATCTGATGGTGAAAAGATATAAATTTGCAGATAAAACGACGATAAGAGGTAAATCAGAAAATAACCGAAGAGCCTGATTATGAGATTATCCAGAAAAGAAATAGAAGCAATACTGAATGTAGCCCAAAAGATATACGGCGCATCCGTAAAAGTATATCTTTTCGGCTCCCGGACAGACGACAGCAAAAGAGGTGGAGACATAGACCTGCTTGTACGAACCCCCGAAGGAAACAAAGGAGTACTTGCAAAAATCAGGATGTCTGCAATGCTGAAAGAAATACTTGGCGACCAGAAAATAGATATCATAGGCGATCATGAGACATCATACGTTGCAATGGAAGCCCTTAATAAAGGAATTTTACTATCATGACGGACAAGAGAAATGAAATCAAAGAACGCATAGAGCGAGAATTTGAGATATGCGACAGACATATCGCACGCATAAAAGGAGCACTGGAAGACCTGTCAACACATCTTCCATTACAATTGAATGACTATGCATCACAAGATACAGAATTAGTCCGATGCATAGACCAGTTCATCTTCAGATTCTCGAAACTTCAGGATGCGATGGGCGCCAAGCTGTTCCGATATATTTTAGAGTATCTTGACGAGGACATAAAATATCTCCCTATGCGTGATATACTCAACCGTTTGGAACGTTACGGCATTATCCCGTCATCGCACGACTGGATATATATCAGAGAGCTGAGAAACGACATAGCCCACGACTATCCAATAGACGAAAAAGACACGGTAATAGCTCTTAACGAACTTATAAGCAAGACAGAAACACTGTTAGCGATATATGACAGTCTGAAGGAACGGTTTTACAACATAAGTTCCTTAAGCGACTAAAAAAACGTGGAACTTTTTAAGATTAAGTGCCACGTTTTTTTGTATCTGAGGGCGAAAAGATATAAATTTGCGGATGATAAGAATAATTATGGTCTATCCTTTACGGTTTAGGGAAAAACAAACTGTGAGGGGTAGCCGCGAAGCGTACCCGGAGATAAAAGAAAATGTTGGAAAAATTAAACATACAGTACAGCGATTTCCGTTCGCAGATAATGACTGTTGAGGAGTTGTTATACCACATTAATCGTACAGGTATAAACAGAATTTTATCCAGATACAGACATGCATCAAATGAACAGCGTTCACGTCTGATAGAGTCAATATTCCTAAGCATCCCTCAGATGCCCTTCTTTATTGACGATACAAGGGAAGGCTGGATTGTGATAGAAGGTATTGAGCGCATAGATGCCATATACTCATTTTGCAGTAATAAACTTCCTCTCACTTCTACATATTTCAAGACAGGAATGTACGAAGGGAAAACATTCAGTTCCCTGTCATTGTTTGAAAAAACCAAGTTGCTTAACACAAAAGTCGAAGTATATGCCATCAATCACGGACTGTCAGGCAATGAACGTTTCGGTATATATATGTGCTTGAAATCACGTATCGATTCTGCCACTGCCAGTTGGTGCCGTAGCAGAATATACCCTGAGGAATATGCCTTGGTGGAAAGCCTCGCAAAAAGGATAAGTCCAAGAATCAAAACCGATGTCATAGAAAACAGGATATGTCATCTCCTTTTGGGCATTGATTATCAGCGTTATCTTTGCAGTGACGACAAACATCATATAGACAATGCCATAAACTCAATTCTTGAGAAACCGGATTTCCGTGAGAGAATGGAACGCCATTCAAATGATATAGAAACAACGATATCACGTAATATCCACTACCCTTTTATTTTCTCAAAGGATCAGTTCATAGCCGATTCAGTGTCATATCATTTACGTCAGAGATACGATAAGCTTCCTACGCCATTGGAAATTGTGGACAGATACAGACAGATAAAAGGTCAGGATAGAGATAAAAAAATTGAATTCAATGCGGAATCTTTCTGCCGGTCAATAGATATAATACTAAATTCCTACATATAATTATGCTTACACAGATAACTCTTGAACGGTTCAAATGCTTCAACCGTCTATATATGCCTTTAAAACCGCTTACACTGATAGCAGGAACAAACGGAGCCGGGAAATCCAGTATCATACAGGCTCTTCTGCTGTTGCGCCAGAGTTGTAAGGATAAGGATTATGACTGGAAACAGTCGTTAGTGATTAACGGTGGTCTTATAGACCTGGAAGATGCCGGGAAACTGTTATATATAAATGCCGAAGGCGACAGCAGCGACATATTGCTGAGTATAGAGAACGACGATACAGATGAAATTACCTTCCATATCACCCCTAAACAGGAAAAGACAACAGCCCGTTGCAGTGCTGAAGGCGATTTGGACAAGGCCAAAAACGAATGGTCATTATTTTCCGACGACTTCGTTTATCTGTACGCCGATAGAGAACAACCCCGTGGCAAATATATAATGACAAGCGAGACAAGGCTTGACAGCCGTTTGGGAAACCGTTCCGCCAGCAACGCCGCATTCCTTATGGCATCGGAGGTGAACAACAACAAGGACATCCGTATCCCGGAGCTCAAACACGAGAGTGCATCGGACTATACAGTTTTGAGGAATGTGTCGGCATGGATAAGTTATATTATGGGCGGACTGGTCAGCCTTACAGCCAAGGAAACCGAAAAAGACAAGGAAGCCCGTTTAGAGTATTCCATTTTTAATAAGGCCGGTGTAGAGCAACAGTTGTCACCATTGAACATGCCGTTCGGTCACAGCTATGTTCTGCCTATAATACTGGCAGTTCTTACAGCTCCTTCAGGTTCGATGATATTAGTTGAGAATCCTGAATCACATCTTCATCCCGGAGCCCAGCTAAGAATGGGAGAATTCCTTTCTCTTGCCGCGGCATGTGGAATACAGATAATCATAGAAACCCACAGCGACCATCTGATGAACGGCATCCGTCTGTCATGCCGTAAAGGCATTATATCACCGGAACAAGTAGAAATGGACTTAATCGGTCTTGATTCCGACGGATATACACACACACGCCGTCCGGTACAGCTTAATCCGGACGGAACTGTAAAGAATCTGGTGCCCGGATTTTTTGATGAATGGGAAAAGGCACTTACAAGTTTGATTTCTTGAAATAAACGCTGTATGAATATTTACCTGAACGACCTGTCGCTACAAAGTGAAAAAAGTGTCATTGAGAATATGCCATTGATAATATGTTTTAAACAATTGATTGAAAACCTGTCATCAATGAGCAATATTACTTTCCGGGCAAGCCGTAGTTTGTGGAATACACCAATTTCAGGATTCAACGTAATGACCGGAAGATGCTCGAAAGGTACCACTATACCTCATGAGTACACCACATTACTCCAGGCCTTATACAGCAAATTTTCTCCGACAGTAGTCAATGACTTTCCTTATTTCTCCGAAACCGAGGAAATGAAGGAAAAGTCACCATCAGTCGGTACAGCCTGTATGGAATCATCTCCGGTTATCAGTTTTATTTTCGATGAAAAGTATGCGGCAGATACAATATCCGGTTGGTTGCAGAAAAACGAAAAAGAAGTTTCTACCGCAGAGGTTAACAATATATTCAAAGACAAACCGTCCATATATAAGTGCCTTGCAGATATAAATATCTGTAGAGGCTACAATCCTTTGGAGAAGCCGATGTGGAACAAGGAACTCTCCGAGAAACTGTTGGAGGGTATAGACTTTATCAGTCAGGATGCAAAGTCCAGACAAGGTCTGTTATACAAATACGGCAAGATGGTAGCCGAAGCCAATGGTTGGACATATAACGAAGAGATATCAAAACTTAACAGTAATTCCGGCCAGTTACGATATATATTCGATTCCTCTCTATCTTTTGTAGAATATCCAATAGCATATATCAGCATAGATATGGAAGGTCCTGATCTTGCTTTTGAACTCTGTGACAAAAGAGGCAAGCATAAAGGAGAATGCAGTTGGGACGGAAAGATTAAGAAACCACAGCAGTATCATGATATTAAGGTGAAAAGGTAGTTATACTAAAAAACTTACAATTTATTTCCCTTTGTGGCATATTTTGCCTAATTTTGCACCTGAATTTGAAAACTTTTTTCCTGTTATAGTGTTAATAAAAGGGGAACACACTGTGACAGGGAGTCGCGAAGCGTACCCGAAAGGCAGGTGACAAGGCTTTGCTTAAGGTGACAAGGCTTTGCTTAAGGTGACAAGGCTTTGCTTAAGGTGACAAGGCTCTGCTTAAGGTGACAAGGCTTTGCTTCAGGTGACAAGGCTTCAGTTACAAGTTGACAAGGCCTCCATCCGGATGGAAAAACCTTGTCAACTCGTCAACTCGTCAACTCAAAAAACTAAAAAACTAAAAACTCAAAAACTCATATGCTACATTTAAGGAAATTCTTCCTTGGCTGTATCCTTACGGCAGCCATGATGGGCGGCACCTCCTGTTCGTCCTACAAGAGTGCACTCTACATGCAGGAGTCCGAGAAATTCAATGAAACATCAAAATCACAGCTTTACGATTTCCGCATCATGCCTAAGGATGAGCTGACTATCGTAGTCAGTACCACCGACCCGGAGGCATCTGCCCCTTTTATAAGGAAGTTAGGACAGAGTAAGGAATTCGGAGGTACATCTACTACCGGTATGCAGAATACCAATCTTCTGAGCTATCTTGTCGATAATAACGGATGTATAGACTTCCCCGTATTGGGCATGGTGAAGGTGGTAGGCATGACCACCCGTGAGTGTGAAGCACATTTCCGTGAACTCCTCAAACCATATCTCAAGGAAGTTCCAAACGTAACAGTAAGCACATCCAATTATAAATTCAGTGTCCTTGGCGAAGTCGGTGCTCCCGGTACATACAGCACCACCAACGAAAAGATGACAGTGTTCGAGGCCCTTGCCCTTGCCGGCGATATGACACTTTTCTCCGTGCGCGACAATGTACAGCTCATGCGCGAAGACGCTACAGGCAAACGCCAGATATATACCCTCGACCTCACACAGGCCGACATAGCCAACTCCCCGTACTTCTATATCCAGCAGAACGACGTTATCTATGTCAAGCCTACCAAGGCCAAGGTACGCAGCAACACATTCAGCACCAACGCCTCTATGTGGATAACCATACTCAGCCTCGTGACATCAATCACTACATTTGTCATAGCGTTGAGCAGATAATCAGGTTACAAGGCTTTGCTTCAGGTTACAAGGCTTCAGTTACAAGTTGACAAGGCTCTCCATCCGGATGGAAAAAACCTCGTCAACTTGTCAACTCGTCAACTTGTCAACTAAAACCTTGTCAACTCGTCAACTTGTCAACTTAAAAACTTAAAAACTCAAAAACTCAAACAACATGTCAGAAAACCAGATAAACCTCGAAAACGAAGAAGGAGCAGGATTCGACTACAAAGCATTCCTCGTACAGCTCCTTATGCGCTGGCCATGGATAGCCGGATGTTTGGCTGTAGCCTTAGTGTCATGCTATTTCTATATCCAGACCATTACCCCTACATACACCGTCAGTTCATCAGTACTTATCAAGCACGACAAGGGCGGCAAGGGAATGAACAGTATGGAAGAATTAGGTTTCGTCACTACATCCACACAGATTTTCGACAATGAAATCGAGATACTCCGTTCGCGCAGCCTTATCCGCAAGGTAGTGACATCCCTCGACCTCTATATCACCCATTCATCCGAAGGACGTTTCCGCAATCACGAACAGTATAAGGATATGCCCGTACGCGTGTGGGTGACACCCGAAGAAGCCGAGAAGATGGGCTATGCCGAAGTTACTATGAAACAGAAAGGCACCAGTATCGAAGCAGAGGTACAGGTGGTCGGAAAGACTTACAGCAAGAGCTTAGAAAAGCTTCCTGCAGTATTCCCTACCCCTGCCGGAGTATTCAGCTTCACAGCAGGCAAGGACAGCACACAGCTCGATATTGCTGCAGGTCAGACATACTATGCCACAATCCAGTCGCCTACAGCCGTTGCCGCATCCTATCGTGCATCACTCACTATCGAGCCTTTCAGCAAGACCACATCCATAGCCAACCTTTCGCTTGTCACAAGCAATATCAGCCGTGGCCGTGACTTCCTGAACAGCCTTGTGCAGAACTATAACACCGATGCCAACAACGACAAGAACGAAGTTGCCACCAAGACAGCCGAGTTCATCGACGACCGTATCCGCCTTATCAATGCCGAGTTGGGCACTACAGAGAGCGAGCTTGCCGCCTTCAAGCAGAAGGCCGGAGTGGTGGATATAGCTTCCGATGCCTCTATGGCAGCCACAGAGCGCTCTGCCTACGAAAAAGCCTTTGCCGACAATGAAGCACAGGTACGCCTGCTCAGTTTTATCAAGACATATCTGAAAGAAAATGCAGACGAATATTCTGTTATTCCTGGCAATATAGGTATAGCCAACCAGAATATCAACACGCTGATAGAACGCTACAACGAGATGCTTCTTGAGCGCAGCCGCCTCATGCGTACATCGTCCGAAACCAACCCTGCAATGATTAATCTCAACGACGGAATCGCCCTTTTGCGCGACAACATCCGTCTGGTTATCGACACCGAAGAGAAAACCCTTGAGATTACCCGTGCAGAATTGCTTCGCCAGACAGCCAAGTTCGACACCAAGGTGCAGAACGCCCCTGTCCAGGAAAAGGAATTCCTCAGCATCTCCCGTCAGCAGGAAATCAAGGCCAATCTCTACCTTATGCTCCTTCAGAAGCGTGAGGAAAACAATATCACCCTTGCTTCTACAGCCAACAATGCCCGTGTCATCGACGAGCCACTCTATTCCGGATATGTAGGTCCTATGGCATCACAGCTCTATATGATGGCATTCGTTTTAGGACTTGGAGTACCTGTAGGCATAATCTTCCTCCTCGGACTGTTGAAATACAAGATAGAAACCCGTGGCGATGTAGAACGCCTTACCGCCCTTCCTGTGCTTGGCGATGTTCCTATGACCTCTGATGCTACATCCTCACCTATCGTTATCCACGAAAACCGTAACGGTATGATGGAAGAAGTGTTCCGCAGCGTCCGTACCAACATACAGTACATGCTTCAGGAAGACCATAAAGTAATCCTCTTCACCTCCACCGTATCGGGCGAAGGAAAGAGCTTCAATGCCGGCAACCTTGCCACATCATTTGCCTTTATGGGTAAGAAAACAGTAATCGTAGGACTTGATATCCGCCGTCCCGGCTTGAACAAGGTGTTCAAGATATCCCGTAAGACAGCAGGTATCACCCAGTATCTCTCTTCCCCTGCAAGTACAGACCTTATGTCCCTCTGTCAGAAAAGCGATGTGAGCGAAAACCTCTACATCCTACCCGGAGGCATCGTTCCTCCTAACCCGACCGAGCTTGTAGCCCGTCGTTCCCTCGACGATGCCATCGAGATACTGAAGAAGAACTTCGACTATGTAATACTCGACACCGCCCCTATAGGCATGGTGACCGACACCCAGCTTATCTCCCGAGTGGCCGACATCACGGTATACGTCTGCCGTTCCGGTTTCACTCCGAAGAGCGACTTCAAGCTTGTCAACCAGTTGGTCAACGAAGGCAAGTTGCACAATGTAGGAATAATCATCAACGGTATCGACATGAACAGCCATTCCACCGGCTATTACTACGGCTATGGCAAGTACGGCCGCTACGGCAAGTACGGCTATGGCAAACGCTATGGCTATGGCTACGGCTATGGTTATGGCAAGGATAAATAACTAATAGAATAAAAATGAACTATTTAAAAATAAAGAATTTCGGTCCTATTGATGATATATCTATAGACTTTGGCGATCTTACTATCCTTGTTGGAGCCCAAGCCAGTGGAAAGAGTATCACTTTAGAGACACTTAAACTGGTCGTTGATAGAGATAATATTATCAATACCTTAGATAGGTATAATTATATAATAGGTCACGATACAAATAAGATATTGAATGTTTACTACGGAGAAGGTATGTCAAGTATTTGGAAAAAGACATCACATATAGAGTATGACGGCAATATCTTTCATATAAAACAATTACCGAAAAATGCGAATGAACTTAATGATGAGACTTTATTCTATGTACCGGCACAGCGAATATTAAGTATATCAGACGGTCGCCCCAAAAACTTCATGGAATTTGATAATTCCTCACCATATATACTTCGCTCATTCAGTGAGACCTTACGCTTGTTCATGCAGCATGGTATGGGTAATACAGATGTAATATTCCCTATGAGAAACCGTTTAAAGGGTTTTCTAAGGCATTCATTCAATAAAAGCATATTTCATGATGCAAAGATAATGATGGAAGAGCGCTCCGGTCAGAAGAAGATGATACTGAGAGTGGACGACATGAGTATCCCTTTCATGTCGTGGAGTGCCGGACAAAAAGAGTTCATGCCATTATTATTGGCCTTTTATTGTCTTTCCGGTCCACCTTCAAAAGTAGTAAAAAAAGAGAAATTTAAATATGTGGTTATAGAAGAACCTGAAATGGGGCTACATCCCAAAGCAATCATAAGTGTTCTACTTCAGATACTCGAGCTCATACAAAATAATGAGTACAAGGTAATAATATCCACTCACTCGCCCATTTTCCTTGAGTTTGCGTGGGCATTCAATTTTATGAAGGAGAACGGTATAAAAGATAAAAATGCCATATATGAAATATTCGGCATAACTTCCACTACATCTCCTGTAGGAGAGATGCTTAAAGACATTTTCTGTAAAGATATAAGAACATATTATTTCAGTCGAAACGATAAGAGTTCCAAAGTTGTATCCCATGATATTTCTTCACTTGACGTTATGGATGAGAACAGGATTATATCAGAATGGGGCGGATTGTCTGAATTTTCCACAAAAGTTTCGGAAGTAGTTTCAAAGTATTCGACTTATGGCGAAAATTAAGAAAAATACTTTTCAGGCGACAGTACAGGAAAGCCACTTGGAAAAAGCTGTAAATGCCACCCCTGATGTAAACGGACATTTTCATAAAGGTTTGGGAGCATTAAAAGCAAACGACAAGGACAAAATATCCGTACCCGACACCTCAAAACTTACCGGCAGTCTTGATATAGACACTACTACGAGAAATTTGTATCCGGAAGAGACCAGATGGGATTATGCAATAGAATATAATAATGAAACATTCTTTATAGAAATACATCCCGGTTCTACAGGTGAAATTACTAAGGTAATATCTAAACTTAATTGGCTAAAGAACTGGCTAAAGACAAAAGCTCCGGAAATAAACAAAATTAAAGCGGTTAGCAAGCCTGCTTACCATTGGGTATTTACAAACAAATATTCCATACTCCCCAGCTCAAAATATGCTTTAATTTTAAGCAAGCATGGGATTAAGCCTGTAAAAGTTTGGGAATATGATAAGATATAATCCTCCACAGAATGCAATATCATTGTTTCGGAGATATTTCCAAGAAACGAGTCAGTGCCACCGTACGCATAATGCTGAGCTATGATGCAGAGAGCGGTGTGCTCTACCTCAGTCCCGGAGGAGATTATGTACTTACAGAGTAAAAAAACGTGGCACTTTTAAGATTAAGTGCCACGTTTTTTTGTATCTCATAGTGAAAATATGTAATTTTGCAGTTGATTAGAATAATTGTGGTCTATCCATTACGGTAGTTCCGAAGGAGGAATAAACTGTGAGGGGTAGTCGCGAAGCGTACCTGGAAGATAGGTTATTTACTTAAAGTAAAACTATGAATTATCTTAAGATAAAAAATTTCGGTCCCGTAAAGGACGCAACTATAGAACTCAAGCCATTCCTTGTCCTTATAGGCGGTCAGGGAACCGGCAAGAGTACCATTGCCAAGCTATTGTCCATATTTCAGGATTATCTATGGTATGTGCATATATTGGAGAATAAAAAAGACATAACGTTACCATTCTTCTTGTTTGGAATATTAGAATACTTCCATGATGACACATACTTAGAGTACAAAAAAAACGATGTACATTTAGAGTATAAACATAGCAAATTTTCTATAACAAGTTCAAAATACACCACTTCTGAATCTTTTTGCACTTTCTTAAAAAAATGTATTTTTGATGAGCATAAAAGATTGATGCTCGATTTAAATCTTGATGTATCAGAATCCTTGGAAGATTTTTTTGAAAAAGGAAATAATCTTCTTAACACTATAAACAGATCATTGCTATATATACCGGCAGAACGTAATTTTGCTTCACAATTCTCAAGAGGTCTGGCAAGTATAATTATGACAGGAGTACCAATACCTACCATAACAATGAATTATCTTAGCTATTTTGAGAAAGCCCGGAAATATTTTACTACATACGAAGTTCCTGTATTAAATCTTAAATACAGATATACTGAAAAAGAAGAAGGTATTATAGTAAACAAGAATGGCAAACAAGAATCATTATCTTTGGAGTATTGTTCTTCGGGTATTCAATCATTATTGCCTATGCTTATGATTCTTGATTACTGTTTGGACAAGAATATATTCGATGGGTTCGTAATAGAAGAACCAGAACAGAACCTATTCCCTGACAATCAGCTTACAACATTACGTCATATCATTTCGAAAAGGAATCATTCAAAGAGCAGTTGCATCATCACCACTCATAGTCCCTACCTCCTATCCGGCATAAACATTTCCCTGATGGCAGGCCAGGTGGCACGATATAAAGTATATAAAGATGAAGTATGCAATATACTTCCAGCGGAATACCATCTGACTCCGGGCAGAGTAACAGCATATGCCCTTGGAGATACAGACAATTATTGCAAGGACATAATAAACCCTCAGACAGGAACTATCGACCAAAACTATCTTGACACCACTTCTACTGTAATCGGTCAGGAGTTCGGTAAGCTGTATAAACTCTATATCAAGACATTGAAAGGATGAAGATACCTGAGGCTGTAAAGAATCTGAAGTTATGTCAAGCCTTTTGGGGGCATAATCCTGTGATTACAGATTGCACAGAAGAAATAACCGATACGGAGTTCTATATGTAAGCTTCCAAAATTGGCGTATTGACTAGCATTGCTCTTTCCTATACCTTCGTGCTAAACTTAAAACTCGATAGATTATGTTTAGCGAAAAAGACTTTGAAAGACTGTGGTTCCTCTACA
>CALUJF010000036.1 GCA_944320855.1 uncultured Phocaeicola sp.
TTATCATAGTCTATATGAGTAAGCGAGCGGAGCCATTCGCTGCCCCACCATGTTTTTCCGAATTGTTCTGCCATGTTCTATATTTTACTAAGCACTATTTAAATAGTATTTAAACGGTGTTTAAACGCTGTTTGGATTATACTTCTATTAGCTTTGATGGTAAATGTAGGCAAATTATTTCTGCCTGTGACAAACAGTACCTGTAGCCTGATAAGTAGGCATAACCAGAACTTCTGCTATCTGTACATGAGCCGGAGCTGATGCTGCGTAATAAACCACATCGGCTATGTCATCGCCCGTGAGCGGTTTCAGTCCGTCGTAAACAGCATCTGCCTTGTTCTTGTCACCACGGAAACGGATAACGGAGAAGTTCGTTTCCACCATTCCCGGCTTGATATTAGTTACCCTTAATGGGGTATCAACAAGGTCTATGCGTAGTCCGTCGGACAGTGCTTTTACCGCAGCCTTGGTGGCACAGTAAACACTGCCGCCCGCGTATGCCGCATCGCCCGCAATGGAACCTATATTAATAATGTGTCCGCATCCGCATTCCACCATTCCCGGAACAATCATGCGAGTCATGGCCAGAAGTCCTTTTATGTTTGTATCTATCACTACATCCCATTCGTCCAATGAACCTTCGTGCTCTTTATCGACACCCAATACCAGTCCGGCATTGTTTATCAGCACATCAATGTTTTTCCATTCACCCTGAAGAGACTCTATGGCATTCCGCATTTCTTCACGGTTTCTTACGTCGAACGGGAGAGTAACGACTTCTGTTCCTGCCTTTTCAAGTTCCTGTTTCAGGCTTTCCAGCTTTTCAGTATTTCTTCCGTTCAGTATAAGTCTGCTTCCCATTGCCGCGAATTTTCTTGCGCAGCCTTCACCTATGCCGCTTGTGGCACCGGTGATTAATATTGTTTTTCCTTTCATATTCTAATACGATGTTTTTATTGTAATTGTCTTAAATAAGTATATATTTTTTACTGTTATCTGCCGTTGTAAATCGTCGGATTCTCGGCAGCCATGGAATAATAACTTTCATTCAAACTATAAGTTTTCGGCTCGTTTGCGACAGCTTCATTGTCCGTCCACTGCTCGCACTGGCGAATAACGGTTTCAAGAGCATTAGCAGCTTCTCCCGGTGGATAATTATATTTCTTCAGCAGACGCTTTATCATTTTGCGCATACCTGCACGTGCCGATTCCTTTTTCTGCCAGTCGATGGTACGGTTCTTCCTGAGAATTTCTGTCAGCTCCTTGGTCATTGCGACAAGTTCCTCGTTTGTATATACATCATGAACGGCCTGAGGTTTGGTCAGTGCGTCGTAGAAAGATTTCTCCTCGCTGGTCAGTCCCAAGTCATTTCCGGCAGCTTCGGATGATGAAATCTCTTTTGCCAGTGCCAAAAGTTCCTGTATTACCTCTTCGTTGGTAATCAATCCTTTAAGGTAATTCGATAATGAACGGTTCAATAGGTCAGAGAATTTTTCAGCCTGTACTATATTCGTCTTCTGATACAAAGTCACACGTTCTGCCAGTAACCTCTTCAGCAGCTCTACCGCTATGTTCTTTTCCTTCATTTTGGAGATATCGTCAAGAAAAGCAGCGTCAAATAATGAGAATTCAGCTTTTACGTCAGAGAAAAGATTAATCACCCCTTCGCTCCTGATGCTGTGTTTGAGCAGTTCGCCGATTCTTGCATTAATATCACGTTTGGAGATTTTTCCTTTTCCTGTCATTCGTGTGAGCAGGGTACGGACAGCCTCAAAGAAAGAGGCCTCATTTCGTTGTTGAGCGTTAAGCAGACTGCGACATAAAGTAAGCGAATTATGCAGAAGCATAGCCTCTTTCAAGAACGTTTGACGCTGTTCCTGCTTGTCCGGCGACATTATAAAGTTTAGCCCCCCTTTTATGACTTGAGCGCGTTCCAGGTCCGATTCAGTCAGGAAGTTACTGTAATCGTAGCCGTGGAACAAGTCACGGCAAACTTCCAGTTTTTCCCTGAATTTAAGCAAAGCCGTTTCCTTGATGTCCGGATTACCGAATTTCTCGCGGTCGCGTCGTGTATAATCGTGCATAGCCTCTTTCAGAGCCTTAGCTATACCTATATAGTCCACCACAAGTCCGCCTGCCTTCCCGTTGAATACCCTGTTCACACGTGCTATAGCCTGCATCAGGTTGTGACCGCTCATAGGCTTATACACATACATCGTAGCCAGTGACGGTACATCAAACCCTGTCAGCCACATATCCACAACGATAGCAATTTTCATCGGGTCGTCATTGTCCTTGAAGCGTTTTGCAAGTTCCTTCTTATATTGTTTGTTGCCAATAATGTCGTGCCACTCTTCCGGGTCTTTATTGCTGCCCGTCATTACCACCTTTACCTTTTCATCCCAGTCAGGACGCAGTTCCAGCAGCTTGTGATAGATACTCATTGCTATAGGTCGCGAATAAGCCACAATCATGGCTTTTCCAGTAAGTTCATACTGCCTGTTCTCTTCGTAGTGTTTCAGTATATCCCTGCACAGAGAATCTATCGTTTCCGGTGCACCAAGAATCTCTTCCAGGTGCGACATCTCCTTCTTGCTTTTCTCAATCTGTTCCTCCGTAGCACCTTCTTCGGCAAGCAAATCATATTCGTCGTCGATAGCCTTCAGTGTAGCTTCGTCCAGATTAAGATTTATCACGCGCGATTCGTAATACACAGGACAGGTTGCACCGTCGGCCACAGCCTGCGTCATGTCATAAATGTCGATATAGT
Source organism: uncultured Phocaeicola sp. (assembly GCA_944320855.1). Classification (GTDB taxonomy): domain Bacteria; phylum Bacteroidota; class Bacteroidia; order Bacteroidales; family Bacteroidaceae; genus Phocaeicola. The sequence continues at coordinate 2,771 of CALUJF010000036.1, forward strand.
TTCCGAAGACTTCTACCGTATCCCTGTCTTTGGTAGATATCGGCGTACCCGTAAAACCGATGTACGATGCGTTCGGCAGACAGTCATGAATAATCCTTGCTGTACCTATTACACGTTTTGCAATATCTTCGCCCTTCTCATTCTTGGTCATGCGGATTTTCTCTTCAAAGCCGTACTGTCCGCGGTGCGCCTCGTCAGTCATTACTACAATGTTTTTTCTGAGCGACAAAGGCTCGGCGGATTCCTCGAATTTCTGCATGGTGGTGAATACAATACCGTTTGCCTCGCGTCCTGCCAGCAGCGATTTCAGGTCATCACGGCTCTTGGCCTGTACTGGTACCTGACGCAGGAAATCCTTACACTTCGCAAACTGTGTATACAGCTGGTCGTCAAGGTCGTTTCTGTCCGTAATTACCACTATTGTAGGCTGTGAAATCTCGTCCTGCAGCAGATGAGCGTAGAAAACCATAGAAAGAGATTTTCCGCTTCCTTGCGTATGCCAGAACACACCAATCTTACCGTCATTCTGTACCGCAATTTTTGTTCTCTCTATAGCTTTCTTAACCGCAAAATATTGATGATATCCTGCAAGAATCTTCGCCGCACCGGCTTCATCCTTCGAGAAACAGACAAAGTTTCTTATAATATCCAGAAGCCTTTCCTTTTGGAATATACCCTCGAAGAAAGTATCATAGTCGGCAAAATCCGTACTCTCATAGTCGCCGTCCTTGGTTTTCCATTCCATGTATCGGTCTTCCTTGCTCGTAAGCGTTCCTGCCTTCGAACATGCCATGTCGCTCATCACGCAGAAAACATTATATATGAAAAGCGACGGAATTTCTTTCATATAGTTTCGGAGTTGCAGATACGCTTCCGAAGCGTCCGTTTCCTCCCTCGAAGGAGATTTCAGCTCCATAACCACAAGCGGCAGTCCGTTTATGAATATCACTATGTCCGCACGCTTCTCCGAATGTTCCACAAAAGTCCACTGGTTTACTATCTTGAAATCGTTGCGTTCCGTATGTTCATAGTCTATCAGATATACAATGTCGTTCCGTTGCTCCTTGCCGTCGAAGTATGAAACCTCTATTCCGTGTTGCAGGTAGTCCATAAAAAGCTCGTTCTTCTGAGTTAGGCTTCCTGTGTCTATATCTTTCAGTTTGGCAACAGCTTCGTTTATAGCCGTTTGCGGTTTCCCCCTGTTTACGTTGCTCAGACAGTCCGTTAGCAGTTCTTCATAGAACGGAACATAATAATCCCTCTCTATGTCAGGGCCGTAAAGATGAGTATAACCCATCTGCTCGAACAGCGCTATCACCGCTTTTTCATAATTGTCTTCTGTGAATGACATGGTATTATATTAATTCATTTTTATGTTATGAGTTATTCCGCATCAGGATTAAAATCAAGAGGCAGAAGATTATCGTTATTAAAACGGTCGAAATCAGAGTTGAACAGCTTATCCTGTATCACTCTGTATTTTTCGAATTCAGCTTCGGCAAAAGCTTTGGCAAATTCAGCACTTATTTTTCCTGCATTATCCAAGATCTCATCTCCTCCGGCTTCGAGGATGATGTCAATTCTCTTAGCCCAATCCTCCATGGTCATAGGAATATGCCGTTTTGCCATACGTTCCGCCATGTCAAGCACCGCATTCACCAGATGCCCCATATCTTCCAGTTCTGTTTCCTTCAGATAGTTTTTTGCAATACTGACATCAGGTTTGACTATCTTACCGTCAGGTGCATTTTCCCAGGTGGTAAGTCCCATGTTCTCCTTTTCAGCATTGGCCCGTTCCACAATCAGTTCGGCTGCGGTATGTCCATGTACAGCATAGTGCATTTTGTTCTGTACTTTCCGGAAAAACTGTTTTGTAGTTGGAGCATCTTTGTTGTAATCAATGGCAGTAGCATAAATGTCTGTCAGTTTCTGATAGAACCTGCGTTCGCTCATGCGGATTTCTCTGATTTCGGCAAGCAGATGCTCAAAATAATCTTCTCCTATAAATGAGCCGTTCTCCATTCTTTTCTTGTCGATGACATAACCTCGAATGGCAAACTGTCTGAGGATATACGTTGCCCATTGCCGGAACTGTGTTGCACGTTTGGAATTTACTCTATATCCCACTGATATTATGGCATCGAGATTGTAGAACATGGTAGCTCTGTTTACCTCTCTTTCACCCTCTTTTTGAACTACCGAAATTTTCTCGGTAGTTGATTCTTTATCCAATTCATTTGAATTGAAAATATTTTTAAGATGAATGCCTATGTTGTCAGTAGAGCAGTCAAACAGCTGAGCCATGGCTTTTTGTGTAGCCCAAACAGTTTCATTTTTATACATCACCTGTATTCCGTCCTCCTTACCTTCAAGCATAAAGATAAGAAACTCAGCAGTACTGTTCCGTATTATTCTTTTTACCATATCGATGTCATTTGTGGAGATTGTTACAAAAGTAATAATTTTTTCGGATGATATGCTATCTTATTTATTGAAGATTCTCATTCACTTATAATAGTATTAGAATTTCGTACTAAATACAGTTCTCAATGAATGCTTAGTGCACGACAAATTTTGCCTGACTTGTGGGGGAGCTTGAGGGGGTACTTGTGGGGGTAGCATTTTTAAAATGCATTTAAAAAGAATTTAAGCGGTGTTTAAACAGTGCTTGAATAGATTTATAATGGTGTTAGAACAGCATTCGAAGAGTGTTGGAATTGCGTTATAACTATGTTTATTTTGTGTTCACTGCCCGTTCAGTGAATGGGCAGTGAATGCCTAATGAACGGGTGGTGAACGTATGAATAATTCTGATTTATGTAAAATAATTTTAAATATTGGTACTTTGTTTTTATCTTTATAATTGATATTACCGCTATAGTTTATACCTGCATGACTGAAATAGAAACAATGGCTCAATACGATTGGGCAGTGAAAAGAGTAGAAGAGTTGCTTCCGTTGGTTACAGACGAAACTCCACTCGATGATTCCAACAGCATAGAATTAGAATTACTTTCTAACCTTGTGGCAGACTATTCCGAAGAACATTTTGCGTTGGGAGAACCCACCCTTGTTGGTGTTCTTAAACTCCGTATGTATGAAATGGGGCTTAATCAAAAATCTTTGGCAAAATTGATTGGAGTCAGTCCTTCACGCTTAAGTGATTATATTTCCGGTAAATGTGAACCAACTTTGAAAGTTGCCCGTGAAATAAGCCGGAAGTTGAATATTGATGCAAATATAGTATTAGGTGTGTGATTTCCTTGTTACAAATAATTTTATCGGCTGAAAAACAGCCGATAAAATAAAAATATCCAACAAGAGAATAATTTAATTCTAATTAATGGAATGTCCTTGTAGTAATTATTCGTTTATAGGTATTTCAACATTAACAGGAGTCTGAACCATTGCAGCAATTTTTGTTTGTACATCTACATACATATCAATATTTTCTATAGGTGTATCTAATGAAACAATAAGTGAATACCGAATTTTCTTATTATACTTCTTTAAGTTTGTTCGTGTTTTCCACCATCCACCAATTGGATACACGGCTATCAAGTTACATGTAGATAATTGAGCAGCTGTTAATTTTAATTCATCAGAATGTATTGAACCCTTATTCCTATTATCAGATCCAATAGTCCACCGAGAAGAATCATTTTTGCCTCTGTCTTCATTTTCTTCAGCTTCTATAGCTTTGTTGATTCTTAATTGAAACGCTCTACTATCTTCGTTTTCATTATTGACATCAAATCTTAATCCACATGAAGCGTACTTATATTTGTCTTTCCAACCTATCTCACCCGGTGCTGGCTCAATGAAATATGAGAGTGTTATTCTCATGGAAACTTCGATTTCTCCAAGTTGTTCAAGAATTTCTTTTGGCCATGGGAATTCAAAAAAATGCATTTCATTAATTTTTACATTGCCTTTTCTCTCTTTAATGAAAGGTTGTATGGTTTCTTGTGCAATATATGTTAATCCGTTACCGTAGCTATATAAAGCTCTTTCTTCTGACGGAACTCCATATCCGCAAAATCTCAATCTGCGTTCCATCTCTTTTCTATTACTTACAGGAAATTGCTCTTCCATACATTGCGTCCATTTGGCGGTATGTACCATTAATCCTCTTATACTTTCAGCCCATAACTTAGGATATTTGCTTTGTAGTTTTCCGGCAAATTTAGAGGCAAGAGCAGTTGCTGCACTTGTTGCATTTATGACATCAAAGAAACGTTTTATAGAGAAATTGCTGCTTGTAGTAAGTAATTGCAACTCTTCAACATCAGAATAAGGAAAATCTTTATCGTTAGTTTTTATCAGATTACCACCTTCGAACATCACTTCAGGTTTTATAAGTGAAGACTTTTCCCATAATAAAGACGTTCGTGAAAATGGACTTATACCTCCACTTGGAGCAACTCTCTCTTTATCTCTTAATTCATAACTATTATTAGCCGTAAGTGTTGTATATGCACCGACTGTTACGCTATTCCATGATTGGGCGGGATCCTGTACAGGACGTAATCCATTACCATAAGGATATTGTTCTATAACACCTTTGTCCTGGTTGTTTATATCGCGTATATTTCCTGCAGATATCATGAATAATTTTCCATCATTCCCTTCATTGTATGTTATAGAGTCTATTGAACCGGACCACGAAGATGGTTTGCCTTTCTCACAATCCTCTGCAGTTATTGCCATACAATAACAAATACTCTTCTTCGGAAACATTACGTCTGAAACCGCAACAGCCTGTTTTGTCAAATATCCCCATGCGTCTTTCTCGTTGGATGATTTATATGGGAGTAATTTAATTGAAGCTATATGATTATCGATAATGACAGGATTGTTGTTGGCAATACAATTTCTTAAATCTCCATAAATTGTGGTACCACACATACAAGTTCCATGTCCGTTTCTGTCAGCAGCACCTTCGCCAACGACGCTGCCACAATGCTCATCTTTGATTATTTCAGAAAGAAGAGGGTGACCATTGTTCACTCCTGTATCTAAAACACAAACAACAGACTTTTCATTAGGGTTAAAGTTTACTCTATTTTGCAAATCCTCAACCCATTCCTGCTGTTCACTTCTACATTCTTTTAATAGTAATCCGGTCAGTATTTGTGCTCCTCTTATCTCTGCCATCTGATCTGAACTTTGCAATAACAGGGATAGAGCTTCAATATTAGCATGAACCAAAAATACAGACCTTTCAGGGAATGTAAGAATAGAGTCTTCTTTATATTGTATGTGCAATGCATTTAGGGTATCAATAAAAGATTTATGTTGTTCTTCTATTGTATCCGATTCATTTGTACGTATCCATATTTCATACCAATCTGTATTTTCTGTAGGAAATTCATTTATACTATCAGTCCATAAAGACCGGAGTAATGCTATGCTTACAGATTCAATACTACGAAACAGTCTATCATTTTTAGGCTTACCTGATTCTGTTTCTTCATAAGCATACTGATTTAATTTATTAATAAATACCTTTTCCTCACCATGTGGTACATATACAGTAGCGAAAGTTTGTTCTTCATTTTCAGCAGTCAATGCAGTCCTTATATTAAGCAACCTGATACCGGATTTCTGCTTCTCTAAACTCGTCGCCAACAAATCATTTGCTGGAGCTCCTGCAAATTCCAGATATGTGCCAGTTCGTGCAGGCAGAGATATTGCCGACATGTCTTCTTGTATCTTTTCATTTTGAATTCGTGCATTCTCAAAAAGACGTTCCAGACGTGCCGCATGTTCAAGTCTATTTCTTATTGGAATCTTTGGTTTACCTCCGCCTGATGTTCTTGGCGAAAATCCAACAGAAGTTCTAACCTGTTCCGGTAATATAATATGTTCGTATTGCTCCATAAGCCGGTATTATTTATTATATGCAGACTTCCTTTCGTTAATAGTCTTAATAACCAAATCAAACTTTATAGGGGTATCATATATAACCGAAGTCTTTATTACATCCAAGCATGCTTGATTTATTTCGGCATGACTTAAAGAATCTAATTCAGGTAAAAGTGCTTTTATCTCATTTTTATTCAGACTGCCGTTTAAACGGTTCTTCAATAACTGGACCTTTTCATCATCAGAAGGTAATTGATAATGTATTACATCGTCAAAACGTCTGAATAAAGCCTGATCAAGAAGCTCCAGATTGTTTGTAGCTGCAATAATCAAACTGTCCGAATGGTCACGTTCTATAAATTGAAGAAATGAATTCAGTACACGACGCATTTCACCGACATCATTGTCTTTCCCACGCTGACCTCCGATGGCATCAAATTCATCAAACAGATATACAGCAGGAATATTTTCTATGAAATCAAAAATTTGCCTCAATTTTGCACTCGTTTCGCCCATGTATTTTGTTACAATTTTATCCATAAGAACAACATACATAGGCAACTTCAATTCATTGGCAATAATTGAAGCAGTCATTGTTTTCCCTGTTCCCGGATGTCCGGAGAGCAGAATTTTACGTCTGTTTTCAAGGTTGTGCTTAAACAGTTTGTCCCTGTATGTAAATTCATTGATAATTCTCTCTATTCTGTTTTTGATATGTGGCGCAACAACTAAATCTGCCAAACGCTCCTGAGGAAATATTTCCAAAAACAATCCTTGCAGATTAGGATCTATATTCTTTAGCTTTGGCTTATTTATTTTTGAAGTATCTATGATTTTGCGTATGTCATTAGCCAAATTAGTATGACCTAATTTAGCCTCATGAGCAGCTATCTGTAATGCTACAGTATTGAACTTCTCATTATTATCTTCGAAATGGCTTTTTACAAGTGTTATCAATTGAGCTGCTGTTGCCATATTTCTTTTTTATTTTATTAGTGATATTATTTATGTCAAATGGTTCTGCAAACAGGCAAAACTTAAATAATCTACGTTTCGCATTATTTATCGGAGATACACACAATATACGAATCTGCGAAGTTTTAATGCTGATAATATAATATGCAAATATAATTATCTTTACTCCATTTTCTGAAAAATAATGGCATAAAAACAAGTTTTTTTGAAAAATTGAAGAATACATTTATGCTCATTATGAGTTGAAAAGATATTCTTCTTTATGTTTGGTATATTTTTCAAATCGTTTGGCTTCATCGTTATTAATAAACGAAATTGTACGGTATTCTATATCCTGTATATTATTTAAAACATAATAGGGCTTATCTTCGTTTTTTCTTGTACCCGCACCGAAAGGTTTTGGCAACAATGATGACATTCTGTATGCAAGATTTTTACCGGTACCAAATAAGACAAACTTACCAATTCTTCTATTCCTAAGTTGATACACACCACTTCCGAATGGAACATTTAGATATTCTCCTTTCCTTGGATCAGGAAAGGATTTCCAGTCAGTCCATCCTTTATTATATAGCATTTCAAAATATTCCATAAAAGAAAATTCAGTAATGTATTTGTTTATTCATTTAATTTCGTTTCTATTTCACTGAGCTTTAGTTCGCCTGACATGAGTTTTGGGAGGAGGGTGTCACGAAGATTACTTAAATAAATTATTTGTTCATTTAATGTATAAATTTGATTGGTTATATGCTTGGCTACTTCATCAAATTTTCTTAATTCATCTTCTGATGGCACAAAAATAGGATATCTAATAATGTGAGTAACTTTTATACTTGGTTGAACTGAACCAATGTTATAGGTTAAAAGTTTTTCTTTTACATAAAGTAAGTACTGATACAGATATAAAGCAGATATATTCTTTGCCCTTAGACCTATAACATTTTGGGCTATACAACCTTTTGTCCCTAAAAATATTTTTAGTTCAGCTAAACTACCTACTGTCGACATTAAAATATCCCAAGGCATAGGATGCCCACTTCTAAACCATGTGTTATATGTTTCTTTTGAAACGTATTTTGTACAATTCTCGTAATTAATGATTCTACTTTTACCTGATAAAGCTTTTACATCGATAATGGGGAATTCTGTTTTTTTAAGAGATAACATAGGCGTTTTCCCTCTATTATCAATACAATTAATTAAGTCACCTAAACAATATGGTGTCTCGGTTAAATTATCTATCTGTGAGCCAAACATGTTATTGAATAAAACTTGTGCATGCTGCTCTAAATTTTCATTTATGTGGCGGTTTAGTTCGATTTTGTCGTCAAGAGAAGAAAGTATATTAGCAATTGCAGTTTGTTCTTCCAATGTAGGAAGTTCAATATCCCATTGCATAATTTGTTGCTTGTCTCCTCTTGGCATCTTACATCCTTTTGAACCGGACATTACATAATCAAAAAAACTTTGTTGACTTAACAGATAAAATAAAAATTTAGAAGATACAGTAGATTTCGCTCTTATGCATAGTACATCAGATGAACATCCACCATTTATATTAGCTTGCCAAATTTTCTTAAAATATGGTCTAATATTTGAAATCAGTATATCTCCTTTATTATATGCAATGACGTTACCTTTAGGAATATTATTTGCATAAGTAATACCCTCTTTGTTAGGTAACATATTTTCTGTTGAAATGTAATTATAGGTAGTAAGAAATTGTGAATCAATTCTTTCTGTTACATAATCACATACATTATATAATTTCATAAGTGAAAATTTACTGTTTTACCTTTTAAATCCTAAACCCAATACTCCCCAACTGCTTTCTAATCTCTTCCTCTAACTGGTGCGACTTCTCAAACATCTCAGACAGTTCTGATGTGAGTCGCTCCATCTTTTCCTGGAACGGTTCGCCGTCGTCTTCCGCTTCGGCTATGCCTACATAGCGTCCCGGAGTAAGTATATAGTCCTGCTTGGCTACATCGTCGAGAGTAGCTACGGCACAATATCCTTTCTCGTCTTCCAATGTTCCGGCCTGGAAATCGTTGAAAGTCTTGGCTATACGCAGGATGTCTTCTTCGGTCAGTTCGCGGAGCTTGCGCGTAACCATTGTTCCCATCTGTCGGGCATCGATGAAGAGAATCTTTCCTGTCTGCTTCTTGTTTCGGCTTAGGAACCAGAGTGATACGGGAATACCTGTGGTGTAAAACAGCTGCGACGGCATGGCCACAATACATTCCACCAAGTCCGCCTTGATGATATTCTCGCGGATTGTGCCTTCACCGCCTGACTGCGACGAAAGGGCACCGTTGGCCAACACCATACCTATATGGCCGCCCGGAGAGAGGTGGTGAATCATGTGCTGAATCCATGCAAAGTTGGCATTGCCTGATGGCGGAATACCGTATTTCCAGCGCACATCGTCCTGCAACTTGTCGGCTCCCCAGTCGCTGAGGTTGAAGGGCGGATTGGCGAGTATATAATCTGCTTTCAGCGTAGGGTGCTGGTCGCTGAAGAATGTATCGGCTGCAAACTTGCCCAAGTCGGCTTCTATGCCACGGATGGCAAGGTTCATCTGTGCCATTTTCCATGTGGTAGGGTTGCTGTCCTGTCCGAATACGGAGATATTGTTTATGTTTCCCTGATGTCTTTCTATGAATTTGGCAGACTGTACGAACATACCGCCCGAACCGCAGCAAGGGTCGTAAACGCGGCCGCTGTATGGCTGCAATACTTCCACCAAGGTGCTTACTATGCAGGCCGGGGTGTAGAACTCACCGGCCAGCTTGCCTTCGGCTTCGGCAAACTTCGACAGACAGTATTCATATGTACGGCCCAAGATGTCCTTTGAATCGCCATGCTCCTTCATGCGGATGTTGGTAAAGAGGTCTACCACATCGCCGAGCCTTCTTTTGTCCAGTTCAGGACGGGCGAAGTTCTTTGGCAATATGCCTTTCAGCCGAGGATTCTCTTTCTCTATCAGGCGCATGGCATTGTCTATCACCGTACCTATCTCCGGAGTGTGTGCAGCTTCCGCCACTACCGCCCAGCGTGCATCCTGAGGAACGAAGAAGATGTTTTCGGCTGTATATTCGTCTATGTCTTCCTCGAAGCCGTCGCCTTCGTCTACAAGTTCGTTGTATTTCACCTCGAAACGGTCTGAAATATATTTCAGGAAAATCAGTCCCAATACTACGGACTTATACTCCGATGCGTCGAGGTTTCCCCTGAGAAGGTCTGCCGCCTTCCATATCTCTTTCTCAAAGCCTATGTCGGCTGTGTTGTTTGTCTTCGCCATGTGCTCTTATGCTAAATTTCAATTATGATTATTCCAAAATATTTTCCAAATATATAATAATGTGTATGCAGATACAAACGAAATGCTGGTTTTCTTACTTTCTGATGTCAGAATCGCTCATCATTTGGCCTCTCATTCACAAACTCCCGGGGCTTTTCCGCCTTCAGTTTCGCACCGCAATATTTACAGTAGATGGCTTCGAAATCGTGTCCGTCGCGGTTGCAGCGCGGGCATTTGCGTTTCTCCTGTTTCTTGTGCTCGCTCACCATTGTGGAGGAAGTTATACCAGTGCTGATATATTTTGGAAATGAATTTCATGTTACTACTCTTTGTTTTTTGATTGGAACAAAGTTAATAATAAATCAGAAGGTTTTAAACATCGGCAAAGATAAATATAAATTCTTTGTCAAAGAAACCGTAACACGTACGTGTTCCGCCCGCGTCACGTACGTGTTCCGCGCGTTACACGTTCGTGTTCCGCTTTTCAGAACGGCCCGTTTTGAGAAATATCTATAGTCTTGTGACCTTTTTCAGGCGGTTGTCATGCTTTCCGGACTCAAGTGTCATGTAATAATATGTAGCTAAAAAGCCCTTTTCTCTGATAAATGATATTTTTCTTCAAAAAAAACTATCATTTTATTTGTTTATATCAAAAAAGCCTTTACCTTTGCAATCGTAATAACGAAATAAAAAGAAAAAGTATGAAAGCAACTAACATTATTATTAACCTTGCAGTCCTGCATATTATCCGCGTCGTGGTCTTGGAACCAAGAGGTGAGGAAGGTTCATGTATGTAGTTGCATATATATGATATTGATTAAAGCCTTTCTCACACGTGTATGGGAAAGGCTTTTTGATTAAATAAGGAGAGATAAAAATGAAAAATGAGTTACGCAGTTCGATGAGCACACAGGGCCGACGCATGGCCGGTGCAAGAGCATTATGGGTGGCAAATGGAATGAAAAAGGAAATGATGGGAAAACCTATCATAGCTATTGTCAATTCGTTTACACAGTTCGTTCCGGGACACACACATTTGCATGAGATAGGTCAGCAGGTGAAAGAGGAAATAGAAAAACTCGGATGCTTTGCTGCAGAGTTCAATACTATTGCGATAGACGACGGTATAGCAATGGGACACGACGGAATGTTGTATTCATTGCCATCGAGGGATATCATTGCCGACAGTGTGGAATATATGGTGAACGCTCATAAGGCTGATGCTATGGTCTGCATCTCAAACTGCGACAAGATTACTCCGGGTATGCTTATGGCTTCCATGCGACTGAATATTCCTACGGTGTTCGTGTCAGGCGGTCCGATGGAAGCAGGAGAGTGGGGCGGTCAGCATCTTGACTTGATTGATGCTATGATTAAGTCGGCCGACCCGACAGTGAGCGACGAGGATGTAGATCAGATAGAAAGACATGCATGTCCGGGATGCGGATGCTGCTCGGGTATGTTTACTGCAAACTCAATGAACTGTCTGAATGAGGCTATCGGTCTGGCTCTTCCGGGTAACGGAACTATAGTCGCTACTCATGAAAACCGCAAGCAGTTGTTCAAGGATGCTGCGGCTCTCATCGTAAAAAATGCTTATAAATATTATCAGGACGGCGACGAAAGTGTATTGCCGAGAAGCATCGCTACACGTCAGGCTTTCCTGAATGCGATGACACTTGATATCGCTATGGGCGGTTCTACGAATACCGTTCTTCACCTTCTCGCTATAGCGCACGAGGCAGAGGTGGATTTCACTATGGACGATATCGACATGTTGTCACGCCGTGTGCCTTGTCTTTGCAAGGTGGCTCCTAACACTCAGAAATACCACATTCAGGATGTGAACAGAGCGGGAGGTATCATGAATATCCTCGCACAGCTGAACAAGGGCGGTCTGCTCGATACATCGGTTTCGCGTGTGGACGGTATGACACTGGCTGAGGCTATTGCAAAATATGATATTTCGGCTGAAAGTGTTGATGCTGAGGCAAAAAGAATTTATACAAGCGCTCCGGGCGGAAAGTTCTCTATCAAACTTGGCTCGCAGGGCAATTATTATAAGGAACTCGATACAGACCGCGCTACAGGATGTATCCGCGATTTGGAACATGCCTACAGCAAGGATGGCGGACTGGCAGTGCTGAAAGGTAATATCGCACAGGACGGCTGTGTGGTGAAGACTGCCGGTGTGGACGAAAGTATCTGGAAGTTCTCAGGACCTGCAAAGGTGTTCGATTCTCAGGAATCGGCTTGCGAAGGCATCCTCGGCGGAAAGGTGGTAAGCGGCGATGTGGTGGTCATCACTCACGAAGGTCCTAAGGGTGGTCCGGGTATGCAGGAGATGCTTTATCCTACATCGTATATCAAATCAAAACATCTCGGAAAGGAATGTGCGCTGATTACGGACGGACGTTTCAGTGGCGGTACATCGGGATTGAGTATCGGACATATATCACCTGAAGCTGCTGCCGGAGGTAACATCGGAAAGATTGTTGATGGTGATATCATCGAAATAGATATACCGAACCGCAGTATCAATGTGAAACTTTCGGATGAGGAGCTTGCCGCACGTCCGATGGCGCCTGTCACTCGCGACCGCAAAGTGTCGAAGGCACTCAAGGCTTACGCAAGTATGGTAAGTTCGGCTGATAAGGGTGGAGTAAGAATTGTTGACTAAAAAAATACTTACATATGAAAGAGAAAATAACAGGTGGTGAAGCATTGATGCGCTCGCTTGAGCATCAGGGAGTAAAGACTATCTTCGGTTATCCGGGAGGTGCTATTATGCCTGTGTTCGATGCTTTATATGACCATAGAGATAAACTTAACCATATATTGGTACGTCACGAACAGGGTGCGGCTCACGCTGCCCAGGGATACGCAAGAGTATCGGGCGATGTGGGTGTGTGCCTCGTTACAAGCGGACCGGGAGCTACAAATACCATTACCGGTGTGGCTGATGCCATGATAGACAGTACGCCTATCGTAGTGATAGCCGGACAGGTGGGAGCAGGACTTCTCGGTACAGATGCTTTCCAGGAAGTAGACCTCGTGGGTATCACTCAGCCTATCTCGAAATGGAGCTATCAGATACGCCGTGCCGAGGATGTGGCTTGGGCTGTGGCAAGAGCTTTCTATATAGCACGTTCGGGCCGTCCGGGACCTGTGGTTCTCGACTTCGCGAAGAATGCCCAGGTGGAGATGACGGACTATGAACCTGTAGATGTTGATTTCATCCGCAGCTATGACCCGGACCCGGAAACAGACCCTAAGGCTTTGGCTGAGGCTGTCAGACTTATCAATGAGTCGGAAAAGCCGTTGGTGCTTGTAGGTCAGGGAGTTGAATTGGGAAACGCTCAGGAAGAGCTTCTGAAGTTCGTAGAGAAAGCTGATATCCCTTGCGGGTGTACATTGCTGGGACTCTCGGCTATGCCTTCGGAACATCCTCTGAACAAGGGTATGCTGGGTATGCACGGAAATCTCGGTCCTAACGTAAAGACCAACGAATGTGACGTATTGATAGCTGTAGGTATGCGTTTCGACGACCGTGTGACAGGCAAGCTTGAAACATATGCCAAGCAGGCGAAGGTGATACATCTGGATGTTGACCCGTCGGAGATAGGAAAGAATGTTCCTGTGGATGTGCCTGTTCTCGGAAACTGCAAACGTACGCTGGGAATGCTTACCGAACTTATACAGCCTAAGAAACATACTGCATGGATTGACAGTTTCCGTCAGTACGAGCAGCAGGAATTCGACAAGGTTATCAAGCCTGAGGTTTATCCGGCAGAAGGTCCGATAAACATGGGCGAGGTGGTAAACGCAGTGAGCGAGGCTACCAACCATGAGGCTGTGCTGGTGACAGACGTAGGACAGAATCAGATGATGTCATGCCGATACTTCAAGTTTACGAAGAACAGAAGTGTGGTTACTTCAGGCGGTATGGGAACAATGGGATTCTGTATTCCGGCAGCCATAGGAGCTACATTCGGCCGTCCTGACCGTACGGTTTGTGCGATAATGGGCGACGGAGGCCTTCAGATGACAATGCAGGAACTCGGCACTATCATGGAACAGAAAGCTCCCGTAAAGATGATTCTGATGAACAACAACTACCTCGGAAATGTACGTCAGTGGCAGGCTATGTTCTTCAACAGAAGATATTCGTTCACTCCGATGATGAATCCGGACTATATGCAGATAGCATCGGCCTACGGCATCCCTTCGCGCAGGGTAATAGAGCGTGAGGAGCTTAAAGACGGAATAAAGGAAATGCTCGCTACAGACGGTCCGTTCCTGCTTGAAGTATGTGTGGTGGAAGAAGGTAATGTATTGCCGATGACTCCTCCGGGAAGCTCGGTAAACTATATGATGATGGATTTGGATTGCTAACGGGTAGGAGGATTAAACATGGAAAATAAGACATTATATACTATCATAGTTCATTCGGAAAACATAGCCGGTTTGCTTAATCAGGTGACTGCCGTTTTTACACGCCGACAGATTAACATCGAAAGCCTTAACGTGTCGGCTTCCTCAATAGCCGGTGTACATAAATATACAATCACTTGCTGGACCACTGCAGATATTGTGGAGAAGGTCGTACGCCAGATAGAGAAGAAGATGGATGTCATTCAGGCACACTATTTTACCGACAAGGAAATCTTCCAGCGTGAGGTGGCTATGTACAAGGTATCTACACCGGAGTTTCAGAATAATCCTGAGGCATCAAAGGTTGTAAGAAGATTCAATGCGCATATCGTAGAGGTCAATCCGGTGTTCTCTATAATAGAGATGGTGGGTATGAGCGATGAGATAACTTTCCTTTACGAGGACTTGAAAAGACTTAAATGCGTTCTCCAGTTTGTACGTTCGGGAAGGATAGCAGTTTCCACAAGTTGCTTTGAACGTGTGAACGAGTATCTGGCTCATCGCGAGGAAAGATACAATAAGGGTTTGTAAATATATTTTGTTATGGAAGCAAAGAATGAAGTTGGTACATACCGTTTCGTAGCCGAACCTTTCCATGTGGATTTCACCGGAAAGCTCACTATGGGAGTTCTGGGAAACCATTTGCTGAACTGTGCAGGTTTTCATGCCACAGAGCGTGGATTCGGTATAGCCGAGCTGAACGAAAGCCACTATACATGGGTGTTGTCAAGACTGGCAATAGAGATGGAGAAATATCCTATGCAATATGAGGATTTCAGCATACAGACATGGGTGGAAAACGTATACCGACTCTTTACAGACCGTAATTTCTCTGTTCTCGACAAGAACGGCAAGCCTATAGGTTATGCACGCTCTATATGGGCAATGATAGATTTGGAATCACGTAAGCCGGCCGATTTGCTGACTCTGCACGGCGGAAGCATAGTGGATTATATTTGCCAAAAAGATTGTCCTATAGCTAAACCGGGAAGAATAAAGGTTGCGTCTGTGGAGCCTGTTGGTGAATATGTGGCTAAATACAGCGACATCGACTGCAACGGACACGTGAACAGCATAAAATACATAGAGCATATACTCGACCTGTTCCATCTCGATACGTTCCGCGACAAGATGGTACACAGATTTGAGATGGCGTATGTGGCCGAAAGCTATTTCGGCGATAAACTTACTTTCTATCGTGAACAGATTTCGGAAAACGAATTTGATATCGAAGTCAAGAAGAACGATAGTGAGGTAGTAGTAAGAAGCAAAGTGATATTCAGATAGAGGCTGTCTGATTGTTAAACTAAAAACAAACAACTGATATCTGATAACTTAGAATAGAAACATATTTAGTTGAACTTAATAATTTATTTAAAAAACATGGCACAATTAAATTTTGGCGGTGTGATGGAAAATGTAATCACCCGCGACGAATTTCCATTGGAAAAAGCACGTGAAATCTTGAAAGACGAAACAATTGCAGTAATAGGATATGGAGTACAGGGACCGGGTCAGTCATTGAACCTTCGTGACAACGGATTCAATGTAATCGTTGGTCAGCGTCCTGGAAAGACTTACGAAAAAGCTATCGCTGACGGATGGGTACCGGGAGAAACATTGTTCGGTATCGAAGAAGCTTGCCAGAAAGCTACTATCGTAATGTGTCTTTTGTCTGACGCAGCTGTAATGTCTGTATGGCCTAAAATCAAACAATATCTTACTCCTGGCAAGGCATTGTATTTCTCACATGGTTTCGCTATCACTTGGAACGACCGTACAGGCGTAGTTCCTCCAGCTGATATCGACGTTATCATGGTTGCTCCTAAGGGTTCAGGTACTTCATTGCGTACTATGTTCCTCGAAGGTCGTGGCTTGAACTCATCATACGCTATCTATCAGGATGTGACAGGTAAGGCATTCGACAGAACTATCGCTCTTGGTATCGGTATCGGTTCAGGATATTTGTTCGAAACTACATTCCAGCGTGAAGCTACTTCTGACCTTACAGGTGAACGTGGTTCATTGATGGGTGCTATTCAGGGATTGCTTCTTGCACAGTACGAAGTATTGCGTGAAAACGGACACACTCCATCTGAAGCATTCAACGAAACTGTAGAGGAACTTACTCAGTCATTGATGCCTTTGTTCGCTAAGAACGGTATGGACTGGATGTACGCTAACTGTTCTACTACAGCACAGCGTGGTGCTCTTGACTGGATGGGCCCATTCCACGATGCTATCAAACCTGTAGTTCAGAAATTGTATCAGAGCGTTAAGAGCGGTAACGAAGCTCAGATTTCCATTGACTCTAACTCTAAGCCTGACTATCGCGAAAAACTCGAAGCTGAATTGAAGGCTTTGCGTGAAAGCGAAATGTGGCAGACTGCAGTTACAGTACGTAAACTTCGTCCTGAAAACAACTGATAAATTACTATAAGAGAATCTTTGTTCCCTCTCTGTGGCTTGTTGTTGCAGAGAGGGATTTTTTTGTGTAGGATTTTGTCCTACATTCTCTGCTTTGTGAATTTCTCCACCGAATCCAACCCGCCGGCAGACAAGTCCACGCTGTATTCCTTACCGTCCGGAGTACGCAGAAGGCATGATTTATGTCTGACATCTACTTTGTAAATCATTTGCCGGTTGATGAGAAGGTTTCGTCCGGCTCTGATAAAATGCTCCACGCCCAGTCTGGTTTCGATAATCCCGAGACGTTCCAGTATGATTTCATCGCCGGTTGTTAAGGTGACATGCGAATAGTTTCCGTTGGCACGTACAAATACTATTTCTTTTCTTCCGATGAACAGTGTGCCGTCCAAGGTACGGAAAGGGAATTTGTCGGAGGTAATCATTTCTGATGTAGGCGGTAGGGCATTGCGTTCGTCACGGTCTTTGATGCGCTGTATGGCCTTTGCCAGTTCGGACACTTCTACCGGCTTCAGGAGGTAGTCGGCGGCAGCCAGACGGATTGCCTGAAGCAGGTATTCAGAATTGTTGTAGGCAGTTGTGAATATTATGTGAGGCAGGGGCATACCTTCTTTCAATTCACACAGAAGTTGCAGTGTGGTGGAGCCTTGCAACTGAATGTCAAGGAAGAGTATGTCCGGTCTATTACGCAGGATGGCTTTCAATGCTGTGCTGTAGTCTTCGCAACATTCTACGACGTCGATATCAGGGTGGTAATCCTCCAGTTTCCGGATGAGGGACAGTCGTGGAAGCCGTTCGTCTTCGACGATTATGGCACGGTAGTTTTTCATGTTCAGGTTCGATTAGAAATAATTATAATTATAGGGTATATATAACTCAAAGCGTGTGCCGCAGGCATTTCCGTTCTTATCTTTCAAATCGGTCACAGTCTGCACAATATGCTCGGTGTTACGCTGGTTATATAGTTCAATCTGTTGTTCCATTATATTTAATCCTTGCTTGGTGGATGTGCCGGAGAGGATGGCGGCAGCTTCACGTCCTACACCATCATCGGTGACTGATACACAGATGCCTCCAGTTCTGGCTTTTACTTCAATGAGGAGGTGTCCGCGACCACGTTTGTTGCGCAGACCATGTTTTACTGCGTTTTCGCAGTATGTGTGCAACATCATGTTAGGTACTTGTACAGAGGTATCCGCTTTCGGATCTATGCATATATCGTAAGCCAGGTTATCCCCATAGCGTAACTGCTCAAGTGTTAGGTATAGGCTGGCGTATTCAAGTTCTTTCGCAAGTGAGCGTGATGGCTTATCGACGTCCATCAGTAAAGTGTTGGTAAAACGAGAGTATAAGGCGAGGTATTTGTTGGCTTCCTCCACAGAATGGTTCAATATGAAATATTCTATACCTGCCAGCACGTTAGAGTTGAAGTGTGGAATAGACTTTAGTCGGATGGACTTCAACAGCAGATTGTTCAGCATGGTTTCACGTTTCAGTCTTTGCGTCTGTTTCTGTTCGTGGCGCTTGTAATAATGGAAGGTCAATGCCCATATACCACCGGCTATCAGCAGTCCTGATATAATCCAAAACCATGGTTGTTGCCATAAAGCCGGACGCAGATGTAAGTCGATGTATATTGCAGGTGAGGCGATTGCACCTATCGAAGCCTCCACTTCCAGCCTATAACGGCCTGGCAGAAGGTTGTTGAATTGTACTTCGCGGGCACTTTGCGGCTCGGACCATTGTTTCTGGAGTCCTTTCAGCCGATACCGGTAATATACGTTGCCCGTAGCCGAATGGGACACTGCTATGAAAGAAAAGCGCAGGTGACGCATAGGATAGGAGAGCGTTATCTGCCTGGAGGATATTGGCAAGGATTGCCAGTCAACATTGTCGGCAGATGCTTCTATTGAGACCATTTCCAGATTTGGTACGGTATATTGGTATGTCAGGTCGCGGGAGCGGAATGAAACAGTCCGGTCAACACAAGGTATCCATATTGTTCCGTCATCCGCTTCGGCTATATGAGCCACAAGCGGTTCGATACCGGTAAAACCGTTGTAGCGGTTGAAGAACATTGTTTGCAGAAGTCTGTTGTCGGTGATGTACAGTCCGTTTACCACTGCCACAATGAGATAGTTGTCTTTTGTTTGGCAGATAGAGCGAATGGGGCTCTCGTAATCATGAATCATGATTGCAGAGTCATTGCGTACGGTATATAGTTTCTCGCCCGAAGCAATTAGTATATCACCTTGTAGTGTAGTAGTCATGGTGGTACATGGAATCCCTTCTTCAGGCTGGTGAATGGCGACCTGTTTGTTTCCGCTTATCCGCACAGGACCGTATGCGGTGCCCACATACAAGTTGCCATATCCATCCGGACAGGCACAGAATATGTCACGCAGTCCTTTGTGGGTATTTAGAATGTGTCCATGACGGTCTGTGACGAACAATTCCTGTCTGGTAGCGACGAGCAGGCTGTCACCATATCCGGCAAGGAAACGGTAGTTTAGGTATGGTAGGTTAAGCCATTGTCTGCGAGTATCTTCATAAGCCAGTACATCACCTTGACCAAGCAGGTAGATGGTTTGTCCTATACGGGCGGTGTATGGCAGGAAGTAGTTGTCTTTGCTATTTGGGTAGTGAACAGGATGTAGTTCCTTAGCTGTGTTACCCTCAAGCAGTTTGCCGTTTAGTGTGCCGCATATTAAATCTCCTTCAGAGGTGATACCTATGGCGCGGAGGATGTCGTTACGGTCGGTTAAAGTGTGGTTCATGAAGTTCAGTCGGAAGAAGTTGTACACACCTTGATAAGTGGCAAGCCAGATGTTGCCTTCGCGGTCGATGTACATCTGCCTGATGAGGTTTATGCCATCTACAAGCTGCTCTACTTTATTTTTAGTGGGGTTGAAACGGTAGAGGTTATGTGCGTCGTGCAGGTAGATGTTTCCTTGTCTGTCGGCACAGGCTCCGATGCCGTAGTCGGGTGCGAGAAAGTGGAAAGGTATTATCCGTTGTGTCGAAGCCCCGTGGCAGGAATACACACCATCTGCGGCGAAGAGGTAAAGCATATTGTCAGTCCGAAGCATCGAGTATCCTTGAGTGGCAAGAAGGGCAGGCAGTTGTGTGCCATCTGCTTTGATACGGTAAGTCCGTTCTGCGGTAGGTATATAGAAAGTACCGTCTGTTGTATCTGCAAACACACGTCGGCAGGCGTCCATCTCATCGAGTAGAGGAGAGCGCAGCACGGTTTCTGTTCCGTTAGCGGTGAGGCGGCAGATTTCCCGTTCTTGTTCCTGCTCGTTTTCTAATAGGAGATAGTCAGGTGGCAGTGAAGATGAATTGAAGTTGTTCAGCAGCATCCCTCTGCTGTTTAGTGGTTGGGTGTCAGTCTGTCCACCTTCTTTGGCGAGATGTTTGCGGCGGAAACCCAAGGCTGTGACACCGTACTTATCCTCATGAAAGGCGACGATGTTTTCCGGTCTTCCCCCTTTGAGATAGGGCACGAACTCGAAGCCGTCGTAGCGTACAAATCCGGAAAGGGTGCCTATCCAGATGTACCCCATCTTGTCCTGATGGATGCACTCTGTGAGCATCTGGGGCAAGCCGTCCTGCGTGGTGTAGCGGCGGAAAGAGTATCCCGAAGTAACGGTTACACTTACATGCGTTGCGCATAGTGCGGACAGCGGGAGCAGCAGTCCCAGTAAGAAAGACATTTTAGCTAATAGGTGGCATATATATTTCTTTTGTGTCATGTGTTTTCTATAAGGTTTCTTTATTGCAAATATATTTCTTTTCGTTTACTTATCCAATGTGTTAACAGGATAAAAGAGAAAAACAATGGTTCGTGTTTCCTGCCGTGCCGTTCATGTAAGCAGGGTCTATGTTCATGTAAAGCAGGTTTGTAACATATTGCAAATAAGTATATTAAATCTTATCTTTAAAGAGAAACGAAGTGTGTTTCCTATTGTATTAACCTAATATTATATGTTATGAAAACGAAAATCTTCTACTTGGCAATGTACATTTTAGCGGTCCTCCCGCTGATGACGGCGTGCGAAAGCGACGACCCGCCCGCTATCGACGAACCGACCGAGCAGACGCAACTCGCCACTCCGGTCGTCACAGTGAATGTGGACGGGGACGCAAAGACCATCATCGCCTCGTGGCAGGCGGTGGAGAATGCGGACAACTACCACTACAAGATTTCCGGCGACGAAACACTGTACGAAACCGGGGAGACGCGCCTCGAACTCCAACCGTACAGTAAATTCGAGGGAGGCAGCCACTCCATCACGGTGCAGGCGGTCAGCAACGCCCAGCCCGATTTGTTCAGCCCTTCGGAGTGGGGCAAGGCAGACTTCTCCGTCGAAAGCGCGAAGCTGCAGACCCCCGATGCGCTGAATGCCGATGTGAATAAGGAAAGCTGCACCGTGACCGTCTCGTGGGCACCCGTCGCGAATGCCGTTTCCTATCTCTACAAGATAGACGACGGAGAGGAAGTGCCCGTTTCCGAACCCGAAATCAGCTTCAGCCTCTTCGACTACGCTCCGGGCGAGCACAGCGTGAGCGTCAAGGCCCTGGCTGAAGGCGATGCTCCGACCGGACGCAGCGCGAGCGTCAAGGCGGTGACAGCGGTGGCATCGTCCGACTGGAGCGAGGTGTACACCTTCACCATCACCGACGAGCCGCTGCCCGGCGTGCTGGGCAACAAGCCGCTCGGCCATGCACGCTTGGGCGACTTCTACCTCAACGACGGTTCCCTGCTGCGTGGCGACAGCAAGCTGAGCGAGGAACTGGCAGATGCCTGCATCGGCATCGTCTTCGCGGCGGGTCAGTCGGTGTACGACAAGTCGGATTACAGTGCTACCGGAATCAACCGGAAACAGTGCCATGGCTATGTGGTTGCCCTGCAAGACGCGACGAGTAGTTATAGCAAGTGGGGTACGGTTGGTTCGAAATTAATTTGTTACCCGAAGGATGGTGATGGGAAAGCCCAAGACAACTGGAGAAATCCTGATATTGATTGGAGTGGCTATGCTTATACCCAGACGATCATCACCTGGGCAGGTGGTGTAGGGAAATTGAATGCTGATGCAGAGAGTGGTTACCCCGCTACCTATTATGTCGTGGTGTGGTATGCAAGTATAGTGCCTGCCCCTACGAACAGCAGTGGTTGGTTCCTGCCCTCTATCGGTCAGCTTTGGCAGATTAATCAGTCATATAAAAATCTTCCCTTCACGGAAACCGGTGGTAGAGGTTTGTGGAACAACAATTACTGGTCCTCTTCGGAGTTCTACGACCTTCCGTCGGGACACGCGCTGGTCATGGACGTGCTCAACTACGACGTGCACTTTTGGTCTAAGAACGAAAATAGCCATGTTAGGGCAGTTCTGGCTTTCTGATTCTTGATTTCCCATTACAATAAACACCAGCAGCATGAACATGTATCCCATACTATTGTTGACTGCCTGTCTCACCGCCGGGTGCGGAAGTGCTTATCAATGAATATAACTTATAAAAAGTATGACATTATGAAAACGAAATTCTTCTACTTGGCAATGTATATCTTAGCGGTTCTCCCGCTGATGACGGCGTGCGAAAGCGATGACCCGCCCGCTACCGGCGAACCGACTGAGCAGACGCAACTTGCCACTCCGGTGGTTGCGGTGAATGTGGATATAAACGCAAAGACCATCACCGCCTCATGGCCTGGAGTGGAGAATGCGGACAACTACCATTACAAGATTTCCGGCGACGAAACCTTGTACGAAACCGGGGAAACGCGCCTCGAACTCCAGCCGTACAGTAAATTCGAGGGAGGCAGCCACTCCATCACGGTGCAGGCAGTCAGTACCGCCCAGCCCGATTTGTTCAGCCCCTCGGAGTGGGGCAAGGCTGACTTCACCGTCGGAAGCGCGAAGCTGCAGACCCCCGATGCGCTGAATGCCGATGTGAATAAGGAGAGCTGCGTCGTGACCGTCTCGTGGGCACCCGTCGCGAATGCCGTTTCCTACCTCTACAAGATAGACGACGGGGAGGAAGTGCCCGTTGACGAACCCGAAATCAGCTTCAGCCTCTTCGACTACGCTCCGGGCGAGCACAGTGTGAGCGTCAAGGCACTGGCTGAAGGAGACGCTCCGACCGGACGCAGCGCAAGCGTCAAGGCGGTGACAGCGGTGGCATCGTCAGACTGGAGCGAGGTGTACACCTTCACCATCACCGACGAGCCGCTGCCCGGCATGCTGGGCAACAAGCCGCTCGACCATGCACGCTTGGGCGACTTCTACCTCAACGACGGCTCCCTGCTGCGTGGCGACAGCGAGCTGAGTAAGGAACTGGCGGATGCCTGCATCGGCATCGTGTTCTACGCCGGAAGGCATGAGACCGACCAATCCGACTATACCCGACCGCTCACCGCAGGCGGCCCCGTGCTGAGCAGCACCGTCCACGGCTATGCCGTGTCGCTGACGCATGTACCGAACCAGACGAACTCCGACAACCCCGGTGGATACGTGGTAAATGAATTTGGAATAAAATCCAGGATGTGCAACGCTGTGACAGACGATGGTAATACAGACGTGGATACGAGAACGGAGCATTGCTATACGCATATGGGTACCATCGATAGCGAGGAAGATTTCAACGGTTATTACAACTGCATGGCTATGCTGAAGCATGAAGCTACACACCGTCCTTGTTGTTTACACCCAGCCTTGGAAGCTGCCATCAACTATGGTAAAAAGAACTGTGGCTGGGAACAAAGTCTGGATGGCAGTGCATGGGTTTGGACTAGAATAGAAGTCGGTGACATTTACAAATGGCAACTTTAGCTCGCGGCTCCTCAGAATAGCAGCGGATGGTTCCTGCCATCTTACGGACAAATGTCTTGCGTCGGCGTACCCCGTTTTGAACCCGCTAAATCAAGATTTATGGAGGGACAATTCGAGAAAGTCAAGAATACGACCACACGAGAAGAATTGAAAGAACATATACGTGTGGTTGGTGAAGATATTCCTAATGAATATGACGATTTTGATAGACGTTACCTTCACACCTCATCTGATAAAGTGGACAATAATGGGAATCCCATCCCGCGCTATTTTGGATATACTAATACTGCGGGCTACTATGTACGTCCTGTTCTGGCTTTCTGATAATGGTTGTTCAAAAATATCGCAAATGCTAAAAATATGAAGATGTATCCTATACTATTGTTGACAGCCTGTCTCTCCGCCGGATGCGGAGGGACAGGAGTAAGCGGAAACGCTGCCGAGGGGACAAACCTTTCCGGTACGGACGAGCGCAAGCCCACCGCTACCGTGTGCAATGAGACAAGGACGGTCAGCCTGAAGGACCCCTACATGCAGAACGCCCAAGTGCTTACCATCGAGTGTCTGCCCGGCTGGCAACTGGTGGGCAAGGTGGACTTGGAGGACTTCCAGCAGGCCAACGGCACTCCCAACGCCCAAATCAAAGGAAGCGACGGAGCCAGGCAACTGGGCTTCTACACCGAAATGGCCCGTTCCTACTACGACGAGAACGACGGTGTGGCTACCGGACAACGCCACCCCCTGCTGCGCAGCATGAAGTGGCCATATACCACCGCCGAGGACTATCTGCAATACGTGGTGAAGACGCAGTTCCCCCATGCACGGTCCATCGAACTGAAGGAGGTGCAGACTTACGACAAACTGCCGGACGCGATGAGACAA
The DNA here is from genome assembly GCA_944320855.1 of uncultured Phocaeicola sp. Lineage (GTDB taxonomy): Bacteria > Bacteroidota > Bacteroidia > Bacteroidales > Bacteroidaceae > Phocaeicola. The sequence continues at coordinate 27,494 of CALUJF010000036.1, forward strand.
TACGCTGACAAATACGGCCAAATACTCCTGCGGAATTTCCAACAGGGTCTGGCCAACTCGGCAATGGGCAGCAGCTTTACCCAGATACGCGGTGCCAAAGCAGATGCGGCGGCCATTGTCTGTGTCATTAAGCTGGAAGATGGCAAGGAGGTGTACCACGTGGCGACGGCCTGCTTCTTCATCCTCGACGTGAGGATGCCTTACGGCACAATGCGCACCATCGACCGCCGTCTATGGAACGTACTTGAACTGACCACTTTCACCGCTACCGACGAAAAGAGTCTGGCCATGGCCGGTGACGAAGCCGGGCGCATGAAAGGGTCAATTCAGCTCAATCCCCAGTATTCGCAAGCCATCGTTTCCATGCAGCAGGGAAGAATCGAGCAAATCAAGCAGAATGTGCGGGCGGGCATCATCCGCAATCAGCAGCAGGCCGCCCGCATCAGCGAGCAGCTCCGGCAGAATGCCGCCGAAATCAGCGACATACAGATGTCCATGTACGAGAGCACCAGTGCCATGCAGGACCGCGTGACGCAACTGCACAGCGAGGCCATACGGGGCGTGAACCCTTACGTGAGCAGCGACGGTACGGTGGTGGACATCCCCATCGGCAGCGGCACGCAGGTATGGAGTACTTCGGACGCGGGTACTATCCTCTCGTCGGACAGCTACTTCTTCAATCCCAACATTGACTCGACCATCGAATACCAGCAAATGCAATTGCTGCGTTAGCCTAATGTGTTGGTAGAAATGAAATAATTGTTTAACGCTTAAATATAGAATGATTATGAAACGAATGATTATGTGGGCAGTTGCCTTGTTTGTGATGGTATCGGCAGCAAATGCCCAGTTGAAAAAAGGTGATCTACTTGTAGGAGGAAACATCGGTTTGACGTTGGACATCGGTAGTACGGAAGTTGTAAGCGGATGGGGAGTAGTTAGAAGCAG